>JAWLCZ010000286.1:0-2555 GCA_041686835.1 Paenibacillaceae bacterium | reverse complement strand
TTATGTTGCACAAAATGCAATATACTGCGCTCCGTGCCCTTTTCCCTGGGGATATGTTGCATTTTGTGCAACATATGCTGGCGATACATGGGGTTGACCGCCACCAAGCGGCGAGCCCTCGCCGGGTTGGTTCACCCGCCGTTCACGCGTCTGTCACCCGCTGGTCACTCGCCTGTCACCCGCCGGTCCGCCTTGCAGCGCCGCAATGCACGCCAGGAGAGGCGGATGCCTCCGATACGGAATGTTGGACTAGCGTGAATAAAGATTCCGGCGTTAAAAAATCAGGCCCCTGATAGGGAAGCCTGATTCCGTTTCTTTTGTATTATCTGCAGTATTTCGCAAGATGCTCGGTCGCTTTGATAATGCCTTGGCGCTCCGCTTCAAGGGAACCCCAAAAACGATGATCCTCAAGCTCAATGCTGATTGCGCCCTGATAGCCGAGACGATCGAGCCGCACCGCGACTTTGTCCCATTGCACTTCCCCGTGTCCGGGAATCGTGTATCTCCAGGAACCTTCGGAAAATCCGTACTTCGCGCCGAACGTTGCGGGAAGAACGCCGCATTCATACAGCTCGTCGGTCAAAATTTCCGTGTCTTTGCCGTGGACGTGGTTGATCTTTTCGCCGAATTCCTGCAGGGCGCGAATATAATCGATGCCGAGCCGCACAAGATGCGACGGGTCATAGTTCAAGCCAAAATGCTTCGACGGAATCGCTTCGAACATGGCGCGCCACATTTCCGGCGTGCAACCTAGCGTTGGGTAATGAGGCGCCGGGCCCGGCCAGCCTTCGATGGCGATGTAGACGCCCGTCTGCTCCGCGTGGCGGACGATGTCCGGGAACGTCTCTTTCCAGATGGCAAACCCTTCACTGCGGGGCAGCGTGTGATCTTCGGGAACGAGGCACATGAACAGCACCCGTCCGCCCAATTGCGCCATTTCCGTGATCTGTTTTTTCAGCGCTTCGACGGCGTCCGCGCGGCGGGCTTCGTCACGGCTGAGCAGCCGGCCCCCTTCGCAAGCGTCCACCGAACCGATACCGAGCCCCGCTTTGTCAAGGGCTTGTTTCACTTCCGGAGTCAGCCTCGGCACGTCAATGACGTCCAGACCGACCTCGGCGGCGAATGAAGCTACTTTTTCGATGCCTTCGGAGCCGATTTTCGGCGGAATGCGCATCCCGATTTTAAAATTCATACTGATGACTCCTCCTCGTTAAAAATTCATATCGCGTTGATAGGGAATAACATTTTCATCCATTAGAACGGTTTGTAACCGGCAGCCTGATAAATCATCTCGGTAAATTTCACGACTTTCAGCGCGAACGTGCCCGGCACCATCACTTCGTGGCGTCCGAGAATCGCGTCGACAAAGCTCTTGTCCTGGTTCGTCGTCTGCTTCGGAAGCTCCGGAACGATCGGCTCCTGTCCGAGACGGCGCAGCGTAATTTTGCCGTTGTCATAGAAAATGCCGCCGTCTTCGCCGCAAAATACATAAGTTTCATGCCAGCACGGCGCGTATCCGACGATATTCAAGCCGGCAATCGCCCCTTCTTGAAAACGGATGGACGTGAACGTGTCGATTTCCACAGGAGCGCCCTGCATCGACAACTGCGGCTTCACTTCTACAGGCGTAAGCCCGGAAGTCCACAGCAGTACGTCGCAAATATGGCTGCCGGAATCCATCAGCATGCCTCCGCCGGACAATTCCGGAACTTGCCGCCATAAGCCGGTAGTGCCCTGCTTCCATTCCTGATACAGAGAAGCGGTAATCGAGGTGAGCTTGCCGATTTCACCTCTTGCAATCGCATCCCGTATGTAGATGAATTCGGGCTGAAAATGGCGTTGATACGACACTTGCAACACTTTGCCGGCTTTTTCGGCGGTGGCGATCAGCTGTTCCGCTTCTGCGGAAGAGCACGTCATCGGCTTTTCAATCAAGACGTGCAGCCCTCTGTTTAAAACGTCGGTCGCTTGTTGAAAATGAAGCGTATGCGGAGAACAAATCACCGCTGCGTCCAATTCCGTCTGATCGAGCATTTCTTTGTAGTCGGAAAATTGCTTGACATGCTGCAAACCAAACGTGGACACGAAATGATCCCTGCTTTGAGCGCTCGTGTCCGCAATCGCGACAATCTCGGCGTCGTCCTTCAATTCCAGCAGTTGGCGGGCGTGCCAGTGGGAGATGCCTCCCGTTCCGATCATGCCGATGCGAAGTTTTGCCATTGACGGTTTCCTCCTTTAATAGATAGTGCTGGTCGTTTTGTTGCTTGAAAGCATAATGCATCCTCGTCGCGGGGACTGTGCTTTTATCTCGCTGCCGGATGCGTATAAAATGGAGAATATTCCAAGAACATTCTTGCAACATTCTCCAAATTTATTCTCCAAAGAATGGGTTATTCCTTCAAGTTGTTCCGTTTTTCATATTATTTAATACCGGAGAACGTAATGCCCCGGATAAACGCTTTCTGCACCAGGAAATACAGAATAATGATCGGGAGCGTCACGACGACGGATGCGGCCATGAGCATCTGCCACTCGGCCCCGTGCTGCGTTTTAAA
>JAWLCZ010000285.1:0-2709 GCA_041686835.1 Paenibacillaceae bacterium | reverse complement strand
GCCAAAACAAAAAAGAAATCGGCAGGAAAGCCGAGCCGGCCCGCATGAAGAACGACCAGGCCGCCGCACCGGAACCAAACGGGAACGAGCGGAATGGCAAAAACGGTCATATTCAGGACCACAACGAAAGCAAAGATGCCGATCGGAGCACCCGTCAGGCAGAACACCGGAATGACAAGGGAAGTGAAAGCAAGGATATCCATAAGGAAGCCCTTCCGGATAAACCCGGACAGGATGAACGTCCCGGCTTAAAGAGCGGCGAGGACACGACCGACCGGATCAAAACCGTCATAGACAAAAGGAATTGAACCCTGCCGCGTAAGGCGGGTTTTCTTTTTCGTTTTTGCGCCGGATTGTATGGATAGGGGATTATTCGCAAGCGATTTATATGATAAAATGGACGCGTATAACGATGTACAACCCTGCAATCGCATTCATCCGGTTCAAAAATGTTTGGGGGAGAGGAATATGAAATACAGAACATTTGGTAAAATAGGTTATAACGTATCCTCTTTAGGATTCGGGGCGATGAACCTGCCTGGCGTTCCGTTCGAGCAGGCGAAGGCGGCTCTCAACTATGCGCTGGATCAAGGAATCAACTATGTCGATACGGCGGCGGGGTATCGCAACAGCGAAGAAATTATCGGCGATTCGATCTCGCACCGCAGACATGAATATTTTTTGGCTACCAAAACGGCGCAAAGGGATTACAAGGGCGCGAAAGCGGAAATCGAGCGAAGCCTGAAGCGAATGAAAACCGATTATATCGACCTGCTGCAAATTCACTATGTCAATTACCCTCACGAGTTCAAGCAGGTGATGGACGAGGGCGGCGCGTATGAAGCGGCGCTGGAAGCGAAGAAGGAAGGAAAAATACGTTTTATCGGCATTACGGGGCACCGTCCCGATTTGTTGGCCAAATGGATCGCCAAGGGACAATTCGATCAAGTGCTGTTTCATTTAAGTCTCGTCCAGCCGTTTTCAAACGATGAATTGATTCCCGCCCTGACGAGGCTGAACATGGGAAAGGTCGCCATGAAGCCGCTGTCCGGAGGATTTGTTCACCCGGTCGACAAAGCGATCCGTTATCCGTACAGCCAGGACATTCATGTGCTCATTTCCGGCATGGTCAGCGTAGACGAAGTGAAAGAGAATCTGGCCGCTATGGAACGGGAAGTGGAGCCGGAAGAACGTCAGGAATTGGAGCGGCTTGCCGCCGAACTCGGCTCGCATAACTGCCGCCGCTGCAACTATTGTTCATGCCCGCTCGAAATCGCCATTCCCGACGTGATGATTTCAAGCGTCGTGCGCGGCAAATTCGGCTTGCTGCCGAAAGGACAGCAATTTTATGAAAAAAACAAAGAGAAAATATTGTCGTGCGCCGATTACGAGCCGTGCAAAGAGAAGCCGCTTTGCGAGGAAAAATGCCCGTACCATCTGCCGATGCAGAAAGTGATACAGGAGGCCGCGGCTTATTACGGCGCTTGACAGCCGGCAGCCGGATTCGGCGCGATAAAGGAGACAGTGCTCCCATGAATGAAAACAGAGCGGCTTTGGAGATCGTTTCAGCCGAACCGTCTGCGGAGACTTTGTCCGACGCGGATGCGCTCGTGGTCTATTTGCCGGCGAACGAAACCGGTGCCGGCGGAAAGGCCTTCCCGCAGCTTCACCCGAAGCTAGATGAAGAAATCCGCAGGCTGGCGGCGAAACGGATTTTTACCGGAGAGAAGAATAAAGTCCACCTTCTGCCGACATTCGGGCTCGCCCCGCATCCCTATCTCCTCTTGGCGGGACTCGGCGATTCGCCCGCACCGCTGCACGCCATTCGCGAAAGCTCCGCCATGGTTGCCAACGCGGCCCTGAATCACCGGCTGGAAAGGCTTGCCGTCCATCTTCCTTTCTCATATGCGGGCGACGATGCGTCGGGAACGGAACGGCTCGCTTATGCCGTTGCGGAAGGACTGCTGCTCGGCGCATACCGCCGCCCATCGTACCGGCACGATGATCGCGATCTTCCCGTGCTGCGCCGCATCGCTTTGATTGCGGGCGAACCGGCGGACCGGCGGGCCATGGAACGGGGAATCCATAAGGCTCAAGTGTTTGCGGAGGCAACGAATTATGCGAGGGATTTGACCAATTTGCCGGGCAACAAGCTGGTTCCGGAAACATTGGCTGAAGAAGCGCGGAAGCTGGCGGAGCGGTTCGGCATCGAATGTACGGTGCTGGAAGAAGAGCAAATTATAAAGTCGGGTATGGGCGGTTTGGCGGCGGTCGGGCGGGGAAGCGCGCATCCGCCGCGCATGATCGCGCTGAAATATCAGGGCAAAGAGCAGTGGACCGACGTGCTTGGACTTGTCGGCAAAGGGATTACGTTCGATACGGGAGGCATCTCCCTGAAAAAAGCCGATGGCATGGAAGAAATGATCAGCGATATGGGCGGCGCCGCTGCGCTGCTCGGCGTCATGCAGGCTTTGGGGCGGCTGCGTCCGAAAGCGAACGTGCTCGCCGTCATTCCGGCCGCGGAAAATATGCCTTCCGGTTCGGCCTTCAAGCCGGGAGACATCGTGACGACGATGAGCGGGCGCACGGTGGAGGTGCTCAATACCGATGCGGAAGGGCGCATTGTGCTGGCGGACGGCATCACTTATGCGAAAAAGCTCGGCGCCGACCGATTGATTGACGTAGCCACATTGACGGGAGCGGTGCTTG
>JAWLCZ010000284.1:0-2724 GCA_041686835.1 Paenibacillaceae bacterium | reverse complement strand
GGAGCATATATTTTGCTGTCCAAAACCAAATTTGTCTCCCCCTGCATGGGCAAAACATAGATATGCCCGAAGAAGATCTCTCCATCAGGCGGCAAATTCAGCAATCTGCAATACCAATCTCTGGCGGTCTCGATATGGCTGACAGGAATAAACACACTACGAATTTGATTTTGCACAGGGCAATTCATTTGCGGTCTCCTCCCAATGAACTCCATCATCTCGAACTGTTACGGCGTTGTCGCTTCTATCCACTTTACAATAACCTTAGTGAGTTGATCTCTCTTCGAATGAACGTCATCCATACTTGCGAACGTAACTATGGCTCTGTCTGCCGCCAACCATACCAGAAGCTTGGTATCATCCTGGATGAGCGGCCCTTCCCCGGTTGTGCTGCTTCCTTTCGCTCCGCAGTGAAAGACGAGCCGGATGCCCGCCTTCCCATGTAGGTTGAACGTGATCCGGTCTTGTTCCTGTATGCAGAAGCTGGGTGCGTTCCATTTGATATGTTCCGTGATGTTCTCATATGCGTTTAATATGATGGAACGAATTTCTTCGATTTCTGACTTGAGCGGATGCTCCAGCTTGGCCAGAAACTCGAGGACTTGTTCCTCGCCTGACGGTTTCGACTTACTTGACTCTTTCATTTTCGCTGACATAGGATTCGCCTCTCTATTTATTCCATTTCACCTTATTCAGCTCTTCTTTCAATTGGAAGCATTCTTCCAGATCGATCTCATACACATTCGCCAGCGCCGCGATATAATATAACACATCATAGAGCTCTTCTTCGATGGTCCCTTTGATCATCCCGGTGTCATGCAATCTGTGATTTTTCCGGATCACCTCCGACAGCTCCCCAACCTCTTCAATAAGCTTATAAAAATACCGCTCCTTATGCTCCGGAGAATGATCCGTTTGCTTGATGTATGCTTGCAAGCCGCTAAGCGTCAGCCCTTCATTCATTCGTCGTCCCACTCCCCGCGATGTCCTGCAGATGCTCAACCGATGCGAACGTATCGATCCGGCATTGTTCCCGTTCATAGACCAGTTTCGTAATCGAACATTCCGGAACGAGACCGGTTTGTTCGGTGATGAATTGAGGGTGAAACCTTCGTAATTCTTCTTCCGGAAATGCATGCACGAGATAATCCGTCAACAAGCCGCCATGGGTCACGATCACAAGATGGCTGCCGGACGGGTAAGATTGTACCAGTTCCATGATAAGGGAGGACAATCGTTCGCCGGCCTGCCTGGCAGAATCGCCGATGGGAGGAATCCAGTCGGGATTCCGCGTACACCGCTCCCACATCTCAACAAATTGTTGAAAGCTTTGCCCCGGCAAGTCTCCCCAGTTCGCGCGCTCTCGTAATCGGGTATCGATTCGGATCGTTGACTTTGTTTCTTGCGCTATGTAATCCGCGGTCTCGGATGCTCGTCGGAGCGGACTGGACAGGATGGCGGCGATTGGCCATCGGGCCAGATAACGAGCTGTGGACTGCGCTTGTTTGATCCCGAATGAAGTAATCGAGATATCGCCGATCGCTTTCTCCTTGACGGCATGTCGTACAAGAAATATCGTTTTGCTCAAGCGCCCCATTCCCCCATTTATAGCGTCGATTTCAGATATCCCTCTAATTTTTGTTTGACATCCGGCCATTCCGTATCAATGATGCTGTATAGATTCGCAGTGCGGATATAGCCATCCGGCAATATTCGATCCTGCCTCACTTCGCCTTCCTTCACAGCCCCGATCCTTGCAATAGCTCGATTCGACCGGTCATTCCTGACATCCGCCTTCAATTGAATGCGTACCGCCCGAAATTGCTCGAATCCATACGATAATAATAGATGTTTGCACTCTGTATTTACGCTAGTCCTCCACACCGTCGGCGAATACCAGGTCCAGCCGATTTCGAAATTGCGATGTACCGTCGATATATTTAATAATCTCGTACTTCCTACTAACCTCTCTAGCTGTTTGTCATAGACGGCCAAAGGGTAATCGAGCCCCTTCTCCTTCCCCTGCAACGCTTCCTCGACAAGCTCGATCATATGTTTCAATGTATCCACTTTCTTAGGCAAATAAGTCCATATTTCCGGGTGATTCCCGGACTGAAACAGTTGCTCAGCATGTGCTGCCTCAAGGGGAAGCAATCGCACCCGCTGCCCTTCTAGCAATGACGGAAAATCCATGATAACCATCCTTCCATGTTGCGGTGACATCGAAAGCCAAGTTTGTTTCTTTCCTTCGGGAACGAGGTTTGAAGACAATTGCATTTTACAGGGTTAAAATATAGCTCGTATAGCTGTTCCCATGCTCATCCGTCCCTCTGCCGGTTGCTCGAAAACCAAGACCGGTAAACAAACGCTGCGAGCGCTCATTATAATCAAAAATTTGTTTCACTTTCAACTGCACCCACCCGTCCGCCTGAGCCATATCAATGATTTGTCGTAACGCCTGCTTGCCGATCCCTCTGGAACGGTACCGCTTCTCACCGATAACAATAGGAAGCGTTTCTTGGGAAAAGGTTACATCGCCAATCGGATGCCATTGACCGTTCTCCATAATTTCGATCATGTATAAGGTTCCGATGGAGTGAAGGTAATGATACATGTTTCGGATCGTCTCTAGGTTATAGGGGGCGACACCTTGTCCCTCGGAAAAATAGTGTGCCGGACGCAGCCTAACGGAAAGTGGTTCTGTCATGGGATGATAACCCTCTC
>JAWLCZ010000283.1:0-2727 GCA_041686835.1 Paenibacillaceae bacterium | reverse complement strand
GTCGTACTGGTCAACCCGGTTACGACGCACCGTAACAAGGAAAATCGCGACAACAGCCAATTAGCGAGGTTAAACCAGTAATGACCTGTTGGCTCCAGACCAATGATGAGCGACGATAATCGGTGCTTCGCCTGTACGTCTTGAATCCAGCGCAGAAGCCTCTCAAAGCCTTACTGCGTATTCGGAAAGGACAGATGACGAGACGTGAGCAAGCGTCCGCGGAAATCGGTCAGTTGAGCGGCGTGCACCTCTTTGGCGATATCGATCCCCACGACGGCATGCTGCATGGTAATTCGTTCAATCCGTTGATTTGTTGCATGGTTTTGAGTAGACTTCATAGTAGGCGCCTCCTGATGGATTTTTAGGGCATTGACCCGTCACACCTCCATCATACGAGGCGCTCCTGTTTTTTGTCCAAGCCGGTATCTTAGGCTATACAGGAATGTTTGGAATTCGTCAGGTCCTTTCATCGAGAAGTTTCTCGATTGCATATACATGTATACGCATATTCGTCTCCATGCCCAGACAAAGAAAAAGGCACCGCCGGGGTGCCGCCGATAGTTGCTATTGTATTTCGAAACGCTTATACAGATCGTCGAGCAGCAAATTGGCCGCTTTCACGCCGCCCGCCGTATTCCAAATGACGTCGTCCACTTTGTACGCCTTGTTGTTTTTGACGACGTTCAGGTTTTTCCACAGCGGATCGCTGGTCCATTCTTTTTCCGTTTCGCTCGCTTTGCCGTCACCTTCCTCATAGGTGAAGTAAAACAGCATATCCCCGTCCATTTCCGGGATGCGCTCTTTCGTAACTTCCGCGGCAAATTCATCCTTATCCTGCGCCTCGGGACGGGCGATGCCCAGCTCTTTGAAAATGATTCCCGAGAACGTATCGTTATAGTAAATACGCGTCTTTCCCGCCATAAAACGCACGACGGATACCTTCGTCTTCAATTTGTCGCCCGCTTTTTGCTTGAACTCGGCTACCCGTTTATCCCAATCGGCTAAAATCTTGTCGCCTTCCGCTTTTTTATTCAGCGCTTCCGCGTACAGCTTGAAATTGTTTTTCCATTCGCCGCGAAGCTCTTCCGAAAAGACTGTCGGAGCGATGGCGGAAAGCTGTTGGTACACTTTCTGCTGCCGCATCTTGTTGCCGAGAATCAGATCCGGCTGCAGAGCCGCTATCGCTTCCAGGTTCGGTTGATGCTCGTCTCCGACGACCTGAACGCCTTCCATCTCACTTTTTATATGATCGTACCACGGATTGCCGGTCCACGATTTAACGGCGCCGACAGGTTTGACGCCAATCGCGAGAACCGCTTCGGTTCCTTCGTTGGTCAACACGACAACTTTCTTGGGCGTATGCGGAATTTTCGTTTCTCCCATCGCATGTTTGACGGTGTAAGCGCCGTCGGCTTCCGTCCCTTTCTCCTCGCTTCCGGCGGCGCTGCCGCTTGCCGCATCGCCTGCTTGCTGATTGGCCGCTACCCCGCCGTTATTCGCCGACGTTCCGCCGCAACCGGAAAGAATCAACAGTAAAGACATCAGCAGCACCAGAAATCGAAGCGACGGTTTTTTTGCGTAAAGCAATACATTGGACATCAAGTTTCTCTCTCCTCCACCAACAAGTGATAATGATTATCAGTATCGAGTATTATGCTAATGACAAAACAACGGTTTGTCAACAGTCAAATTGAAAAATTTATATTGAGAATGAATATCAAATTCATTGACACTTCAACCTCCATCTCCTACAATAAGGTTGAAATCACACAAGCATCGAAGGAAGGATTCCCGCAATGAACGCAGTATTGCCCAACAGACCGCTCAAAATCGCCGGGCTTGTCGTCGGCTTCGCATTGCTGATTGCAGCCGTTTGCTCAAGCATCCTATTCGGCGTCGCCGAAACAAGCTGGAAAACAGTCGTTGAGGCATACATGCATTTTAACAGTACGAACGAACAAATCATTATAAAAGAAGTCCGGGTGCCCCGCGCATTTGTCGGCGCCGCCGTCGGCGCCAGTCTGGGCATTGCCGGAACGCTTCTGCAGGCATTGACGAGAAATCCGCTGGCCGACACGGGGATATTCGGCATCAACGCGGGAGCGGCTTTGTTTGTCGTTGTCGCCATCTCTTACTTCTCCGTGCAATCGCTGACCGGATATATGTGGATCGCTTTTTTGGGCGCGGCGGTAACCGGTGCGGCCGTCTATGCTCTGGGTTCCATCGGAAGAAACGGACTGACTCCCTTGAAAATTACGCTGGCGGGAGCGGCGTTGACGGCGCTGGCCTCGTCGTTCACTCATGCGCTGCTCCTATTGAACGAACGGGTATTGGAAGAAATATTGTTCTGGCTGACCGGTTCGGTCCAAGGCAGAAAGCTGGAAATGCTGTTCAAAGTGCTGCCTTATATGGCTGCCGCTTGGGCGGCCTCGCTCCTGTTGGCCGGTCCGATCAATACGCTCCTGCTGGGGGAAGACGTGGCTAAAGGTTTGGGACAGCGGACGCTGCTCGTCAAACTCGGCGCCGGCGCGCTCGTCGTCGTGCTGGCCGGGAGTTCCGTAGCGATTGCCGGTCCGATCGGTTTTATCGGATTGGTGATCCCGCATGTCGCGCGTTTTTTCGTCGGAAACGACATCCGCTGGATCGTTCCGTACAGCGCTTTGCTTGGGGCGATATGTCTGACTGCCGCGGACATTGCGGCCCGCTTCGTCGCCATGCCTTCGGAAG
>JAWLCZ010000282.1:0-2825 GCA_041686835.1 Paenibacillaceae bacterium | reverse complement strand
CCATCCTAGACGATCCGCTTTACCGCCAGCACGTCAAGTTTTTGCCATTGTTTAAGGAATCAATGCTGATTTATCGAGACCGCCGTACAATCTTTGGGCCAATTCCGGATTTTCGTAAACCGCGATTTTCGAATCGATGAGTTCAAGGTTTTTATGTAAGTCCTCGATCTGCTTTACGACTTGTTTGCGATGAGCGGCGAGCATCGCTTTCCGTTCGTCGATCGATTGCATGCCCTCCGTACACCAATCCGCGTACTTCTTGATTTCTTTGATCGACATTCCCGTATCTTTCAGGCAGCAGACCATGGCCACCCAGTTGAGGTCGGTTTCGGTGAATACTCGATTGCCGGATTTATCCCTCCCGATAAAGGGCATCAGGCCCTCTTTATCATAGTATCGTAGCGTGTGGACGGATAAGCCGAATTTGTTCGCAACCTCGTTAATGGAATAACTCATTTTTTTTAGCGCACCCCTTGACCTAGAGTAAACTCGAAGCACTATACTCACTATAGACCACGAATAACAAGACATCAAGTGGTTGAAATAAATAAACAAAGGAGACAGGAGTCATGAATTCCACTCAAAAGATTGCACTTGTAACTGGAGGCAGCCGGGGACTCGGCAGAAATTCCGCGATCGCGCTTTCCCGCAAAGGAATTGATGTCATCGTCACGTATCATACCCGGAGGGAAGAGGCTGATAAAGTCGTCCAAGAAATCGAGAACAATGGCCGAAAAGCCGCGGCGTTGCAGCTGGATACCGGCAATGTATCCTCTTTTGATGCGTTTGTTTCCAGGCTGATGAACGTGCTGAACGAAAAATGGAATCGGGAGCAAATCGATATATTGGTCAACAATGCGGGATTCGGGATTCACGCTTCTGTTGCGGAAACAACGGAGGAACAATTCGACAGCATGATGAACGTGCAGTTCAAGGGTGTATTTTTCCTATCGCAGAAGCTGTTTTCCCGCATTGCCGACAACGGCAGTGTCGTTAATATCTCAACAGGGCTGACCCGTTTTGTGATTGAGGGCTTCGGCGCTTATTCGGCGATGAAAGGCGCGATCGAAGTTTTGACGAAGTATATGGCCAAAGAAGGGGGAAAAAGAGGTATTCGGGTCAATGTGGTCGCTCCGGGAGCGATTGCGACGGATTTCGGCGGGGGTTCGGTAAGGGACAATCAAAAGATGAGGGAATTTGTCGCGTCGAATATCGCGTTAGGCAGGGTCGGAGAAGCTGACGATATCGGCGGGGTTGTCGCTTCCTTGTGTACGGACGAGTTCGGCTGGGTAAATGCGACACGCCTCGAAGCATCAGGCGGACAGATGCTCTAACGAGCATGTCTCAAGACGAATCAGCTTGGAAATACATGCGGCTGTCCCGGAGGGGGCGGCCGTTCTTCATCTGAATATCAAAAGGCTTCGAAATCGCTCGGCCGGATTGCATCGATCCCGGATAGTAAGAGCATCCCTTCCTTCCTCCTGCATAGGTATGATATGGTATGTTAAAAGCGCTTCCACCGTTGAACCTAATGGGAGGGTACCATGCGGACTTTTAGCTTTCGAAGACGAAAAATGATGGAAAGTGACCGAAGCTTCGCCTTGTTGACCCGCTTTATTTTGTCGTATATCGTGGTGCTGCTCATTCCGCTTTGTTTTGTCGGCATTTTCCTGTATCAGCGCTTCACCGATTCGCTCTATAAGGAAGTGGAGGATGCGACGCTGCTGACCGTCTCGCAGACGCTGGATACGGTGCAGATCCGGATGAAGGAGTTCGACAACATCGCCGTGCGGCTGACCCAGAACAGCAGCGTAAGCCCGTCGCTGTTCACGCAGGACGTCCGCGGGCTGCCGGAATTCGACTTCTATAGGATATCCCGCGAATTAAGAAATATAAGAACGGCCAATACGTTTATTGATAATGTATACCTCTATTATCGGAATTCGGATGTGGTCGTCTCGGCGGACAGCAAATACAATTACAAGATGTTCTACAGCTTCATTACGCCTGCCGGAAGCCCGGAGACGAAAGTGAGGGAACTCCTGGAGAACAGCAATGAGAAGCAGGTGCTGCCGCTGGAGGTGTTGGAGGGATTGAACTCGAAGAAGGAGCAGATCGTCTATTTCAAACCGCTGCCCGTTGCGGATACGAGCCATAAGGCGACGCTGATGATTACGATGGACGCCCGCCATATCAATCAAATGATGAGCTTATTTCTTGGGAATTACACGGGGAGCATGTATATTACCGACCCGGTCGGCAGAATTGTAAACGGAATCAACAATGACGGCAGCCTCTTGAGCGCCGACGAGCTGAAGGCTTTACTACAACTCGAGAAGAAGAATAAAGCGGGAGTGTACTATCAAACGATCAACGGCAAGCAAAAGATAATCTCCTACATCATGTCGGAGGAAACCGGGTGGGCCTCCATATCCGTACTGGATTCCGGAGGAGTGCTCGCCAAGGTCAATGCCTCCAGGGACATCGTACTGCTCATGCTGGCGCTGTCGGTCCTGATCGGAATCGCCATGGCGTATTATTTTTCGTATCATCATTACCATCCTATCCGCAAAATTGCCGACAGGTTCAAAAAATATCGGGAGCATGAAGGGCATCGGCCGGAAGGCTACAAACACGAGCTGGATCTGATCGATCAAGTGATGACGACGATTATTAACAAGGATAAAGACTTGCGCAGCAGCATGGAGCGTTATAAGTCGGTCGTTCAGGCCGATTTTTTCCGAAGGCTGCTGAAGGGGGAATATCGGGATCGGCAAGCGGCGCTGGAAATGTCCGAGTTCGCAGGATTGAATCTGAGCTCCGGA
>JAWLCZ010000281.1:0-2928 GCA_041686835.1 Paenibacillaceae bacterium | reverse complement strand
GAGCTCCGCGCTCGCAGCTTTTATTGAAGATTTCCGCTTCCAGCGACAAGAGCTCGCCGACGATGCAGTAGTCGTAGTCGGAACTGAGCACAAAATCGAAAAACTGCGCCAAATCTTTCTCGCTGTTGGCAATTTGTTCGATGACCTGCCGGTCCGGATAGTCGTCGCTCAATTTCAGTTCGTTGAATTTTCTCTGGATGACGACGCAAACATCCTCATCGCTCCGTTCCCCGTATAGCGCTTTGATTAGCGTCGATTTCCCCGTTTTCACTTTGCCGGCAATCAGCAGGTTCGGCCTGCACCGCGCCATGCTCTTCAATATCGGCAGCGCTTCGAACGGAAACGTCGTGCCGGCCAAATCGTCAAGCAGCACTTTTTTAATCGTATAGTTGCGGAAAATGATGACCGGCCGTTCCACCGCAGGCGGAATCATAATCGTCACCCGTGTGCCGTCCTCCATATCGATTTTCAGCAGCGGGTTCCGTTTGTTCAAATGGGCATGCTCATCTTTCAGGCTGAGAATTTCCGCGATTTTCAGCACCCTGTCTTCCGATAAGTAAGAGAACGGCTGCATTTGCTTCGCTTCCCCCGGAATCTCGAAATAAATGCGGGTGCCGACAATGCGGGCCGCCTGCGACTTCAGAACGTCCCGGTACTTCCACCAGACCGATATCGGCCCGAGCCCGTACGTTTCCTGAAAGACGGCGTCGACCATATTGTCGTAATACGCGGGGAATGAGGCGGCCAGCAGCTTCTCCCGGTTCAGGAAATCTTCGATTTCGTCTTTAAAATATTTGACGGACTGCGGAATGCCGAGCAGCGCTTCGTGCTGCTTCATCATCCAGTTCGTTTTTTCGGCGTCGGTGCGCCGCTCGTCCTTCTTGTCCAAATAAGCGAATACCGCGTCGCAAATCGCTCTGAAGTCACGGTGTTCATGCGGTTCTTCCATTCCGGACAATGCCGGAACCCGGTACTGGGCGTTCCGGCTGATCAAATAGTCGGACACGTCGAAAGGTTTTTCCTGCCAATCCCACACACTCATCCGAACATCCCGCCCCAAGCTTTCTTTTTGCTTTCCTCCACAGGTTTGGGCGTCAACTGAAAGTGACGCATCACCAGGTCGGTCATTCGCCGCAATTCTTTCATGTAGGCCGCTTTATCCCTCTTGTCGGCAATGGCCGTAAACAACCGCCGATCCAGCTCGCAATCGAGCGCGGACACGCCGAGATCCGGGAACGTCCCGAGGAGCGGCACGCGCATTTGCGTCTGGATTTCTCCCGCTTCGTATCCGGTGACGGCCGAATATTTGTTGATGACGAGCAGGAACTCATCCTCGCCGATGTGCAGAAACTTCAGGATGTCCTCCAAAAACCGGTTCCACAAAAACACCGATTTCGGCTGCTGGGTCGCCATCACAATTTTCATGTCCGCATGGAGCAATGACTGGATGCACATATTGTTGTCCGGATCGGCGCCGGCATCGATGAGAATGACCCCGAACTGTTCCTTGGCCAACTGGATGAGGTAATGAATCGACTCCGAATGGTAGCGGTACCGTTTCGTCAAGTCCGAATTGCCGGCAAGGTAATAAAAATGGCGGTGCTTGTGCATGTTTTGCCTGAGCTCCAGCGACGTCAGCACTTTCGTTTCCTGAATTCTCGTATACAGGTCGTCCAGGTAATGTCCTTCGTAATCTTTGATGTATTCGATGCCGGGGTTGAAGGCGTTCATTTGCAGCACGCATACTTCTTCCTGCACGCGTGAAGACAGATCGTCGGCGAATGACAAAACGTTGCCCGTCAGACCGATTTGCCGGTGCGTGCCCAAAAACGTAATCACTTTGGCGCGGCGCTCGTTTTTATAAGGCTCAAAAAACATCGCGGAGAGGTCGCCGCAAATTTGCTCCACCGTTCTCTTCGGAGCGACGACTTGGATGCCGAGCCGGCTGCAAAGCAGCGACACGTTCGATAACACCGTCATATTCGCCCGGCTGCTGAGCAAATAGACGAACGAAACGTCCGGCCTAGAATCGTTCTTCAGCCGCTCCAGTTCCAGATGGTGCACCTCGCGATCGGAAACGACAACGAGTCCGGCGTCGTTCCCGGCTGATCCGGAACGAAATGCGGAGAAGCTTGTCATCGTTACTTCGCCCGCTCCTTTAATCTGCTTCATCTTCTTCGCGAGATGCTCGTCGCTGCCGATATACAGGATGTTCATCATCTACTGATACCCCACTATAAATTGATAACCGCCGTAATGCATGTCCCTCAGTATGTTGAACTGCTCGTTCGTCAAGGCGACTTCCAGTTTTCGCCCCGCCGATGTGGACATGAGCCGCATGTTCGGATTCTCATTCTCCTGGGCGTCGCGCACTTCGTTATTGTTGGCGTCCTTATAATAAGCGACGACAATATCGCGCAAAACCGGCTCCCTGAGCATGCCTTCCCGCTCCGGATTCGGATTCGTTTTCGCGTCCGCCACCGCCCATACCGATATGCGATCCGTGCGGCGCAAGCTTCCCGGCACCGACAGAAGCCACGATTCGGGAATTTCGACAATGTGTTGGCCGGGAGCGCCGGCAACCGCCATTTTGTCGATTTTATTCGCCGTGAACTGATCCCCCTGCTCGATGAGCTGCAGAGACTCCTTGCCGATAACGTCTTTTGGCGAGCGTACGACACCGGGTATCGCAAAATCGGCCTTTATCGTCTTCAGTTCGATATCCTGCTCGGTAATTTGCCGATGCGGCGGTATTTGCCGATGGGCGACGACGACGTCGACGGTGTTCACTCTTAACGACCACTGTGTATCCCAATAGTATAAAGACACATAACATGCTCCGATCCCAACGCCGTAAAACAGCACCGCAGCCAACAGTTTCAGCGTCCGTTGTTTCGAATGGGCGGTGCCGTGCAGCCAATTTGCCAA
>JAWLCZ010000280.1:0-3130 GCA_041686835.1 Paenibacillaceae bacterium | reverse complement strand
TAGAGTGGTGTACTCTCGGTATGCTGCGTCAACTGTACAGCGTAAAAGAACGCAACATCATTAGTAAAATTCAAGCGGGATCATACGGCATGACAGTGATTCCGCAGCGATGGCACGGACTGATTCATGAAGCTATCGGCAGTAAGCGGCTTCGACCCGAAAGGCGGTATGCCTCAAACGAAAAACGTCTGGCAGATCTTGTGGAGCTGCTCCGTTATATCCGCTCGGAAGCAAATCAGAAAACCGGAAAGACGAGGGATTCGAAATGAAATACTTCACCAAAGAGTGGTATGCATTATGTCAAAAAACCAGCTTCCACCTAGGTTTGGAGGAAGAAGAGCAAGGGGAACGTTTTTCGGAGGAGTATTTTCAGCGGCTGTATCACACCGAGTTACAGCGTTGGCTTACGTTACAAGAAGAGGTTGCCGCTTTAATGAAGCATAATACAACGGATCATATGGCCTATGAGCCCTTTCATCGCGATCAGGCGATCGAACAATTTCATGATCGATTCGTTTTTCAGCAGGAGTATCTGCGAAGGGAATTGCCGCAGTCGATCATCAACCAGATCGCTGATATAAGGGTGTTCGCTTTGCATAAGGCAACCCGAACCGTGATAAACGCTGTAGCTGACTTTTGCGAGGAAAATGAAAGGTCTGCAGCCGCAGCAAGCGAAAATTATAGGAAATATATAGAGGTGGCCTCCAGCGCCATCGATCAAGAAATCCTCGAAAATTTCGGATTCCATGATTGTACGATTACAACATCCATTCAGGAAGATATGTCTCTCACCTTATGCCTCGATAATTCCGGGGGGGTTACCACGATAGATAAAGTCACCTTTACGAATATGAAGATCATCAAGCAAGACGGGGAACTAGTGGATTCTTGGTGGCTGTATGACGAAATCTATAAAGTCAATGACCATTACGAGTTTCATGTCTTACTCCAAAATTCCAAGGCGGGTCTTATCGACTTTATTATTGCTGCCGAACAAATTTCGTTCCACCGCAGCGTCGACTCTCCCAGGAACGAGGGAATGCCGGCAAACGAGTGACGTTCTGTGAAATCCGGCAGAAACACTAGATACGAACAAATATTCTGAATCCTCAATGGGATAAATGGTATAATTATGAAGCGAAAGCAAGGAAGCTGTAATCTGTGATTAGCGAGTAGTGAGGATAATAGGCGAAGTGCAGGTGTATGGCGGCTTTGTTGAAGTAAACAGCAGGCTCAAGTAATCGATGAGACGAAGAGGGGGAATCCGAAATGAAGACGATCAAGTGCATGATGGACCACATGTACTGGGCGGACGGACGCATCTTGGACGCGCTTGAGAAGAGTGAGACGAAGAACAAGGACCTTCTGAAGCTGGTTCGGCACGTCGCGGTCGCGGAACGAGTCTGGCTATCCCGATTGCAGGGCAAAGGCACCGCGCAATATTCGTTATGGGAGGAAGCGGAAGACCTGACGGCGATCCGGACGATGTTCGAAGAAAACGCCGTGCAATATCGCGTCTATATCGAAGGGCTCGAGGAATCCGAGTTGGACGAGATGATCGACTATGCGAACCAGAGCGGGGTTCCGTTCCGAACGTCCGTCCGGGACATCCTGTCGCAGGTCCTCTTACACGGGCAATATCACCGGGGACAGATCAACCGGGCACTTCGGATCGAATCGGCTGAGCCTGTCCAAGTCGATTACATCACGTTCGCGAGGCTCTAACAGGGCATATTCATTACCGGAGGGACAGTCATGACTCATGAAAATAGGAAAGCGTACTTGGATAAACATCACGCATTCACGGTGCGAACGGAAGAGGTCCCGAAACCAGGGCCTTACGAGGTTGTCATTCGGATCATGGCAAACGGCATCTGCGGTTCGGATATTCACTTCTATAGTGAAGGACGGCTGGGTAATTTCATAGTTCAAGAGCCTTACGTACCGGGGCATGAATGCAGCGGCGAGATTACGTCGGTGGGAAGCAACGTGAATCATCTGGTTGTTGGCGATCTAGTCACAATAGAGCCGGGGATTCCTTGCAGAACCTGCCGCCATTGCAGAATCGGACGGTATAACTTGTGTTCGGAAGTCGTGTTTCTCTCTGCGCCTCCAATGAACGGTACATTTTGTGATTTTATTTGTATCCGCTCTGACATGGTGCATCGATTGCCTAAGGGCCTGTCATTCGAAGAAGGTGCCATGGCCGAACCTGCCGCGGTGGCCGTACATGCGGTCAATCGTGCAAAACTCGGCAGTGGAAAGACTGTCGCTGTGGTTGGGGCAGGGCCCATCGGACAGTTCACGATTCAGGCCATCAAGGCTGCCGGGGGCGGAAGAGTCATATGTCTGGATACGAATCAAGCGCGGCTCGAGTTTGCTGCGCGTATTGGGGCAGATGAGACGATCAACCCGACGGATATTTGCACTGAGGAATTAAAAGATGTAGCGGATGTCGTATTTGAAACCGCAGGCGCTGATCGCGCGACCGCATCTTTATTTGCCTATACGCGCCCTGGGGGCTGTGCAGTACAGGTAGGATGGCCTGAAAGCAATATCGTGAATATGGATATCTCTCGCTTTATTGAGAAAGAACTAGACTATGTCGCCGTGCATCGTTATGCCAACGCCTTCGAAGCCGCCATTCAATGGATTTCCGACGGTCGAATTGACGCAAAATCCATGATTACGCACCGTTTTGAACTGGAGCAGATTGCTGAAGCGTTCGCTTTTACAAAGAATAATCCACAGGAAGTGATGAAGACTGTTGTTCTGAACAAGATGTAATCAGCAGTTAATGAATCATCAAGAGGCGGCAGAACGATCGGCGGCCTCTCAGCAGCATATTGAATAGAGACAAGCTTCTTTCATTTCGAAGTACCTTGTAGACTTGCAATCATGTGATCAACTTTCATTTGATAGTCAAAACTGATAGAAGACGGGTTTGACGCTCGTCCCTTTGCATGGGGCGGGTGTTTTTTATTTCGAATGATTCGTAAGGGGGTCCAAGGAGGGTGTACCATTCTAAACTCTTCGAGAGAGAGTGTGTGGAGTCTGCTGCAAGAATGGCAATGATGCCTATTAAATGATTGGGATATCTCGCGTTGTCATAATAGGTTTATAAATCCGA
>JAWLCZ010000279.1:0-3206 GCA_041686835.1 Paenibacillaceae bacterium | reverse complement strand
GGCTCCGCCCTCAATGATGCGTTCCGGAGTGTAGATGAGCGCATTTTTAAATAAAACGGTGTTGTTACTCATCATTTTGTTCCCCCACCAAATGTAATGTAATGTTCAGGTCGGCCAGTTTCGCCATCATGTCGTCGTGTTTGCCGGCATTCGTAATACAGGCGTCGATGGCGGTAACCGGCGCGATGGAAAACAGCGAAGTTCGCCCTACTTTCGTATGGTCGAACACGGCAATCGTCTGTGCGGATCGTTTCATCAGCCATTTCGCGATCTGCGCTTCCAGCTCGGAGTAAGTCGTCAGCCCTTGCTCGGCGGTAATGCCGTCCAGACCTAAAAACATCTTGGAAATGTTCAGGCTGTCGATCACGGTCTCGGCCAGCGGCCCGCAAAGCTCATAGCTCCGGTTGCGCATCACCCCGCCGGTGACGACGACCTGCACCCCGTCGCTGTCCGCCAGTTCCATCGCGATGTTCACTGCGTTTGTGACGACCGTGATTCCCTGCATATGCTTCAGCGCTTTGCCGATAAAATAGGAGGTCGTTCCGCCGGTAAGACCGACGATATCGCCTTCCTCCACCAGCGAGGCGGCTTTTGCGGCAATCGCTTCTTTCTCCGCCCACAAAAACTGCTTTCTCTCCTGAAACGACGGTTCCCTGACGCCCGAAAACCCTTCAAACAGAGCGCCGCCGATCGTCCGCACGACGGGCTCCGTCTTTTCCAGCAAATCGAGATCCCTGCGGGCCGTCGCTTCCGAGCATTGGAACATATCGATAATTTCCTGCACCGTCACTCTTCCCTGAATTTTCAGCAGGTCCAATATTTTTTCCCGCCGCTGCTCGCCTTTCGATAAGGACTGTCCGCCCATAAACAACACTCCATGATTCAAGTCCGTTTGCAGCATATGCCGTATCCGTTTGCAGTATATGACGCAGTTAAAGATCGTTATAATGATAATTTTAATCATTTCTATGATTTTTTCAATCATTTTGTTTGCGGATCGATACATATTTGGAGAGGTGTGAGCCGATTGATTCGGTGCTGGACCTATTCCGCACACAAAAAACTTAGATGACGGGCAAATGTATATTTATCCCGAGATGCCGGCAACGAGGCTGTTCAGCGCATCCATCAGTGCCTTCACTCCCGCTTCCATGCCTTGGCCGCATCTTCATCGTTCCGGCTTGTGGGTACATTCATTCAGTGTTCATCGGTACATTCATTCCGTGTTCATGGATACATCCATTCAATGTTCATGGATACATCCATTCAATGTTCACGGATACATCCATTCCGTGTACATTGGAAAATGTACAATAGAACTGGCCATTTAAGCGGAAAATACAACTCTTTAATGGAAAATATCCAATCAAATGAACCGTATTCCCCTTATTTTGTCGTATCAGGGAGAATTCTATTGTATAAAATCCAGTGAAATTCGCTTTCGTTCCCGTTCATCTTAGAAAACACTGTACAAATTCCAATCGGCAGACTGTGCTGGGTTGTCCATTCACAGTAAATGCTCCAACGATCCATCTTTCAATTCGTAATAGCGGACGTCCCCACCCCTTGCAACAGGATTCAGCCATCCCTTCTCTACCAGGGACCGCAGCCATTTGCGGGCCGTGCGAAAATCGACTTCGAAATGGTCGGACACATCCTTGGGGCGTATCCACCTTCCCAATCTCCAGGCTAATCGAAGGACTTCCTTCTCAATTAAGTCAGCCGGATGAACCGTACGGTGTTGAATCAAATAGGGACTGATCACCAGTTGCAGCAGCATGCGACAAACTTCAGGGCGATTTTGCACGTCGTCAAACGAAAAATGGATCATTTTCCACCCCATTCCCGTCAGAAATGTATCTCGATTCAAAGCGTAGCTGAATTTCTCTCGGTCCATATCTTTCACATGGCTTTGAAAGCCGTCGCATTCCAATCCGAAGCGGCCGAAAGGCGGAAGGAAAGCAAAGTCGAGATACTGGGATTTACGATTCCAGTCATAGACTTCGTATTCCGGATGCAAATGGTCAAGGTTGCCGAACAGCGGCCACCATACATTTTTTAGCAGCAGCTTTTCCGCATACAGATGACCTCTAAGCAATCTCCCTTTTCTCTCCCCGGTTCTGCGAGCCAAATGACGGTCCAGAAATTCTTTGTGCGCTTTTTCAAAATCCACGGCCAATTCTCCTCCTCATAAAAATAAAAGAACGCCCTTTTGCCGCAAAGCGGCTGAAGGACGTTCTTCGTCACATTCCCAGTATAACATCGTGAGCCCTACATTCCAATGGTAGAAGTAGTATGATGAGACATAAGGGGCTCTCTCCTAGGTATCGGTTGTTTCGCCGTGCGCGACTCCCAGCGCGCGGTTCGCCACTTGGTGGCGGTCAACCACATGTGGTGACTTCACTCTACCAAGAAGAAGGACCCTTTTTTGACTCTCCCTTTGCCCACAATAAGTTTACACTTATCCCACGCAATGCGGGCTCTGCGGGGTTCACTTCTGGTTCGCCTTGCCGGCAATGCCCGCAGAGACGATAAATTTCATCGCTTCTTCCGCGGATACGTCGACCAGTTCGACGTCTTCGCGAGGGACGAGAACCGTATTGCCGGCCCACTGCATGCTCTGCATGACATACACGCTGCTGTATCCCGGATAACCGATATGCGAGCAATCCTCGGCGGTAATAAACCCGAGCAGCTTCATGTTCGTGCCGGGAATTCGTATCGCGGCCACCTTCGAAAACGAACGTTTTTCGCCGACGAAGGAAGACAGCGTGTCTTTAATCAAGTTGTACACGATTTTGACGCCCGGTATCGAGCCGAGCAAGCGATCCACCAGGGAAAACAAAGGACGGGTGAGCCAAACTCTCGCCAAATATCCGATCGCTGTAATGAGGAGCAGCGACAAGATGATGCCGACCCCCGGAAAGTCGAAAAATGAGGCGAATCGTTCCCCCGCCCATTCCGGGTTGAACAGGTTGGCCGTCAATGAATCCAGTATCGTGAATACTTTCGTCACGATCCAGACGGTGAGCGCAACCGGCGCCAGGATTAGAATCCCGTTCACAAAAGATTTGCCCGCTTTTTTTATCATCGTTCCTCCACTCTTTTTCTTTATCCAACTAAAAAGAACAGAAACCCGCAAAGCGAATTCCTGTTCACTATCATAAACCATTTTTGCCCGTTTTGAAACGTTATCCTTTCTCCTG
>JAWLCZ010000278.1:0-3223 GCA_041686835.1 Paenibacillaceae bacterium | reverse complement strand
AGAGGGATGAGTGCTTTGAAATGAATCCGTTCGGCTGCCGATATCCGGCGGTTGTAGTATTTCAGGGTTTCGTCACGGACGGCATCGTGATGTTCATAGCACAATGGAATGGTCGCCCATGTTTCCATCGCTGGTTTCTGGCAATCAGGGTATCTGCAGTACATTTGATCACCTTCCTTCGGAGCATCGTTTGAGCCCGAGTTTTGCCGCCATCGCTTCAACAGTCTGATACGGTACGCCCAAGTGTTCCGCCACTTCGACAGGAAGCATTTTGGGATACAGCCGGAGCAGATCCGGCAGCATGCTCGGTTTAAACTTGCGCTTTTGCAATTCCCGGGCGGCCGCATATCGGTATTCGAGTTCGGTGCCGTTGTCCGTGGCGATTTGATAGAGTTGTTGTTTGGTTGCGCGAGAAAAGTTCACACCCCACACATCCCTTCGCATTCATTGATAAATCCGTCGTCGAAAAGGTCGAGTTGATCCTCGTTCAAATTCACTTGGTCAAGTGGCACCCGTTGCGCGTGCAGAAATGCCTGTCCCTTAAATCTAGGCAACTTCCGTATCTTCCGATCGATTTCCACAGCTTCCGCCCAGGCTTCCGGGTCGTTTCGCTTCATATCAAGCCAGTGCCGATTGTTATGAAACGGGCATCCGATGCAGCTTGATTTTGGCGGTCGCGGGTATCCGTGTCGTTCGAGCCACACCAGGCAGTCCGCCCGCGTCATTTCCAGTTCAATGAGCGGATATCGAAGAGAGATCCACTTATCCCGGCTTGTTCGCATCCGCTGGTACTCGTCCATGCTGATGCCGATCCACTGGGTCAATGCCCCCTCCGGGATTCGCTGTCGCGGTTTATATCCCAGCAGTTCACGGCACTTTTTTTGGATGACTTCTATCTTGTACTCTTTGGTACATTGCCGGCGAACCATGCCCGTCTTCCCGTCTTTGTTGACGGTGAAAAATGGGATCGACGCGAATCTCGTACCGTAGTCGCATGCTTCGATCAGGTCATCCCGAAGGTTTCCTTTCGAAGTGATGATAATTTCAATGCCGTGTTTTGCGGCTTCATCCTTCAACCATTCCAGATGACGGTATACCGCCTTCGGCTCCCATCCGGTATCTGCGAATATTGCAAACTTCGGCTTGGGAGTGATGTGCCCATGTGCTGCCATTAACAGCATTGTTGTGCTTTGCACGCCGGCGCCAAGACTTATCACATGCATGGGTTCGGTCATACAGTTGCCTCACTTTCTTCTTTTCTTGGAGCAAAAATCACAATCGCACTTGGAAAAGGAGCGCTGTTCTTGCTGCCGCCGAATTTCAGTCGCCCCCGGATGAACCGAACTTCACCTTTCATGCAATATTCATGCCACCAACGCGTATCCGTTCTGGCCGGAAGTAGACAGACCACCGTTGCCCCATTCTGCGCCGATTCATATGCTTTCCGCACCCAGTTTCCGATTTGGCGACCGTATGGCGGGTTCATCCAGCAAATACCTTTCCATTCTTGTTGCAGACCGTCATCCTCCGGCGTGAAAAACCGCGGGCACTTTGCGTTTTCCGGCAGCGCGCATACATCCAGTTCAAATCCGAATTCATCGTTCAATCGGTCGAAAAAGTCTTGCGGCGTTTCCCAAAGGTCTGTATTTGATGAAAAGTGGACATCTATGCTCAAAACTATCACCTCTCAATCGTCATCCAACCAATCCGAAAGTGCAGATTTCTTTTCTTCCCGCTGCGGCGGCGTAGGTGGTTCTGGCCGCAACTGAGACTCCGGCTCCGGCTCTGCAGATAACCGCGTTTCCTCCGGCGCGTCCAGTTCAACGAATGCGTACCCCAACTTTTGATACACTTCCCTCAGCCCCGGGAACATTCGAACCAGCTCACCGCGGCGGTATTCCTGCATTCGTTCAGAAGTCATATCGTATATCCGCATGGTCTTCGCATCCACGTCCGAAAGCGGGTCATCTGCTTTCTGTGCAGTCTTGACAAGCCACTCTCGCGCCTTTTCATACTGCTCGTCATTTTCGATCCGTTTTGCGCTCATAGGCCGCACCCTCTTTGCTTCGGTCGATATTCAAAAAGCGTCCGGTTTTCTTGTTGAATACCATTTCAATAGTGCCGGTTCCGACGTTCCTCCCCTTGGCGACAATCAGTTCAACGATGCCCTTTTTGTTTGAATCCGGGTTGTAATAATCGTCACGATAGAGAAATATCACTACATCCGCGTCACTTTCGATGGAGCCGGATTCGCGCAGGTCGGATAGCATTGGGCGCTTGTCCTGGCGCGATTCACATTGGCGACCAACGGCAGAAATCGCAACAACCGGGCATTCGTTTTTCCGTGCAATTTGCTTGAGCCCCTTGGACACATACGCCACGCCTTCATGTTCTTTTGAAAACTTTCTGCCTGGATTCACGAGTTGCAGGAAATCAATGTACACCACGAGGCGAGAATATTTCTTTTTGAGCCGTTTTACTTTGGCGCCGATCTGCTGCAGCGTCATGCCCGGCGTGTCATCGATGAAAAGCGGCAACCGTTCCAATTCGTCCATCGCATAGCTCCACCGCTCCCATTCCGCCTCGTCGAGATTTCCGGTCCGCAGTTTTGCGTTGTCGATGTTGCCAAGGATGCAAATAGCGCGTTCCGAAACCTTTTTTGCGGGCATTTCAAGTGAGAATAGTGCTGCCGGGCGTCCGCCGCGGGCGGTTTCAATCATGTCGTTTACGATGTACGCCGTTTTCCCCATGCTTGGCCGTGCGGCAACCACTTCAAGATCGCCGTCTTGGTGCCCGCCGGTCATCCGGTCCAGTTCGACGCTGGCCGTCTTTGCTCCAGTTAGGCCGCGCTGCTGCCGGCGCTGGATCAACTCTTTGTCATGGTCTTTCAAAACGTCGGACATCTTCACAACGTCGCTTTGATCCGCTTCCGTCAGCTCGGAGATGTCCTCGGCCGCCGCTTGGATGGTGCTGACGTATTCGTTTGCGTCCATTTCGCCGCTTTCGCCAATGTCGGCCAGATCCCGAAGCGTTCGGCTTGCCCGCCGCTTGATGTAGGCTTTCCGCACCATCGATTGATAGAGATCAAAATTTGCCGTGGTCGGGACCGCTCCGGCCAGCTGCGTCAAATACTGCAAACCGCCAATCTTCGTCAGGTTTTCCCCGGACGTTTCCGCCATCACCATATAGTCGATCGGTTTGTCGTTGTCGGCCAGATATCGGA
>JAWLCZ010000277.1:0-3271 GCA_041686835.1 Paenibacillaceae bacterium | reverse complement strand
CCGGCGGTCGAAATGCTCCAGCGCCGCCGCATACCCTTCCGGGTCGCGCCGATGCCCGTACACCGAGTCGAAGTCGACGAGATTCGTAAACGCGAGACCGCGAAAATCGCCGTTCAGCACGCGGATCGTCCGCTCGATGCCGTCCTCGTTGCTTTTCGTCGGATACGCTTCCGTCACCCCTTCACCCGAATAAATGTCGTTGATTTTTCCAATCGCGATGCAGTCCAGACCCGCTTCTTCGATACGGTTCATGACCGTCGGAGACGGCGGCTTGACCGCATAATCGTGCCGGTTGGCGGTCCGGACGAACGCGCCGGGCTTGCCGTCATACGGGCGGGCAATCACTCTGCCGACGGCAAACTCGTCCTCAAGCGTCAGCTTCCGCGCGATTTCGCACGCGCGATACAGTTCTTCCAGCGGAATGACCCGTTCATGCGCAGCGATCTGGAACACGCTGTCCGCGGATGTGTAAACGATCCAGGCGCCCGTTTTCATCTGTTCTTCTCCGAGCTCGGCGATGATCTCCGTTCCGGAAGCGGGCTTATTGCCGATAACGCGGCGTCCCGTTTCTTTTTCAAAACGCTCGATCAATTCGCGGGGAAACCCTTCCGGGTACGTTTTAAACGGAATCGTCACGCGAAGTCCCATCAATTCCCAATGTCCGGTCATCGTATCTTTTCCCGCCGAAACTTCGGCCATTTTGCCGAAATAGGCGAGCGGACGGTCGGCTGCCGGAATGCCGGGCAGCTCCGCTATGTTGCCGAGTCCCAACTTCTGTAAATTCGTCAGCGAGAGCGGCACGCGTTCCGCAATATGCCCAAGCGTATGCGCTCCCTCGTCTCCGAATCGCCCGGCGTCGGGCAGTGCGCCGATTCCGACGCTGTCCAGTACAATCAAGCAAATCCGGTCAAAATGCACGATGTCCCTCCTTGCAGCCGTTGTACGATCATTTGCCCGCTCTCGGATGAGTGCGGTCGTAAACTTCTTTCATGGTCGTTCCCGCCGCGTGCAAATAAATTTGCGTCGTCGATATGTCGGAATGGCCCAGCATTTCCTGCACCGCGCGCAAATCGGCTCCGTTTTCCAGCAGGTGAACGGCAAACGAGTGGCGAAGCGTATGCGGCGTGATCGCTTTATCGATGGACGCTTCTTCGGCGTACCGCTTGATCATTTTCCAAAAACCTTGACGCGACAGTCTTGTGCCCTGCCGGTTGACGAAAAGCGCTTCTTCCTCCGCCCCGTTCAAGAGCTGCGCACGCGCTGTTTCCAGGTAGGAGGCCAGCGTTTCGGCGGCAATGCGGCCGAGCGGAACGATGCGTTCTTTCAAGCGCTTGCCGGTGCAGCGGATGAAACCGATTGCCGGATTGGCGTCGCCGACGTTCAGCGAAATCAGCTCGGACACCCGGATCCCCGTCGCGTACAGTACCTCCAGCATCGCCTTGTCGCGCAGACCTATCGGCGTCGATGTCCGGGGCGCGTCGAGCAGCACTTCGACTTCCGCGATACTCAGTATGTTCGGAACCCGTTTCTCCGGTTTGGGCGTCTCCACATACAGCGACGGATCTTTATCCAACTGACGCTCCAGGACGAGATAGCGGTAAAACGCGCGAATGGATGCGACGGTGCGCGCGAGTGTGGCCGGAGAGCGGCCGAGCTTCTTCAGCACGGCCAAATAATTGACGATGTGCGATTTTGAAGTGTGCGTGAGCGATTCAATCTGCTGGCTGGCGACATATTCGATATATTGAGCTACATCGCGCTCGTATGACAGCAGCGTGTTTTTCGCCAGCTCCCGTTCAGCCTCCAAAAATCGAATAAAGGCACGCAGGTGATGATTCATCTTGATCCATGTCCCTTCATCCTTCCCGTTTCGTATTATTACATTCAACGCGGGCACGGGGAAATCCTGCACTGCTTTTATTCGCCGTACCAATAAAACAATTTCAGCCTGTCCGCCATCGAACCGTTTTCGGAAAAGCCGCCGTTTTGAAACACTTTGACCGCCCTTCCTTTCGGTTCCCTGTACCGTTCCACCGGCTGGATCCACGCGGAAATGATCCCGAATGCGTGGTACAGCAAAAACGTCAGAACGATAAACAGGATGACGAACTTGCCTCGCTCCATCACTTTTCTCAAAGAAACGATCATAGCCTGTACCCCTTTCTTAAGGTTAGATTATGATGCGCTCTTTATGATTATGCGGCCCGCACAAACGAAAACGTTTTGAAGTGAGGTTGCGGCCCGCCGCTTAGCCCGGCAGCGCGTCTTCCAGCGGGGTAAACGGCAGCCCGACGGCTTCGGCGACGGCGCGATGCGTCACTTTTCCCCGACAAACGTTCACTCCGAGGCGAAGCGCCCCGTTTTCGCTTGCCGCCTTCTCGAACCCTTTGTTCGCCAGCTCCAGCGCATACGGCAGCGTCACGTTCGTAAGCGCCAGGGTGGACGTTCGCGGCACCGCGCCCGGCATATTGGTGACAGCGTAATGAATGACACCGTATTTCTCGTAGGTGGGCTTGCTGTGTGTCGTCACCCGGTCGATCGTCTCAATCGTTCCTCCCTGATCGACGGCCACGTCGATGATGACCGCCCCTTTCTTCATCTGCTTCACCATTTCTTCCGTCACCAGCTTCGGCGCGCGGGCGCCCGGAATAAGGACGGCGCCGATCAGCAGATCCGCTTTCTGCACTGCGCTGGCAATGTTGTACGGATTGGACATCAAGGTCCTGATCCGGCCGCCGAACACATCGTCCAAATACATCATCCGCTCCGCGCTTCGCTCGATAACGACCACGTTGGCCCCGAGACCGAGCGCCATTTTCGCCGCGTTCGTCCCGACGATGCCGCAATGATCACGTCCGCCGGAGGAACGCCGGGGACGCCTCCCAGCAAGATGCCGCGGCCCCCGTAGAACGTTTCGAGCAGCCTGCATCCGATTTGCACCGACATGCGGCCCGCCACTTCGCTCATCGGCAAGAGCAGCGGAAGCGTCCCATTCGGCAGCTGAATCGTTTCATAAGCGATGGCGGTCACGTTTTTTTGCACGAGCGCCCGCGCGAGATCGGCGGCCGCGGCAAGATGAAGATACGTAAACAGCAGCTGGTTTTCGCGAAATCCGTCATATTCTTCCGGAAGCGGCTCTTTCACTTTCATGATCATATCCGCTCCGGCCCAACTTTCGGCTGCGGACGGAAGCACGTCCGCTCCCTGTTTGACATAATCGCCGTCGGAGAAACCGCTGCCTTCCCCCGCATGCTGCTCGACGATAACCCGA
>JAWLCZ010000276.1:0-3324 GCA_041686835.1 Paenibacillaceae bacterium | reverse complement strand
CGCCGTCGGTACCGCTATCGGTTCCATATGTATTATGGGCCTGACTTATATCGTTTCGGCCGGCAGCCGTCCGGAGTATATCCTGTTCGTATTTTCGGCGGCGGCCATCGCAGCGATGTCGGCGGCGGGCAGGTTGAACGATACCGTCCGGTATACCGTATTGGCGATTGGCATCGTGACAGGCATCACTACGTCATGGATCATCGACGAATGGTGGTGCGCTCTCATTCTGTTCGTTCTGACATTGTTCGTCTGGTTCCGGCTGACGGGCCGATTCATCGGCGTGTTTCTGTATGCGTCGCTGAATATGTATTTGGGGCTCATTCTCCGGCAGTGGCTTGGCGATAACGGCGCGGATCAAACGTATCTTGTCCTGACCCTGTGCGCCGTCAATGCGCTCGTTTATTCGGCCCGGAACTACATGCCGCAGTCCCGTCCGTTATTGCCGGAAACCAGCTATCTGTTCGCGCTCTCGACCGGTTTGTGGCTTACGATGATCGGCGAGGGAACGGCGTATTTTGTGTACAATGCGGCGTATTTCGCCGTCGTCACTTATCTCGTCCTCCGTTCCGAGCGAGGCGGAAGCCAAATGATGCGCGCCATCGGTCTGGCATTCTGGTTCCTGTTTGTCGCGTTGAAATATTACGATTACGTGTGGACGCTTGTGCATAAATCGCTGACTTTGACGATCGCCGGCGTCCTGTTCATCGCGGCGGCATACGCGGCAGACCGAAACACGCCCGCGGATCTTCTTCCCCGCGCGGCGGGTTTTCTTCAGTCCCGGCGGCTGCCCATTGTTCTCATCATCGTTCTGCAGTTCGCCGTTCTCGGCTTTCAAATCTCCCGCAGCGAACAATTATTATCCGAAGGTTACGTTGTAAAGCTGGAGCTCGCCCCCCTCGATCCGCGATCGCTCATCCAAGGCGACTACGTGATGCTCAACTACGCCATTTCCAGCCCGGAACAGCCGAATGTCCGCAGCAAGCTGGAGCGCCTTGGAGCCAAAGAAAAGGTGAAAGTCGTCCTGCAGCCGGGGGCGCAGGGGACGCATACCGTAAAGCAGCTGTACGAGGAAGGATACGTCAGGCAATCCGGGGAAGTGATCATTAACGGAAAAACGACCGGAGGCGGACGAATCTACTACGGCATCGAAAGCTATTTTGTGCCGGAAGGTTCGGGAGCGGAGACGGAAAGAAAAGCGAAATTTGCGCTGGTGCGGGTAGGCGCGAACGGAGACGCATTGCTGGAGATGCTTCTGGAACGATGACGCCGCTCCCCGAATTTTACCCCTGATTCAATGGAATGCCGCTACGGCAGCATCCCGAACAGCGTGCCTAACAGTCCTCTTCGCTTTGCCGGTTCAGGCGCAGGCTGGATTTTGGGATGGGCGCCATTCACGGGATGGAGCTGCGACATGGTCGCTTTCAACGTCTCCACATACTGCTCCAGCCGCTGTACGATATCTCTGATTTCTTCCAGCTCCCTGCGGTGCTCGAGCACCTGCAGCGTAACGACATCGTCGGCTTTTTGCGCCAGCTTGTACTCCAGCTGGCCGATGCGGCGCAATACATCCTCGCCGTTCGGAACGGAGGAAGGCGAGGCTTCCGGTTTTTTCCGCTCTGCAAGAGCGATCCGGTTCAACGGCACGCCTTGATCCAGCTGCTCTTTGATGCGGCGCAATTTTTCCATATCGCGGATCGTAAACCGGTAATGGCCGGCTTGATCTTTATCGAAGCTTTGCGAGAAAAAAGAAACCCACCGTTTGATCGTCGCCGGGCTGACTCCCAACTGCTCTGCCGCTTCCTTCGTCTTGAAAACTTCCATCGCGGAACACTCCTTTCATCTTTGGTTAAAAGACCTATTCGACCCCGGGTGCGCTTCTCCTGCAACGATGACAAAGGTAGTGTCCGTTCGCTAAAGAAAGTGGTTTTTCATGGAAGCGGCCTTTTTTTCGACAAACCGCGCCGGCGGCTGACAGCCGGATGATGCTTCTATGAGGGAAAAAATCCCTTATGCCGCGTTTTCCGCGTTTCATTGACACTCCGCCACGGGAATAGTAGACTGAAATCATGAAAACGTTTCAATTCATTTTTCAAAGGGAAGGAAGGATTCAACGATGAGCAAATTAAGAGTTGCCGTTATCGGTTGCGGATCCATCGCCAAGCACAGACATATCCCGGAATATGCGGCGAATCCGAACGTGGAGCTTATCGCTTTCTGCGATCCGGTGAAAGAACGGGCCGAGCATTACGCCGGGCTGTACGGCGGCAAAGCGTACACCGATTACCAGGAGCTGCTGCAGAAGGAGAAACCGGACGCGGTCAGCGTATGCACGCCGAACGCGCTGCATGCTCCGGTGTCCATTGCCGCGGCGAAAGCCGGGGCTCACGTCTTGTGCGAAAAGCCGATGGCCACTTCGGAAGAAGAGGCGCAAGCGATGATCGAAGCGGCCGAAGCGAGCGGCGTTTACTTAATGATCGGCCACAATCAGCGGCTTATGCCGCCGCACGTAAAAGCGAAAGAAATTTTGCAACAGGGGCGTCTGGGCAAAGTGCTGACGTTCAGGACGGCATTCGGCCATCCGGGTCCGGAAGGATGGAGCGTAGACGGCAAGGGCTCGTGGTTTTTCCGTAAAAAAGACGCGTTCGTCGGCGCCATGGGCGATCTTGGCGTTCACAAAGCCGACTTGATGAGGTGGCTTCTTGACGACGAAGTGGTCGAAGTCGGCGCGTTCGTCGGCACCCTGGACAAGGAAGAAACCGATGTCGACGATAACGCCACCTGCATCCTTCGCATGAGCAAAGGGACGATCGGCACGATGGTGGCAAGCTGGACGTATTACAGGGGCGAAGACAACAGCACGGTGCTCTGGTGCGAGAATGGGGTTATGAAAATCGGCACCCACCCGGACGATCAAGTGATTGTCGAACTGACGAACGGCACGGTGGAAAAATATAAAGTCGGCGCCATCGCCACCAACGAAAAACAGGAAGTGAGCGGCGTCATCGACGCGTTCGTGGAAAGCATCCTCACGAAAACGCCGCCGAGCATTTCCGGCCAGGAAGGGTTCAAATCGTTGAAAGTAATACTCGCCGCACTCGAGTCCCAGGAGAAAAAAGCGATTGTTGCCGTGAAATAATTCGCGGAGCCCGATTTTCTGTAAGCACCCGGTCCCCGCAAGGTTCTTCATGTGCCGAATTTACGAATTGGACGAAAATGCGGCATAAGAACCTTGCGGGGGCTTTTTTGTCGCGTCGATACTCCCGTTCACCATAAGTTTCATACCAGCACCGGTGTTTTTTCATAACGGTTTTCGGGTTCGGC
>JAWLCZ010000275.1:0-3408 GCA_041686835.1 Paenibacillaceae bacterium | reverse complement strand
GAGCAGGTATTTATCAACATCGTCAACAATGCGCTCTTCCAGACGAAGTCGGGAGACATGATTACGATCTTGGGCCGTTACTATGCTTTTGCCGGGGTTTGTGCAATCTCGATCGAAGATACGGGAATCGGGATTCGCAAGGAGGACCAAAAGCAAATCTTCGAGCGCTTTCACCGCGTCCATAACGGCGACGGGCCGAGCTACGAAGGGACGGGCCTCGGCTTGTCGATCTCGAAAACGATTATGGAGGGCCATCGCGGCAGAATCGGTGTGCGCAGCGTCTACGGCCGGGGCAGCACCTTCTATCTGCTACTGCCGGTTAAGTAGCACTAACGGTTTCGTCGGCGCTCGCCGGCCGGGGGGAAGGCGCTGCATTCGGCAGCCTTATTTTCGCAGAAACGTTGACCGCGGCCAAGTCATCGAATAATATAAAAATGAGTTTACTCATAAATAGGTTTATTTCTTACATTTGCTTCATTTACAGAGAGTCAGGTGCATGCATTGACGGGACGGCGTGAACAGAAGAAAGAGGAGACGAGAGCGTTACTATTGGAGAAGGCTCGCGATTTGTTCGAATCCAAAGGGTTCGAGCGGGTCACCACAGCTGAGATTGCAAGGGCAACAGGGATTGCTGAGGGAACGTTATTCAATTATTACAGGAGCAAGGGCGACCTGTTTATTGCCGCCGTCATGCCGCCGGAACCAACCGAAGGAGGGGAGCCTTCCGACATCGTTCTGCATGAGCTGAGTCCGCATGATGCGGCGGCGGCGACGGTGGCTTTGCTTGACCGGTATTTGAACCGTTTGAGACAGGTGGATAAACGGCTGCTACGGGACTATTTCACGATTGTATACAGCCACAGACGGTCTGATGCGGCGGCAGTGCGGAATCACTTGTTTGAAGCGGATGAACAAATCATCCGGCGGATGGCCGGCTTTTTCGCTACTCAGAAAGAAGCTCACCCAACCCAAATGGCCGGTTTCAATGCAGAGCTTGCCGCGTCCTGTATTTTTCATTGCGCTGCGGCATTGCTTTCGCAGTATGTTTTATTGGAGGACTGGACATACGATGCCTTCATGGAAGCTGTCTACGATCAAGCGTTGTTTATTTTGGAGGGACATATGTAAGGGTCACTGCAGCGCGTGCAGGATAGAACGCGGTATTCGCAAGGGATCAGATCCGCTATTTTACGCCCGAAAAATGAGCGAACTCATTTTTTGGAAGAAATCAGAATGGGAGTTGATCTTTGCATGAACAGACCTGTCCGGATCGAATGGGAATATGAAGGAAAAACCGATTTTTCTTCCGGTACGGGAGCCTATGCCTCTGAGAAAATATTGGGGCTTGCTTCCTCTGTTGTGATTCCCGTTGTTCTGCTGATGCACCTTCGGGACACCGGAATGGAATGGAGCGTGCTCCAAATCGTCATCGCGATGCTGCTGGCATTCGACGTCAGCGGCGGTCTCGTATCCAATGCGCTCAATTCTTGCAAACGATTGTACCACACGCCGCCGAAGCCGAGTGAAGGCAAGCTGGGGGTCCTGTTCAAGCATCCAGTCATCTTCAGCGTTCTCCATATCCACCCGCTCGTTGCAGGTTGGATGTACGGCAATGGCAATTGGGGATACGGCGTGACCTGGTATGTTCTCTTCCTCGCCTCCGCGGCGATCGTACTGATAACGCCTCTGTATTTAAAAAGGCCGGTGTCGATGCTGCTCATCATGTTGTCCGTGTTGATAAATTTATATGGAATGGACCCGATCGCCGGATTGGAATGGCTGATGCCGCTGCTGTTTATCAAAATCGTCTATGGTCATCTTGTGAGAGAAGAGCCGTACCGTAAATCGTAAGGGAAAACAGAAGCAGCGAAGCTGGGGTATGATGCCGAAGTGTAAAGGAGAGGGAGAATGATAACAATTCTCCCTGGATGACACGTTACACGATATGGTCGTCAGCGATACGAAGTTTGTTCAGTACACCATCAACAGGGTGTGCATACCTTACGCTTACTGTAAGAATTGTTGCAAACAATGAAGCGATGCTTCGGGGTTGTCCTCTTGCAGGAAGTGTCCCGCATCAGGGATTGGATGAAGCTCCGAATTGGGGATCAGGCGTTGCAGTTCCACTCCCCGCTCCATGGGAATCCAAGCATCTTTTTCTCCCCATAAAATACAGACCGGCGCGACGATGTTCTGCAGCTGTTCCAGGAATTCGTCAGTATATTTCTCGTCGAAGAACGACATCTGCCGATAGAAGGCATGTTGGCCCTCCGGGCCGAGCCACGGCTTCATGTAGGCGTTATGCTCTTCTTCGCCGATGGAGCGGTAGAAAGCACTCTTGAAATACACCTCTAGCATCGCCTTGTGCATCGGTTCGGGAAGCTGTGCGAACACCTCTGTATGCTTCGAGACCAACTGTGCGAATTCGGTGCCCCAAGGCGACAACGCGACCGGGTCCAGCAAGGCGATCCGCCGGAACGGTTGCCCCATCAAAAGGTTCGTACGAAGCGTTACGGCGCCGCCGAAGTCATGGCCGACGATTGTCGGCTCACTCAAGCCCCAATAGCGAATGAGCGTTTGCAGCAACTCCGTCTGCGTTGCCAAAGATACATTTTGCCCTTTCCGTTTTTCAGACAATCCGTATCCGATAAAGTCATAGTAGTACACCGTCCATTGTTGAGAAAGCTTGTCGACGAAACGCCGCCAGATGTAACTGGAAGAAGGCGTTCCGTGTACAAGAACCAACGGCGGTCCTTCCCCTTTAACGTCGTAAGCGACCTTACCTTCTCGGAATTGGAACGATTGTTTTAGTTTCCACATACTCTATCCCTCCCATTTCAAGATAATCAACCTACTTGCATTAGTAAAATGAATAATTAAAATATATATTATCGAAAAATATCATGTTAGGACGGATTGTGAAATGTCTTTACTTCAATACGAAGTGTTTTATACCGTGTATAAATGCGGCAGTTTTACGAGAGCGGCTGAAGAGCTCCATCTGTCGCAATCCGCAGTCAGTCATGCGGTGAAGGCGTTGGAAAACGAGTTGGGTTTATCTCTTTTTATACGGAATAAGGCGGGAGTTCAACTTACGAAGTTCGGCGAGAAGATTCTTCCCAACGCAATGCAGCTGCTCAAGCTGACCCGGTCGATCCGCGAGTTGGCTTCCCAAGAGAACGATATGGTTGTCGGGAATATTTCGATTGGCAGCTTCCCAAGCGCATCCTTCGAAATATTACCCCGTCTTATTAAACGTTTTCATCGAGTTTACCCTAACGTTACGGTGTCGATACTGGAGGGGCGTTACGATGACATAAGGCAATGGGTGCATTCCGGACGGGTGGATATCGGATTGCTGGACAATCCGGAAGAATTCGAGAATGTGGCGAGTTTTAGGGACGAATA
>JAWLCZ010000274.1:0-3467 GCA_041686835.1 Paenibacillaceae bacterium | reverse complement strand
CCGAATTCTTCTGAAGTGGTATAAGGTGTTGTTACCAAACTAGATATATCAGGTAGGTCTATTTCCTTGACATCATATTTTTGTTTATAAAAAAAATAGTATACTTCGTCCATAAGTGCCTTTGATAGCGGGATGAAAGATACAATAAGAAGGATAAGGAAAGTGATGGTTATTGACTTTGTCTGTATCGGCTTCTTCATGACTCTCCCCTTTAAAAACAAAAGACCCGGAACCGGGTCTTTTGTTGTTCACGATCGGGTCTTTCGCATCACGGCTTACCAGGCGTACGCTTCGGGAGCCGGCTTGCCCGGTCCGGGAAATATTTCGTGCAGCCGGTTGAGCACATCGTTGTCGAGCACAATTTCCACCGCCCGCAGCGATTCCTCAAATTGCTTCACGGTTCTGGGACCGATAATCGGCGCGGTGACTGCCGGATTGGACAGCAGCCAGGCCAGCGCCACATTGGCTTCGCTTTCCCCGAGCTCCCTGCACAGAGCGGAAAATTGCTCCAGTTGAGCGCGATGCTTTTCCGCGGCGGCTGTCTGCTGTGCCGATCGCGATCCCGCTTCGGGATTGAGAGCGTTGCCGCCGAGCAGTCCGCCGGCCAAAGGGCTCCAAGGGATAACGCCGATGCCGAGATGCTGCGCCGCAGGAAGCACTTCCAGTTCCGGCTCCCGGCAGAGCAGACTGTACTTGTGCTGTTCGGAGACAAGGCCGAGGAAATTGCGCGCCTTCGCTTCCGCCTGCGCCACGGCCAAATGCCAGCCGGCAAAGTTGCTCGCCCCGACATAACCTATTTTGCCCTGCGCTGTGAGCGACTGGAATACGTCCCACAATTCGTCCCAAGTCGCATTTCGTTCGATATGGTGCATTTGATACAGTTCAATATGGTCCGTTTGCAGCCTTCGCAGCGAACCTTCCAGATGCCTGCGGATTTTGTAAGCGGACAATCCCCGGTCCATGTTCGGTCCGTCGTTCGGATCTTCCATGTTTCCGTACACCTTTGTTGCAAGCACAACCTTTTCGCGGCGGTTTCCGCCTTGGGCAAACCAGCGGCCGATAATTTCCTCCGTCCAGCCGCGCCGGCCTTCGCCGCCATATACGTTCGCCGTGTCGAAAAAATTGACTCCGGCGTCCAGCGCCGCATCCATAATCCGGAACGCTTCCTTCTCCTCGGTTCTCGGTCCGAAATTCATCGTCCCCAGACAGAGCCTGCTTACCTTCAAGCCCGTACGGCCCAAATAAGTGTATTTCACAGAAAATCCCTCCCCTTGTCATGAATATGAATCGGAGCGGCCGATCATGCGCTTTCGTTAGCCTTGTCCAACCCAGTTTTTCCCCGCGGCGACTTCCTTCCAACGGGAGCGAATCGCCTGCACTTGGCCTTCGTCAAGCAACCCTTCGTTCACAATCGCGGCGTTCTGCACCCAGCGGTCCGGATTCGATGTACCCACAATCGCCGTGCAAACTCCCGGCAAACTGAGCGTAAAACGAAGGGCGATTCCGACAGATTGCTGCACGTCGAGCTTCAAAAAATCGTAATCCAATTGCTGAAGTCTCTCCCAGTACGTATGGTGGTACGCATTCTCCGGTTTTGTTCCCGTTCTCCACGCCGCATTGGCGACGGGACGCTTGGCAATGACTCCCATCCCTTTGCTCACGGCTTCCGGCAGCGTCAGTTCAACGGCCTCCTGATCGGCGATATTGATCGAAGTTTGCAGCGAATCGAACGCGCCGCATTGAATCGCGTACAGGGCGGCGCTGCCGTCCCCGCTGTACCCGATATAGCGGGCTTTCCCGGCTTCCTTGGCGCGCTGCAGCACCGAGATGACTTCTCCTTCCCTCAGCAACTGTTCCGAACAGCTGTGCAGCTGAATCAGATCCACGTAGTCCGTCTTCAGCCGCTTCAAGCTGCGATCGATACTTTGTGCAAGCATTTCGGGATGCCAGTCCGGAAGATCGAAGCCGGAAGCATGTCCGCATTTCGTGAACAAGTAAAATTCGTTTCTGCGGTGTCCTACGGCTTTGCCGATCAATTCCTCGCTTTCCGCATAGCATTCAGCCGTATCGATGACGTTGAGCCCTGCGTCCAGCGCGCTTCCGAGAAGGCGTTCCACGCTCTGCAGCGATGCATGCTCGAAGCCGATTTCGGCCCCGCCGAAACCAAGAATGCTCACCTCCATGTCCGTTTTACCAAACCGTCTTCTTTCCATATTGCTCTCCTCCCACTCCGATTAATGCGATAGGATTGTATCTGTTACTATCATATATAATTATCCGTTCCATTGTAAGCACTTAAAAATGATTAATCAACAAACCTGCAATATATTTACTAGTTTCGAAGTAACTAAGAGAAGTACGAATCATCTGCGAAACGCGGCCTTCTCTCATAAACATCCCATGTTTCCGGCAACGCTTCGAAAACATGAAAACGGCACATAGGGTGCCGTTTAATGCGTATCCGTATGGATACCGCTATCCGCTAACGCTAGATGAGTTTGATTCCGCTAATCAAGATGAGCGCCGCAATAAGGGTCCGCAACGGTTTGGACGGCACTTTGGCGGAGAGACTGCTTCCGAGCATCACTCCCGGTATCGAACCGAGCAGCAGATTGAAGGCGAGCAGGTAGTCAATATTGCCGAATCCCGCATGAAGCGCCCCCGCCGCCGTAACGAGAATAAAAGCGTGAGCGATATCCGTTCCGACCAATTCCGAAGCGTACATCCGGTACAGAAACATCATCGCCAGCGCAAAGAGAGAACCGGACCCGATGGATGTCAGCCCGACGACAAAACCCAGCACCGCTCCGATCGCAATCGTCAGCATACGCTTCTCCTTGAGCGGTTTCATCTGCCATGGGTTCACGCCGAACCCGGCAAACCATTGCTTGGCAATCGTCGCGACAGCCACCACAATCAATACGATGCCCAACGCGTGCTTGATGATCGCCTCCTGATACATATACAGCGGCTTGAAATAATGCAGCAGGATTACCGCCAATACGGCGGATGGGACGCTGCCGGCCGCCAAATATTTGACCAGCGTGACGTTAATCGTTTTTTGCCGGATATGCTGGATGCTACCGAACAGCTTGGTAACGGAATTATAGAACAGATCGGTAGCCACCGCGATCGTCGGTTGTATGCCAAGCAGCACGAGAAGCGGAGTAAGCAGCGCCGCCCCTCCGACGCCGGTTAATCCTACCAGAAAGCCGATCATAATGCCCAATAAGGCGATTTCCATGTCCATAAACAAACACCCAACTTGTCATCATCATTTCTTATCGTGTGTATAAGTATACGTTATGCTTTCCTCATGAATTTGGTTACTAGCGGATGGGCGGCATTGTAAAAATAACGCGAAGGACCGATATGCACAAAAAAATAGCCTGTACATGGATATGGCATCCATTTCGGGCTAGGAATGGAGGGCATCGCATTTGTAAGTTCGCTCTTATGCTTTAAAT
>JAWLCZ010000273.1:0-3486 GCA_041686835.1 Paenibacillaceae bacterium | reverse complement strand
AAGTCGTCGAGGTGCTGGTCGAAGGCGAGAGCAAAAACAATCCCGACATGCTTTCCGGAAGAACGCGGACGAATAAGCTCGTTCACTTCAAAGGGTCCAAACAATTGGCCGGACAGTTTGTCCATGTTCGCATTACGGAGCCGCAGACGTGGCTGCTGAAAGGCGAGCTGGTCGTTCCCGAAGCCGCTCAAGTCGGCTGACGGAAAGTAAGGGTAAAAAGATACGGTTATCACTATGTCCGAGCAGGCTCGGGTAAGGAGTGGGTGGAAGTGGCTGAACATGCGCAACAATCCGGGAACTTTTTTCCCATGGAACATTATACGAATACGGAACTGATCGTCCGCGAAGATATTTTGGCCAAAGCCAAGGAACTGGCCGAGTTGATTATGACGTCCGACGAAGTGCAGTTCTACCAAAAAGCGGAAAAGAAAATCCAGAACAACGCCGAAGTGCAGAAACTGATCAGCGCCATTAAAAAGAAGCAAAAAGAAGCGGTCGCCTTCGAAACGGTGTTCAAAAATCCGCAAATGGTGCAAAAGATCGAAGAAGAGATAGCGGCGCTGCAGGACGAACTGGATGCGATTCCGCTCGTCAGCGAATTTCAACAGGCGCAGCATGACATCAATTATTTGCTGCAGTTGATTATCGGGGTCATCCGGGACACCGTATCGGAAAAAATCAATGTGGAAGCGGGCGTCGCCGATACGAACGTTTCCAACTGCAGCGATTGAGCGGTGGGAGACCCCGGCAAGGCGTTAATTCGGGAATATTCAGTTTTTAAGCGAAAAAAGACCCAGAACGGGTCTTTTTTTTGTTTCAAAGGAATGTTCCTATTGCATTAAGTGTATTAAGTGATATAATACATTTATAACAAATACAGTTTTACAGGCAAGGAGGGAGACGTTTGGATGAAATTCGCGTAGGCGGTATGCGGTTTGCGCTCGATTTGAGCCAACCGCTGTACGAACAAGTGCTGAATCAGGTGAGAAGTTCCATTGCGAAAGGAGAGATCGGTTTGGGTGATAAAATTCCTTCGGTGCGGGAACTGGCGCAAGCTTTGAAAATCAACCCCAACACCGTCATGCGAGCTTATCAGGAACTGGAACGTGACGGATTGACCGAGACGCGAAGAGGACAAGGAACGTTTATCACTACAAGTCGGGATCGGGTCGAAACGATTCGGAAAAGTTTGGCGGAGCAGGCGGTGGATGAATTTTTGGATAAAATGCGCAGCCTCGGTTACAACATGCGGGATATCCAAACGCTCTTAAACGAGAAAGGATGGAAAGAATGATGATGGCAGCAGCGGTTCGCAGTGAAAACTTGAGAAAACGCTTCGGCGGAAAACCGGCTTTGGACGGGTTAGACGCATACATCCCCGCGGGGCGGGTTACCGGAGTATTGGGGCCGAACGGAGCGGGGAAATCGACTTTTTTCCGCATGATCGCGGGGCTGATCCGGCCGGATCACGGGCGTCTGGAAGTGTTGGGCAGCGAACCCGGCTGGCGGACGAACCGGGAAATCGCCTATCTTCCCGACCGCGCCCGCTGGTACCGCCACCATACGGTGGAACGCGCCTTGCAGTGGGCGGAGCATCTGCTGCCTGGATTTAACCGCGAAAGAGCGGAACAGCTGCTTGCGCTCATGGGGTTGGATCCGGACATGAAAGCCGCGGGGATGTCGCGCGGCGAGGAAGCGCGCCTTATGCTCACCCTCTGCGTCGCCCGCGACGTCGCCATGATTGTGCTGGATGAACCGTTTGCCGGCATCGATGTCGTCTCGCGGGAGCGCATCGTCAGTGCCTTGATCGACAACATGAGCGATCGTCGGCAGACGATGCTGATCAGCACGCACGAAATCGACGAGGCCGAGAGCTTGTTCGACCACGTTGTCTTTATCGAGCGCGGCCGCTTGAAGATGGCCGGAGAGGCGGAAGCGCTGCGCGTAGAACACGGCTCGATGGAAAATTTGTATCGCAAGCTGTATCGATAAGGAGGGTGAAAAGAATGTCACTTCAAGCATTTATTCATTTGCTTAAACATGAGTTTCGCTGGGGCAGAAATGACAAAGCGGACAATTCGGGAAATTGGTGGATTGCTTATGTCGCGGCGGTCGCGGTCGCAGGCTTCGTCCTGTATACATGGGCCGTCGTCGAAGGGAAGTTCAAACCGCAGTATTTGTGGAATTTTGTACTAGGTTTACCCTTCGCCATCTTTATGCTGGGGTTCAATATGATCTTAAGAGAATGGAAAAACGGCACAAACGGATGGTGGCTGTCGCTACCGTATCCGCGGTTGTCGCTCCTATTGGCGAAATATGCGGCCGTCATCCTTCAATCCTTCATCTTGATAACCGCTGCGCTAGCCGGCTGCATGCTGTTTTCCGTTTATGCGTCGGTCTTGAAGGCGGAAACGTTCGGGCAGGAGTTTTTGTTCCGGTTGTTTCAAGGAGAACTGGTCTGGTACGGACTCATTCTCATCTACTCTCCCTTTATGGCGGCGTTCGGATTGTTGACCGGAACCGTCACGCAATCGCGCTGGAGGCCGCTTGCACCGTTGATGTGGCTCGGATTCGGGATATCCGGAAACGCGTTATGGTGGATCGCCTGGTTTGGCGGATGGATGGAAAGTTTGAGCGAACTGGATCAGTCCGGGGAAGCGATGGCATTTTCGCTGCAGTTCCCTTTCGTCTTTCTGCTTGCCCCTTTGGTTGCGTTGTCCTGTTTGCTGCTCCTCTGGTCGGGACGGATACTGGACAAAGACTTGAATTTATAGAACAGTAACGGGAGGTTAAACGTATGGAGCCGGCTTTGGAAGTCATCGGTCTGAAAAAAAGTTACGGGACGAAAGTAGCCCTGGAAGACGTCACCTTTTCTGTGGAGAAAGGAACCTGCTTCGGACTTCTTGGACCGAACGGCGCAGGCAAGTCGACGACGATGAAAATGGTGACAGGCATCATTAGCCCGGACAGCGGGCAGGTTAACGTGTTCAGCCTGGATGCGGCCAAACAGCGGTCCAAGCTCAGCAGTCTGGTCGGTTATGTTCCACAGTCGATAGCTCTGTATGAAAAAATTAGCGCCTACGATAATTTGCTCTTTTTCGGGGAAATGTACGGGGTTCGCGGCACACGGTTAAGGAAACGCATTGCCGAGATACTGGAAACCGTCGGACTGGCCGACCGTGCGAAAGATGCCGTCGGGAAGTTCTCCGGGGGTATGAAACGCCGCATCAATATAGCGGCCGCCTTGCTTCACGAGCCGCAGCTCATCGTCCTGGATGAACCGACCGTCGGCATCGACCCCCAATCACGCAACCATATCTTTGAGATGATCCGGTCATTGAACAGGCAGGGGGTGACGGTCGTCTACTCCACTCACTACATGGAGGAAGTCGAAGCGCTGTGCGATCGGCTGGCCATTATCGATCACGGGAAAGTCATTGCGCAGGGGGGATTGGACGAACTTCTGGAAAGATACGGGACAAAGGC
>JAWLCZ010000272.1:0-3509 GCA_041686835.1 Paenibacillaceae bacterium | reverse complement strand
GGCATCGACAATCAAGGTTTGACCGGAGTGGAGCTGTCTTACGACAAGCAGTTGAAAGGCATGACCGGCAGCATCTCTTTTCTCGCCGACGCCAAGGGAAGAGAAATGCCCGGAAGCTCGGAGCAATACGTGAAGCCAAGAGACGGCCTCAACCTGCAGCTGACGATCGACAAAAACATTCAAACGATTATGGAACGCGAACTCGATCAGGCGATGCTGCAGTTTCAACCCAAGCACGTCATCGGCATCGCCATGGATCCGAATACGGGCGAAATATTGGCCATGGCGGGAAGGCCCGACTACGATCCGGCCCATTACCGCGATTATCCGGCGGAAAATTACAACCGCAATCTGCCGATATGGATGACGTATGAACCCGGTTCGACTTTCAAAATCATTACGCTGGCCGCCGCATTGGAGGAAGGCAAGGTCGATCTGCACAACGATCATTTTCACGATCCGGGGCTGATTGAAGTGGGCGGAGCCCGGCTGCACTGCTGGAAAAGAGGAGGCCACGGCAGCCAAAGCTTTCTGGAGGGCGTGCAAAACTCGTGCAACCCCGGCTTCGTCATTTTGGGGCAGCGGCTCGGAAAGGAAACGCTTTTCGACTATATCCGCCATTTCGGGTTCGGGCAAAAAACGGGCATCGATTTGGGCGGAGAAGAGAACGGCATTTTGTTCAAATTGTCGCGGGTAGGTCCGGTCGAACTGGCGACGACCGCTTTCGGCCAAGGCGTTTCGGTTACGCCGATTCAGCAGGTGGCGGCCGTATCGGCGGCCGTGAACGGCGGAAAGCTGTACCGCCCCCATGTAGCCAAAGCGTGGATTCACCCGGAAACGGGGGAAGTGATCGAAACCGTGAAACCGGAAATGGTCAGGCAGGTCATCTCCGAGAAAACGTCGAAGCAAGTGCGGGAAGCTCTGGAAAGCGTCGTTGCCAAAGGAACGGGGAGAAACGCCTATATTGACGGCTACCGGGTCGGCGGCAAAACGGGCACCGCGCAGAAAGTCATCGGAGGCCGGTATTCCAAGGACGAACATATCGTTTCGTTTATCGGATTCGCTCCCGCCGACGATCCGAAAGTCGTCGTCTACGTCGCTGTCGACGATCCGCAAGGGCTGCAGTTCGGAGGCCTTATCGCCGCTCCCGTCGTGAAGAACATTATGGAAGACACGCTGCACTATATGGGAGTGGAGCCCCGGAAAAATCAGCTGGAGAAAGAGTACAGATACGGGGAACCGAAAATGGTCGAAGTTCCGAATTTGATCGGAATGACGGTGGCGGATATATTTGAAGATATGAATATGAATTTTCAATTGATTCGCTCCGGCGCCGGCGATACGGTCGTAAGCCAGCTGCCGAAACCGGGGGCGAGAGTGGAAAGAGGTTCGAGCATCCGGGTTTATTTATCGAACAAACCGGAACCATGATGTAAACGTATCCGAATATTTTGACGATAATAAGTAAGGTGGAACATTGTAAAAATCCGGAGGAGATTCCATGCGTTTGAAAGAGCTTGCTTCCCTGCTTACGCTGTCGCGTATTGATGGAGACGGAATGACGGAAATCGCCGGTATCCAGACCGATTCGCGAAAAGTGCGGCCGGGCGATCTGTTTATATGTTTGCCCGGCCATACGGTGGACGGACACCGGTTTGCCGGGCAGGCGGCGGAGCAGGGAGCCGCCGCGCTTGTCGTTCAGCGCGAAGTGGATGCAAACTTGCCGAAAATCGTTGTGAACGATACGAGGTATGCGATGGCGGTCATCGCCAACCATTTTTACGGCTACCCGAGCCATGAAATGAAAGTGATCGGGGTGACAGGAACGAACGGCAAAACGACGACGACTTACTTGATAGAAAAAATTTTGCGCGATTACGGGCGTACGACCGGACTGCTCGGAACGATCAGCGTGAAGATCGGGGCGGAAACTTACGCGGCGGAACGAACGACGATGGAGGCGCTCGATTTGCAGCGAACGTTCCGCAGGATGAGAGATGCGGATACCGAATACTGCGTCATGGAAGTTTCCTCGCATGCGCTCGAGCAGGGGAGGGTGAAAGGCTGCAATTTCCGCACCGCCGTATTTACGAATCTGACGCAGGACCATCTCGATTATCATCAAACGATGGAAAAATACAAGCAAGCGAAAGGGCTGCTGTTTTCCAGGCTCGGGAACACGTTTTCCCCGGATCCCGGCGACCGCAAGTTTGCCGTGCTGAACGCGGATGATCCGGTCTCGCGCGAATACGGGCACCTGACTTCGGCTCAAGTGATTACGTATGGCATTGAGAACGAGGCCGATGTCCGGGCATCGGACATTCGCATCACCCCCGGCGGAACGCAATTCAAGGTGGCGTCATTCGCCGGAACCGCGGAATTGCGGCTGAAGCTGCTCGGCAAGTTCAACGTGTACAACGCGTTGGCCGCGATTGCGTCGGGCTTGGCCGAAGGCATTCCATTGCAGGCGATCAAACATAGTTTGGAGCAGGTCGAAGGCGTTGCCGGGCGGATGGAAACGATTGACGAAGGGCAGGATTTTCTCGTCATTGTCGACTATGCGCACAGCCCGGACGGGCTGGAGAACGCTCTTGCCACGATCCGCGAGTTCGCCAAAGGGAAAGTGATTTGCGTTTTCGGCTGCGGCGGGGACAGGGACCGCACGAAACGTCCTGTCATGGGACGAATCGCCGCCGAATACAGCGACTATGTGCTGGTGACTTCCGACAATCCGCGCTCGGAAGATCCGGAAGCGATTATGAAAGAAATCGAATCCGGAATACTGCCGGTTGCCGGGGCGGAAGATCGTTACCGGCTCGTCGCGGACCGCAGAGCGGCGATACAAATGTCGGTTGAAATGGCAAGCTCAAACGATGTAGTATTGATTGCGGGGAAAGGCCATGAACCCGGACAAACGATTAAAGGAATCACTTACGAGTTCGACGATCGTTTGGTGGCGAAGGAAGCGATAAGGAGCTTGTTGAACGGATGAAACGAATTTTTCAGGAAATCGTGCGGATGACTGCCGCACAAAGCGCGAATGAAATTTACAATCAAGTACCCGTTTCCGGCGTATCGACGGACACGAGAACGATCGAGCCGGGCAATCTGTACATCCCGATCGCCGGCGACAAATTCGACGGTCACGATTATGTGCGCGAAGCGTTCCGCAAAGGAGCGGCGGCGTCGTTCTGGCAGAAGGACCGTCCCAATCCTCCGGAAGGCGTGCCCCTCATTCTGGTCGACGACACGCTGGCCTCCCTGCAGCGATTGGCGCTGGAATACAGGAAGCAGCTGCCTGCGAGAATTATCGGCATTACCGGCAGCAACGGAAAGACGACGACGAAAGACATGGTCGCTTCGGTGCTGTCCACCACCTATAAAGTGCATAAAACAAGGGGCAATCTGAACAATCATATCGGGGTCCCGTTAACCTTGTTGAAATTGCGGCGGTCCCATGAGATAGTCATTGCGGAACTTGGAACCAGTTGTCCAGGGGATATCGCTTG
>JAWLCZ010000271.1:0-3546 GCA_041686835.1 Paenibacillaceae bacterium | reverse complement strand
CAACTATTTGCAGTATACATGAAAATAAGATGTTATTGCAACTATTTTCAAAAAAAAGAACGTCTTGCCGAAACAAAGGTCATTTTGCCGTTATTGCCCAGCCAGGTAATACTCCAACATCTCTCGCTTCTCTGTTAAGTCCGACAAGATGTGACAATCATTATCAGAAGCCTGAAGCAGCGCTTGTTCCGGAATCAGCGAGTGAAGCGGCGAATTCATGTTAAACTCTGGCTCGCTGCAGCCTGAGCGCGTTGAGTACGACGGAAACCGAGCTGAATGCCATGGCCGCTCCTGCCAGCCAGGGAGCCAAATATCCTGTTGCTGCAATGGGGATGCCGACGACATTATAAGCAAGGGCCCAGAACAAGTTTTGTTTGATATTACGCATCGTTTTCCGGCTCAACAAGATGGCGTCCGGAATGCTGTTCAGATCGCCGCGCATCAGCGTCACATCCGCAGCTTCCATCGCAACGTCGGTACCCGTGCCGATTGCCATTCCGATATCGGCTGTGGCTAGTGCCGGGGCGTCATTGATGCCGTCGCCGACCATGGCCACTTTTCTGCCCGATTGCTGTAATTTCTTTACTTCGTCCGCTTTGCCTTCGGGCAGCACTTCCGCCAGCACCCGATCGATACCGACCTGTCTTGCAATCGCTCGGGCGGTTCGTTCGTTGTCGCCGGTGATCATGACGACATCGAGGCCGAGTTCTTTCAACCGGGCGACGGCCCGTTTGGAAGTGTCTTTGATCGTATCGGCCACCGCTACGATACCGGCGTAGCGTCCATCAACGGCGACCAGCATCGCCGTTTTGCCCGATTCCTCAAGCGCATTCAGCTTTGCGAAAGCCGATTCCGCATCGATCTGATTGTTGACCATCCATTTTCTTGTTCCGATCAGAACCTCTTTGCCTTCGACGATCGACCGAATGCCATACCCCGGAACGGCTTCAAACGATTCAGCTTCCGGCAGGTCGATGCTTCTTTCCCGCACGCCGGCTACGATCGCTTCCGCAAGCGGATGCTCGGAGTTTTTTTCGGCCGCTCCGACCCAAGCAAGGAATCGGCTTTCATCGATAGGTTCCGAAACGATAACATCCGTCAGCTCGGGTTTGCCTTTCGTTATTGTGCCGGTTTTATCCAATACGACGGTTGTAACTTTGTGCGTCGATTCCAGGTGTTCCCCGCCTTTGAACAGAATTCCGAGCTCCGCCGCTCGTCCGGACCCGGCCATAATGGAGGTTGGCGTTGCCAATCCGAGCGTGCAAGGACAGGCGATGACAAGCACCGCAATCGCTTTTTCCAAAGCGCCGGAAAAATCGCCGGGTTCGACACCGAAATACCATACCAGAAAGGTGACTATCGCAATCCCGACGACAATGGGAACGAATATGCCGGAAATGACGTCCGCTATCCGTTGAATCGGCGCTTTGGAACCTTGCGCTTCTTCGACGACTTTGATGATTTGCGCAAGCGCGGTTTCTTTTCCTACTTTGGTTGCTTCAATGCGGAGCATGCCGTTTTTATTGATGGTGGCTCCGATCACCGAATCGCCCTGCCGCTTGACGACCGGAATGCTTTCACCCGTCAGCATCGACTCATCCACAGAAGAAGAACCTTCAAGCACGATGCCGTCAACAGGCACTTTTTCGCCGGGTTTTACGATCACAACGTCTCCTGCGGCCACTTCCTCTACCGGTACGGAAACTTCCTGTCCGTCGCGGACGACAAGCGCGGTTTTGGCCTGCAGTCCCATCAACGTTTTAATGGCTTCCGATGAACGGCCCTTCGCTAGCGCTTCAAGCCATTTTCCGAGAACAATGAGCGTAATCAGCACGGCGCTTGTCTCGTAGTACATCGCCGGCACATGATGCGCCCCGGCCAGCTTGGCCCATTGTACCGTTAAATAAAGACTATAGAAGTAAGCGGCCGACGTGCCGAGCGCCACCAAAACATCCATATTGGCGCTGCCGTTCCGAAGCGCTTTGTACGCTCCGATATAAAATTGTCTACCGACGATAAATTGTACGGGCGTTGCCAGAATACATTGAAACCACGGATTCATGAACAAGTCGGGCACCCAGATCCAGGCGGTAAACGAAAAATGGCCGGCCATTGCCCATAACAACGGCAGTGACAACAAGGAGGAAATGAGTAGCTTCTTTTGCTGTCTCTTGATTTCTTTTATCCTATGGTCTGCGGACTTTTGTTTTTCCCGTTTTATCGCTGCCTTGTAGCCGAGCTGCTCCACTTTCTTTATCATATCCAAAGCGGACACTTCAGCAGGCGAATATTCAACGTGGGCCGTTTCAAGCGCCAGATTGACGGTTGCTTTGGACACTCCCGGCAGTTTGCCGAGCCCCTTCTCAATCCGGGCCGCACAGGCGGCGCAGGTCATCCCGCTGATTTCAAAATCGACGGCTTCTTTGACGGTATCGTATCCGATTTCTTGAATTTTCCGCTCGATTTGGGGAAGTTTAACTTTATCCGGATCGTAGGTAACAGACGCCTGCTCGAGTGCAAAATTAACTGTCGCTTCCGATACGCCTTTCAGTTTGTTTAATCCTTTCTCAATCCGGTTTGCGCATGCGGCGCAAGTCATACCCGTTATTTGCAAGGTAATTTGCTGTTTCTTTTGTGCTTCCGTGTTTTGCATGTAAACCGCCTCTTCCATACCCCCATAGGGTATATATAATGGTAAAAAGAAAGGCCACCGCAAGTGACCCCTCCCTACCTGTCATGCAACGTCGTAGCCTTGTTCTTCAATGGCTTCCTTCACGGCATCCAAGGACAATTTAGTTTCATCGTATTCAACAGTTACCGAGTTGCCTTTCAGATCAACGCGAGCCGACGCACCGATTTCTTTCAGGGCTTTCTCAATGGAATGGACACAGTGCTGGCAGGACATACCGTTCACTTGAAGTGTGACTTGCTGCATACAAATCCCTCCTAAATTTATTATTTCATTAATTTATTCACCGTAATCAACAATTCGTCGATGACTTCATGTTCGCCGGCCTGGATGCGTTCCACGACACAGCTTTTCATGTGTCCTTCGAGCAAAAGCTTGCCCACGCTGTTCAAGGCGGATTGAATGGCCGCGATCTGGTTGAGTACATCGTCGCAATAGGTATCCTTCTCAATCATCCCTTTGACTCCGCGAATTTGGCCTTCAATTCGATTCAGGCGGGATATCAAGTTGTTCTTCATTTTGACCGAATGATGGCTTTTCCTGTCGCTTTCCGGAGAACAATTGACATTATCGGTTTCATTCCGTTCCTCTTGATCCGTCACGACTTATCACCTCACACATCAAATATACTATACCCCCTTAGGGTATGTCAAGCAATCGATACGACAACACTTTCTTTTCAGTTTACTTGACAAAAAAATATTTTTATGATATGTTTAAATTTTAATATATTTACATATACTAAATAGCGTAAAATCTCAGACGAGAGGAGAACGTAGTAACTGGACATAGGTGGGGCTCAGCCTCCCAACGGCGCTGAGAACGATGGGAATGTTCTCTGAGCCTAGAGTATACTG
>JAWLCZ010000270.1:0-3548 GCA_041686835.1 Paenibacillaceae bacterium | reverse complement strand
CTTGGTCCTTACTCCGACTGAACTTTCATCAGTAAGTTGTGCCTAGTTTAGCTAGGCGCGCTTGCACAAAATGCAATCTATTGCGCTCCGTGCCCTTTTCCCCGGGCATATGTTGCATTTTGTGCAACATATGCTGGCGATACGTGTGGTTGACCGCCACCAATGTGGCGAGCCCGCGCGCTGGGTTGGGGTCACCCGCCAGTCGCCCGCCGTGCAGCGCAGCGACGCGCCAGGAGAGGCGGTTGCCTCCGATTCGAATCGTTGCACTCCTTCGCTTCCCACGGCTTTAACGCTTCATCGAACTTAACCATTCTTTGTCGTTTAAAAAACGGCGCGGAACACTTTTGCGGCCGCCTGCTCCGAAAGCTTGAAAACGCCGGGATGAAACAATGAGGCCAACAGCTCCGTCCCTTCGATTAACGATGTGCTCGGACACGTAAACAGATTCGGATCGACGATGTACACTTCGCCGTTTCGCACCGACTGCAGCTTCTCCCACCCCGGCCGCCGGGCAAGAAACTGCAGTTCTTCCCGCGCTTTGTCGACAGAAAGTCCGCATGGGGCGATCACGATGATTTCCGGGTCGTAATTCAACACCTTTTCCCACGGAAGCCGCTCGGAATGGCCGGACGGGTTGGACAACATGTCGACGCCTCCCGCCTGGGCGATCTGGTAAGGGATCCAGTGGCCGCAGTTATACAGAGGCTCCATCCACTCCAAGAACAGCACACGGCGCAGCGGAGCACGATGGGCGCGCAGCTTGTCCATCAACCGGTTCGTCCGTTCCTCGATCCGCTTCAGCAGACGAACCCCGGCTTCCCTATCGCCCATCACTTCCGCAATCGTCATGGCATTGTCGTAAACGTCGTTTAAACTTTTCGGCGCAAGAGGAACGATTTTCGGCTCGAGACCGAGCAGATAGACGGCTTTTTCCACGTAAGAAGTGCCGATCTGGCATACGTTGCACACGTGCTGCGTAAAAATGACGTCGGGGGCTATCGAGCGTAGCAGGTCGTAATCGATATAAAACAAGTACTTGCCTTCCCGCATATGCTCTTTCACGATGTTATCGATTTGTTCGCTCGTATACGATTGTCCCTCCAAGTAGGAACGGACCACCTTCGGTTTGCCGCTCGGACATTCGAACGTAACCCCGTACAATTGATGTTCCAAGCCAAGCTGATAGATCATGTCGGTGGCTCCGGGCAAAAACGAACATACCTTCATCAGTCCAACGGCTCCCCTTGAAAAATGTGTTCTCGCTGCAAATACATCCGGAGCGGCAAATAGGCCGCGGACGTCCAGAAATCCGCTCTGGCGACCAGCTCCGCCGCATCGTCCCTGGCCTGTTCCAACGTTTCATAATCGTTTACGATATCGGCGACGCGAAATTCGGGAAGCCCGCTCTGTTTCGTCCCGAAAAAATCGCCCGGTCCCCTCAATTCCAAATCCTTGCGGGCAATTTCAAAACCGTCGTTCGTTTCCGTCATGACGCGCATGCGCTCCCGGCCGGTTTCCGATTTCGGATCGGCGACCAAAATGCAGTAAGACTGGTAGCTTCCCCTGCCCACTCTGCCGCGCAGCTGGTGAAGCTGCGACAGCCCGAACCGGTCCGCGTCGTAAACGACCATAATCGTCGCATTGGGCACGTCGACCCCGACTTCAACGACCGTCGTCGAAACGAGAACATGGATGCGGTTTTCGGTGAACCGCCGCATAATGGTTTCTTTCTCCTGGGCGGATAGTCTTCCGTGCAGCAGCCCGACCTCATAACCGGTAAAATGCCGCTGCAATCCGGCCTGCACATCCAGAGCATTCTGCACGTCCAGCTTGTCCGATTCCTCAATGAGCGGACAGATGACATACGCCTGCCGTCCGGCCTGCAGTTCTTTTCCGATAAAACCGAGCACCCGGTCCAGCATCGCGTGTTTCACCCAATACGTTTTTATTTCTTTGCGTCCTTTGGGCAGCTCCCGCAAAGTGGAAACGTCCAAGTCGCCGAACGCCGTAATCGCCAGCGTACGCGGAATCGGCGTCGCCGTCATGGATAGCACGTCCGGATTCATTCCCTTGCGGCGCAATATGCTGCGCTGGTTCACTCCGAAACGGTGCTGCTCATCCGTTACAACGAGGCCGAGGCTGCGGAAAAATACGTCCTCCTGGATAAGCGCGTGCGTGCCGACGACGACATCGATGAGCCCCATCTGCAGCGCGCCAAGCACGTCGCGGCGCTGCCGCTCCGTCAAGCTCCCCGTCAGCAGGCCGACCTGTATCCCGTAGGGAGAAAACAATCGTTCCAGCGAACGCGCATGCTGTTCAGCCAATATTTCCGTCGGCACCATCAGCGCCCCCTGGTGGCCGGCTTTCACGGAAGCGAACAGCGCCACGGCGGCAACGACCGTCTTGCCCGAGCCGACGTCTCCCTGCAGCAGACGGTTCATGCAGAAAGGTTCGCGCATATCGCGCAAAATTTCGCCGATCACTTGTTTCTGCGAATCGGTCAAGGCGAATGGCAGCGAGCGGACGAATGCGCGGACGGTTTCCGAATCGATGGCGTGCGCGACCCCGTCCGCTCTTCGGCGGGAAATGGCGCGAAACGCGTGAAGCTTCAGCTGGAACAGGAACAGTTCCTCGTAGACGATTCGTTTCCGCGCCTTGCGCCCCTCCTCCACATGTTCCGGATTGTGAATCGCAAAAATCACCTGTTTTCGCGGACTTAAATCGCGTTTTACCAGCAGTTCGCGCGGCAATATTTCTTCGATCATTTCCCCGTACTGAAGGAGCGCCTGCTTAATCACCTTGCCCAGCCATTTTTGCGATACCGGTCCGCCGACGGAATAAACGGGCGCAAGCGTGCCGATCCGCGTAGCGCCCTTTCCCGGAAACTCCGATTCCGCGACCGTGATCTGCCGTCTTCTCCGCTCCCACTTGCCGGTCAGCACGACATCTTGTCCTGGCTGCAGCCGCTCTTTCAAAAAATGCCGGTTAAACCAGACAGCGGTAATCAAAAAGGAATCGACAAGCACTTTGCACGACAATCGCGATTTTTTGCGGCCGAACATTTGCAGGAGCGGTTCGCCGACGATTTTACCCTGCACCGTTACTTTTTCGCCGTCTTCCGCCCGGGACAGATCGCGCAGCCGGTAATCCTCGTAACGGAACGGAAAATACTCGATCAAGTCTGCGGCGGAAACGATGCCCAGCGCATGCAGATGCTGGGCTTTATGAGGGCCTACCCCATGAACTTCGCGAACGGGGATTTGATGCAGATCGGTCATCGTCTATGCCGGCTGCATGAACACAGCCACCGTTCCGGGACCGGCATGCGTGCCGATAACCGGACCGATGGAAGTGAAAGAATGTTGTTTCACCGCAAAATGCTTCAATACCAGACCGCTCAGCTCCTGAACGGTCTCAAGCGCATTCGCGTGCGCAAAAACAGCCTTTACGTCCCGTCCGTCGAAATCCGCTTCCAATAGCTCTATAATGCGGCCCATGGCCCTCTTCTGCCCTCTTACTTTATCGACCGACGTCACTTCACCGTCGTC
>JAWLCZ010000269.1:0-3563 GCA_041686835.1 Paenibacillaceae bacterium | reverse complement strand
GCCCGGCGGCAGTAAATGTCACCGGGTCATTCCCGTTACCGGATGCAATGAGAATCGGCGCCGTCATTGCGTTGAACGGCTCGGCGGGCCGGTTGAATCAGGGTGGAACCACGAGCAGCACACTCGTCCCTAGCGGACGGGTGTGTTTTTTGTTGTTGCGGAGCGGCTGGCAAGGGTGGTGTCGGTCAAATATTCAAGGAGGAATCGACGATGGCAATCAAAGTGACGTTTCCGGACGGAGCGGTAAGAGAATACGACAAAGGCACGACGATCGAACAGATCGCCGGCTCAATCAGCAGCGGATTGAAGAAGAACGCGGTGGCGGGCAAGGTAAACGGCAAAGCCGTCGATCTGAATCATGCGCTCGAAGAAGATGCGGCGGTGGAAATCGTGACGCTGGACAGCAAGGAAGGGCTGGAAGTGTACCGGCACAGCACGGCGCATCTGATGGCGCAGGCGCTGAAGCGGATATTCGGGCCGACCGAAGTGAAGCTCGGCATCGGTCCGGTCATCGAGGACGGGTTTTACTACGACATCGATCTGAACCGCTCGATTACGCCGGAAGATCTGGAAACGATCGAGAAAGAGATGGAGAAGATCGTGCAGGAAAACTTGCCGATACGGCGCCGGGTCGTGAGCCGGGAAGAGGCGCTGGACATTTACAGGGAGATCGGGGACTACCTGAAGATCGAGCTGATTAACGATTTGCCGGAAGATGCGGAAATCAGCATTTATGATCAGGGAGAGTTTTTCGACTTGTGCCGGGGGCCGCATTTGCCGTCGACGGGGCGGATTAAGGCGTTCAAGCTGCTGAGCGTGGCCGGGGCGTACTGGCGCGGCGACTCGCGCAACAAGATGCTGCAGCGCATATACGGGACGGCGTTTCCGAAGAAGGCGGATCTGGAGGAGCATTTGCGGTTGCTGGAGGAAGCGAAGAAGCGCGACCACCGCAAGCTCGGCAAAGAGCTCGGATTGTTTATGTTTTCCGAGGAAGCGCCGGGCATGCCGTTTTATTTGCCGAAAGGAATGACCATCCGCGGCGAACTGGAACAGTTTGCGCGCGATTTGCAGCGCCGGCGCGGCTATGAAGAAGTCCGCACGCCACTCATGATGAACCGCCGATTGTGGGAACAGTCCGGCCACTGGGAGCATTATCGCGAGAATATGTACTTTACCGATGTCGACGACGCGAAATATGCGCTCAAACCGATGAACTGCCCGGGGCATATGCTCATTTACAAAAACAGCCTCCGCTCCTACAGAGAACTTCCGCTGCGCCTTTCCGAATTCGGGCAGGTTCACCGGCACGAGTTTTCCGGCGCTTTGAACGGAATGCTGCGGGTACGCACGTTTTGCCAGGACGACGCGCATATTTTTTGCCGTCCGGATCTAATCCGGGAGGAAATCGCCCGCGTCATCGCGTTAATCGATGAGATGTACCGCGTGTTCGGTTTCGCCTATAATGTGGAACTGTCCACCCGCCCGGAACATTCGATGGGTTCGGACGCATTGTGGCAAGAAGCGGAATCGGCGCTCAGGAACGTTCTGGATGAAGGTAACGTCGCCTATCGCGTGAACGAAGGGGACGGCGCCTTTTACGGCCCGAAAATCGATTTCCACATTCTCGACGCCTTGAAACGAAGCTGGCAGTGCGCGACGATCCAGCTCGATTTCCAGATGCCGGAAAAATTCGATCTTCACTATATCGATAAAGACAACCAAAAGCGGCGGCCCGTCGTCATCCATCGCGCCGTGTACGGTTCGATGGACCGTTTTATCGGCATATTGACGGAACATTACGCCGGAGCGTTCCCTGTATGGCTTGCGCCGGTTCAGGCGAGACTGCTGCCGATTGCCGCCGCTCACCGCGCTTATGCGCAAAGCGTCAAAGAAAGCATGTTGGCTGCGGGAATTCGCGCCGAGCTCGACGACAGCAATGAAAAAATCGGCCATAAAATCCGCGAGGCGCAGCTTGCGAAAATTCCGTATATGCTTGTCATCGGCGACCAAGAAGCGAGCCGCGGAACTTTGTCGGTAAGAAAGCGCGGAGAAGGGGACATGGGCGTGCAGGATGCCGCTTCGGTGATCGCTCAAATCCGGGAAGAAATCCGCATGCGAAAATAAACGCGGCCGTTCGTGAATACGGCAACCATTTTTGGGCTACCTTAACAATTGCGGGGGCGTCCGCAGTATAAAACGTTCATTTTGCGGACACCCTCTATATTAGGGGGAGGTATCCAAAAATGTTATCCGATACGATAAGCCAGTCAAGATGGCTGAGCTTTATCATGCTGTTGATGCTGCTGTTCACCGTGTTGGGACCGATGGACAATGCGTGGATGAACGGCCGCGTGAACGACGCGTATGGTGACCAACGCGCAGCGCGAACGGACCGGAGGCCGCCGCACGATACAGGCAGCCCGGTTCATGCACGGGAAAGCAAAGGGCAAGGTATTGCGGCGCTCGGGCAGCCGCTGGCGGAAGTGAGATCGATTCGCGAGTTGATGGAAAGAAACAAAATTTACCCTACGTTGCATAAAGACTTGTCCAAATATAAAACGGTTGAAGTTGTGGCCACCGGGTACTCGGCCGGTGTGGAATCTACCGGGAAGAGCCCGGGCCATCCGGAATACGGCATCACCTATTCCGGCGTAAAAGTGAAAAGGAGCGTCCTTTCCACGATTGCCGCCGATTTAAACGTTTTTCCGCTCGGGACGATTCTTTTTATTCCCGGCTACGGTTACGGCATTGTGGCCGACATCGGTTCGGCGATTAAGGGAAACAAGCTCGATTTGTACTTTGAAACGAAAGACGATGTTTACCGCCAGTGGGGTAAAAAGAAAGTGAACGTATTTGTCATTCAGCAGGGGAAAGGCAAAGTGAACGAAGCGATGCTCGACGAATGGAACAAGGCGATCCCCGCGCAAATCGTCGCCGGATCCAAAAAAATGTAGGCGTCCCGTGAAGCTGTTAACCTTAACGGTTAACGGCTTTTTTCAATGATAAAGGCTTCGAAAGAAGCATTTCAATATAAATTTACGGGGCGGGAACGGTCTTCCGCCTCGTTTTTTTCATGGGGATCGATTGGTGGCGAACGCGCTCGCGTCGGGAACGAATGTTTATTTCGCTTCACCGTTAAGGCCGTGGGGGAGCGAAGGAGTACAACGACTCGAATCGGAGGCAGCCTCCTCTCCTGGCGCGTTACGGCGCTGCACGGCGAGTGACAGGCGAGTGACCGGCGGGTGACAGGAGTGACCAGCGAGTGACCGACGGGTGACCCCAACCGAGTGGTGACCCCAACCCGGCGCGCGGCTCGCCACATGGTGGCGGTCAACCCCATGTATCGCCAGTATTATGTTGCACAAAATGCAACATATTCCCAGGGAAAAGGGCACGGAGCGCATTATATTGCATTTTGTGCAACATAAACCGGTCAAATCGTCATCTTCGCCCGTTTTGACCGAAATCAGTTGCATTCTGTGCAAGCGCGCCTAGCTAAACTAGGCACAACTTACTGATGAAAGTTCAGTCGGAGTAAGGACCAAGCCGCTCCGTAGCTAGCA
>JAWLCZ010000268.1:0-3634 GCA_041686835.1 Paenibacillaceae bacterium | reverse complement strand
TGCGGGGCTATATTGTTGTAGATGTTTGTCGCGTTGACCTTGCCCGTGCTGACGTCGTCGGTCGTGAAGCCGGACACGATATCCCCTACCTTGAATTCCGTGGTGGCTAATGTCATCTCCGACAACATCCAGTTGGCGAGTATGGCGGATTTCCAGTTGGATGCTCCGCACGGAAGTCTCTCCATCCGCGTATATCGACCGAAGCGGTCGGCCGCGGCGCTGCCTGTCCTTAGAATCTTGCCGTTATTTGTGGTACGGTTCTCCTGGTGTCTGTGCCGGTAAATTTTATGGCGATCCTTTACTGCCAGTCAATGTCTGCCTCTAAACCGTTTCATCGCATCCTTGGTCACCGGCTCGAAGAGGTTATGTTACAGACACCGTAATTTGACCAACGAAAGACGGTATAGATTGTCCAATATCTGATGGATAGACTGTCCGGGAAACCTTAAACGAAAGGGAAAGTCACGGATGAAGACCTTCCCTTCGGGTTTAGCCATGAACGTGGTACGTATCCTCTTTCGCAGAAAGAACTTGCAGCGCGTTGTCCGAAAAAATGGCTTGCTCACTTCCGGCATAGCCGAGATGCCTCGCGATATATTCGCCGGTCTGCGACCGGTCATAATGCGACAGCTTGCACTGCAAGTCGATTCGCTGGCGAATCGCCACATACGCCTGCATCCGCAAGCGATCGCATAACTCGCTTTGCCCTACCAGGATGAGAGCTATCGGACTTTCCGAGTCCATTCGAACATTGAGGAGAAACCGCACTTCCTCCAGCATCTCGCGATCCAGTAAATACGCTTCATCTACAATGACGCAGGGCTTGAGCTGATGCAGTCCGCGCATGAGTTCAATTTCCCGATGCAATTGTCGCTTGGCATCCCCACGATAAAATTTCGCTTCACATCCTAATTGCTCCAACAAACCTTTGTAGAAATGTCGCGGCGTCAGCTTGGGTTCGGACAGGTACATCAGCTTGTACGTTTTCGCGCTTAACGCTTGCGTCATCCGGCGAATCGTTGTCGTTTTGCCGGTGCAGCAATCGGCTCCATTAATCCGTTCAATTTCTGAAATAGGGCCCCTGTTCAAGATCCGCGATTAGCCGCGGTTGCACGGGCCGCCATCCCAACAATTCCTGAGTCTGTACGCTAGATCTCGAGAGGTCGAGCGCAGCAAGGACGCCGAGAAAGCCGAAGTGAGCGTCTGCCTCTTCACGTGAAATGCTGACCACCGGTATGTTCAAGCGGCGACCAATGACGTCGGCGATATCTCGGAATGGCATGCCCTCGTCGCCGACCCCGTCAAGCCGTGATCCCGCTGTAACGAAAATACGCATTATAAACTCCCCTTAAGCTTTTAATAATAACAGCTTCAAAGTAAACTATAGCGTTAACTCCATATCATCAAAAAGGGAAGAACCCAATCCAAGCGCTTCATTGCAAAATGCATAAAAATTTCCTTCTCAGCAAACCATACGGAAAACCGCTATCTGGAGGCGATCAGTATGGTGAATGTATTAGAAACGACAATAGATACACTTCAATCATGGATCAATCAAGAAAATAACAACCCTCTTCATGTCGGCGAGGTGATGGGGTGCTGGATTTATTTGGCGGGGCTTGAGCTTGCCAAAGCAACGGTTCAAGCCGGTATCAACACTACGAACGACGCAGAATTGAAGGCCCTTCTTGAGGAAGATATGGAGCTCGGGACCAGCCAACGGAAACGGCTGCATGAATTCATGCTGAAAGAAAGCATTACGTTGCCTCCTTCTCCAGAAGATATGCCCCGCTCGGATCCAAACGCCATACCCCTCGGAGTCAAATTAACCGACGATTTGCTCGCCAATGAATTGTCGTTAAAAATCGTCAGTTTAATTTTACGTGCCGCCAGTATTGCCGCTGAATCGATCCGTAATGATGTCGGCGTCCTTTTTACACAGTTCCAAGCAGAAAAACTGGCTTTTGCCGCCAAATTGAAGCATACGATGAAGAAACGCGGCTGGCTTCGAATTCCTCCATACTTTATTCCGCCAGGAACCGAACAACCAGTGCATTAACGATTCTGCAATCACGCTTCCGGTAAATTCAATATTTCTCATCTGCCTACTCTGACCCTCCACGCATTCTGTATGGGGGGGACTATTTGGAGAGCACCGCTGTGTATTGGAAGCCGGTTTCGACCTGAATTCCCCTTTCGCGAGGAGATTTAGCTTTTATCGGGAGGGATGGTCTTGAGGTCCCCTCCAGATACCGCATCGTTCTGTAATCCTTAAAATACGCAGAAGCCTGCTTGCGTTGGCTTTATCGTCCAGCCTCGCCCACCCCAAGCCCATTCCGCTCAACACGCTTTTGAAGGCTCCTGCGAGTTTCACCCCAAAAAACTTGCCGTCATTTATGATACGGTTCAGCGTATCATCGTAAAGGCGAACTGTTTATCGGTTGAATGTATCGGCAAGTTAGTCCCTTGCCTTACTTGTACGAATAGTTAAAGACTTCCGGTTTCGATTTCACCTGCTCGCTCGTAATTCACAACTATAACGCCATTAGAAGTAACTTTGCTTTCCGTCACCTTGAATGCCGCCGGGATCGTACCCCCAGCGAACAATCGCTTTCCACTGCCTAAAGTTATCGGGTAAATCATCAGCCAGAACACATCGATCAAATCATGCTTCATAAGCGTCTGAATGAGATCACTACTTCCCCATACATGCAAATCCGGCCCTTGCTGTTGCTTGACTCGGGTAATCTTTTCTACAATATCTTCGCTTAATAACACGGTCGGCATCCATTCCCCGGATGTCAAGGTATTGGAGGCTACATACTTAGTCGCCTTGTTAACTCCTGGCCATACGTCCGCATGCTTCGGCCAGTAAGGCGCCCAAATCTCATAGGTTTTGCGCCCTAACAACAAGTCGAAGGGCATATTCATCTGCCTGCTCAGGAGCGTTCCAAGGATCTCGTCAGAATAGGGCGCTACCCATCCGCCATATGCGAAGCCGCCACTGTTATCTTCGTCTGGCCCTCCCGGGGCTTGTATGATTCCATCAAGGGAGACGTGTTCTAGCACAATCACTTTTCTCATGACTGAGTACCTCCAACAGTTGGACTTATTTTAATTGCTTTGGTTTTTTCTTTACATTTATCTGACGAAATCCAAACGCAAGATTCATCGGTCAAGTAAGCAAGTTTTGTCACTGCTCCGCACATATTAGGCAAAGGTAGGAACCTACACACGGATTCTCAAACCCAAGTTCCGAAAGGGACAGCCAAGAGAAGAGAGGCCTAGCCCCTCTTCATTTGCGTTATATGAATTCCGTATATTGCAGAAATCGCTTCAGCACTGCCGTCGCTTGCGCCCGAGTTGCATGATCGGATGGCGCAAACGTACCGTCGGGCATCCCGTTGAGGATTCCTGCAGCCACAGCTTGAGCAACCGCATCTGCAGCCCAGCCGGAGATCGAAGTACGGTCCGTGAACTTTACCAGCGCTCCCCGATCTGCCGCCGCTTCCTTGCCTGCGAACGATAACGCTTTGGCAACCATCACGGCCATCTGCTCGCGAGTGATCCGCTCATTCGGCGCATATCGGTCCGGCGATAGGCCGCTCGCCAGTCCTGCGTCCACCGCTGCCTC
>JAWLCZ010000267.1:0-3644 GCA_041686835.1 Paenibacillaceae bacterium | reverse complement strand
GTACCGGTGTATGTTTGAACGTCTTGGAGAGACCGCGAACTCGAATCATTGCCAATCACGCCTTTGCTGTCAGTAAGCTTTCGATAACCTGTCTTCAATCCGGGACAACGCCGCGGAGAACGAAGTGCTCATCGCCCAGTACATGAGCGCGATCGCGATATAGAAAGGCATGACGACGTTATACTGCGATATTAGCAACTGCGCCGTGCGCAGCAGCTCGGTGACGGTAACGACCGACACCAGCGACGTCTCCTTGAGCATGCCGATAAACGTATTGCCCATCGGCGGAATGGCCACTCTCACCGCCTGCGGCAGGATAACCCGCCGCATCGCCTGCACGTTCGTCATTCCGAGCGAAAGCGCCGCCTCCGTCTGTCCTTTCGGAACGGACAGTATCGAAGCCCGAATCGTTTCGGACAAGTATGCGCCGATATTTACACTGAGCGTAATATAAGCCGATGTAAGCGGCCCCAGTGTAATGCCGAAATCGGAAAGCCCGTAATAGACGATAAAAATCTGCACGAGCACCGGCGTCCCGCGAATGACGGATACATAGAGCCTCGCGGCACTGCGGATGAGCCGGTTTCCTTTCAGCCTGGCTATCGCCGTAATCAAACCGATGATCAGGCCGAAAAACATCGATACAAGAGTAATCTGCAGCGTGTAATAATTTCCCTTGAGCAAAAAGGGAACATTGGCCAGCACCAAATCCATAATCTGCTTCGCCTCTTTCGCTCTTGTAGGAGGATCTTACCGGGCGGAGCGGACTCCGCCTGTGGAATGAGTTTACTCGGGTTCGACCCCAAACCATTTTTTATGAATTCGCGCGTAAGTGCCGTCCGACTTCATCTCCGTCAGCGCGTCGTCAATCGCTTTCAGGAATTCCGGATTCCCTTTGCGGACGGCAATCCCCGCCTGGTCTTTTTTAATCGGATCGCCCACCGCTTTGATTTTCAGATTGTTCTTTTCAATAAGCGGCTTTAATGCGAACATGTTGTTTATCGTCGCGTCGATCCGTCCCGTATTGAGATCCATGAGCGATGTGATGACATCGTTGTAGGTGACGATTTCGAACTGGCCCAATTTCGGAATGGCCACTTCGCGCAAATATTTCTCGTCGTTTGTGCCGAGGCCTACGCCAACCTTTTTGCCTTTCAAATCTTCAAGCCCGTGGATGGTCGTATTTTTTTCGCTGACGATCACTTTGATTGTGTTGGTGATGTAGGGTTGAGAGAAGTCCATCGTTTTTTTGCGATCCTCGGTGATCGTCATTTGGCTGATGACCGTGTCGAATTTTCCTTTTAACAACCCTTCGATCATGCCCGCCCATTCCGTAGGCACGAATTCAGCTTTCACGCCAAGCCGTTTCGCCACTTCCTTGGCCGATGTCGGCGTCGAAACCGTCGATCTCGTGCTTGTCGTTCATAAAATTGTACGGGGGATAGGTGCCCATCAGACCGACTTTCATAACGCCCGCTTTTTTAATTTGATCCAGTTGAGTAGGTTTTGCCGGAGTTTCCGTCTCTGTGCGGTTCCCGGCATTGTTACGATTTTGATCGTCCGCCGCGCTTCCGGCGCAACCGGCCGGCGTGACGGCACCCAGTATGACAAGAACAATAATAAGCAGTCGCGATGTTTTGCTCATGATACTCTACCTCCAATGATTTCGCTTCTGTATCTCCTCTAGTTTGTTCCACAGACTGCCTCTTCTATTCCGACCGCATGAACCCGCTATCGGTTTGACAACGGCGGCGAAACATGATAATACCATCTCATAAGCTCTCATCGGCAGTCGATTCCTGGAAAATGGAGCAGTCCCGAATCTGTATCTCGATATTCATCTGTGGGAGGCGCATCATGGCTTCAAACCGGCGCTACGCCAATCTCGACGACGTCCATCCGGTAAAATCGTTAAAAGACATTTGGGCATGGCGGAAAGAGCGTTCCGCCAAACAAAAGGATTTATCTTTCACAGTCCCTCATGCGGAGCGGATCGACCTTCCGTTCCTGCGGCAAAACCGCACGGAGACGACGATAACTTGGATCGGACACTCGACATTTTTGATTCAGACCGGCGGCTTGAACGTGCTTACCGACCCGGTATGGGCAGCCCGAATGGGATTCGAGAAACGGTTAAGCGAACCCGGAATACCGGTACGGGATATGCCGGAGATTGACGTCGTTCTGATTTCGCACGGCCATTACGATCATCTCGATTTCCGTTCATTAAAACAATTGAAAGGAAATCCGCTCTGCCTGGTCCCTTCCGGACTGTCGCGGCTGATGAAACGAAAAGGATTTCGCCGGACGGCCGAGTACGAATGGTGGGAGCAGGAACGCATCGGAAGCGCGACATTTACCTTTGTGCCCGCCCAACACTGGGTGAGAAGAACATTGTGGGATACGAACCGATCGCATTGGGGAGGCTGGGTTATTCAGACGGAACCGGGGAAAACGATATACTTTGCCGGGGACAGCGGATATTTTCGCGGGTTTAAGGAAATCGGCGAAAAATTTCCGATTGATTACGCTTTGCTGCCCATCGGGGCGTACGAACCGGAATGGTTCATGTCCGCGCAGCATGTCACCCCGGAAGAAGCCGTAACGGCTTTTCTCGATCTGCGGGCAAAACAGTTTATTCCGATGCATTACGGGGCTTTTCGCCTGGCCGACGATACCCCGAAAGAAGCGCTGGATCGGCTGGCCGCGGAGTGGAAACGTCTGCGTCTGCCGGAGCAGCGACTCATCATGTTGAAGCTTGGCGAAGTGTGGAGATGCTGAGGCCAACTGCCGACGGCAAATGAACCGACTGTGAGGTGAAAAACGGAATGAATCTATTTACTTTGCTGCTTGTAATCCATATTATGGCCGGAACGATTTGTCTCATCACGGGCGCTTTGGCGGCCATGGCGAGAAAAAGTAAAGGGGCCCACACGCTTGCGGGAGAAATCTACCACGGAGCTTACGCGGCCATATTCGTCACTTCCGTTTGGATGGCCATCCTCCATTGGGAACAAAGCGCGTATCTGTTTTATATCGCCATCTTTTCCTACGGGCTTGCCCTGTTCGGATATTTGGCGCGCAAACGGCGTTGGCCGAACTGGATCGGGAAGCATATCGGGGGCATGCTCGGTTCCTACATCGGGGTCATTACGGCCGTGCTCGTTGTGAACGGGCCGAAAATTCCGCTGCTGGACGAAGTGCCGGTTTTATTACTCTGGTTCCTTCCCACCATCATCGGAACCCCGCTCATCTTCATGACCGGAGCGAAATATAAAAACTCCGGCCGCAAGAAAACGAAGACGGTATAATGTGCGGCAAAGAGGAAATGCGCATGCGGTCGTCGAATCCATTCCCATACCAAGATTCGCGAAAGGCCGGTTAGAAGGAGGAAGGCACATTGGCTTTATTGCACCGATTGCAGTGGATTGACGCCGCCATCCGGCGCGGCCGTTACCCCAATACGAACGATGTGGCGGAGCGGTTTGAAATTTCGCGGCGGCAGGCGCTGCGCGATTTCGATTATTTGCGCGATTCGCTCGGAGCGCCGCTTGCTTACTGCGCTAAGCGTCTTGAAACCGAAACGATCCGGCTGGTTAAGCGGGCATTGGCATAGCAGTCAGGCCGGCGCATCCGATGCGCCG
>JAWLCZ010000266.1:0-3667 GCA_041686835.1 Paenibacillaceae bacterium | reverse complement strand
GTCTATGTAAAAGACCGCGTAGAATTGAGAAGAGTCCGTGATGGCTGGGAATTTGTCCATTTAGGCCGGTTTCATAAACCGATTTACCCCATCGGAAACCATCAGTTCCACAGTACATGGCTGGATCATTCCTATACATTGAAAGAAGGCGAGGATGGAGAGTTTACATTTTTGGGTTTGCGGAAGCAAGGACGAAATGAGGATTGAAGGAGGGAACGGGATTGAAGCGCCGATTCATTCAGCCGGACATCCTGAAAACAGACAGTCACGTACCGTATAGTGGGGGAAAAGGGAATGAAGTATGGAACATGTTGGAGGCCTGCACGACTGGAAAATTCAGCCTCGTTCGAGAGCTGCTGGAGAACGATCCGGCATTGTCGAATTGCAGTTGGGCTTACTTCACCCCGCTTCATTTTGCTGTCAGGGAAGGACATACGGAAATCGTTCGCCTATTGCTCCAGTATGGCGCGGATGCGACGGCAAAGTCCGGTTTGGGATGGCAGGATACGCCATTGCAAAAAGCGCTGGACCGGGGCCATCACCGCATCGCTCAAATATTGGAAGATCATCTTCAACGCACATTTCACAGCAATTCATTAGGCGAATCCATGGCTGCACTCATAAGAGAACGAAACGAGAGCGAGATTAAACGGCGGGTAGATGAAAATCCGGATGTCCTCCATTCCAGCGATGAGCGGGGTAACACCCCTCTGCATTGGGCCGTGCTGACCAGACAACTGAAACTGATCGATTTTTTCATAGAGAAAGGCGCCGATTTGCAGGCGAAAAGAGCAGACGGCAGTCAAGCCGTTCATTTGGCTATGGAAGGAGATTATTTCTACCGTTCCAATAGAGACTTGCCGGCAGAGTCGATTCAAAACCGATGGTTTCTGCTCGGCTACCTGATTTCAAAAGGAGCCGTCTACGATATTTGTATCGCTGCAGCTATTGGAGACACGCAAGGCGTGCGCGGTATACTTGAACAAGACGCCAGGCAGGCCAATGCCAAAGACTCTTCCGGAAGATCGGCGTTATATTACGCCGCAAAGCACGGACATGCGCAAACGGTGAAAGTATTGCTGGAATACGGTGCCGACCCGAATCAAGCGGAAAAGGATGCTCCGCATGGTGCAGCCTTGCACGCAGCCGCGAGCGGCAATCATTTGTCGTGCGCCAAACTGTTGTTGGCTCACGGTGCAAATCCGAATGCTGAAGTGGAAGCGTCCGGCAATCCTGTTTCCATCGCCATGCATAAAGGATATAAAGAAATGCAGGAATTGCTGTACGCATACGGCGGTACCGCGACGCTGACCGCCGCTTGTTGGTTAGGCAAAATGGACTTGGTCGGGGAAATATTGGCGGTTCATCCTTCCGCTGCGAATGAGGGTGGAGATTATGGACCGCTGGCGCAAGCTGCCGGCTCCGGACACGAATCCATTGTGAGATTGCTTTTGAAACACGGGGCCGATCTGAATCGTCCGTGGTATGCCAGCAACTATATGGTCTATGCTTGCCGTTATTCCGGGAAAGCCATGGTGGAACGATTCCTCGATCACGGGGCCGATCCGAATCTTTCCAATTGGCTTGGCGTTAGCTACTTGCATTTGTTGGCACTCCAGGGAAACACGGAACTGGCCGCAATCATGATGGATTATGGCGCGGATGTAAACGCCGTAGACGACGAGTACTGCACGACACCGCTTGGATGGGCAGCGAAATACGGTCAAGCGGAAATGGCCGCCCTTCTCCTTGAGCGGGGAGCACAGCGGGATCCTGCCGGAGTTCCGGAATGGGCGAAGCCAATTGCTTGGGCGAAGCGAAAAGGTCACTCGGCTATCGTGAAGATGCTTAGTTAGAAGAAAATACCGCAAAAAAGAGGTGAGGTCTGTGTCCAAGTTGCAATGGAACCTGTGGGATGACTTGAAGCATTTTGACATGGGTGAATCCGGTGCCCGGCCGGCGGTATGGCGCGACCGCAAAGCACTGTATTTTGAAAGTGACGGTATATCTCCTGTTTTGCTCCATGATGACCTGCAACTGGATTGTTTCCGACTCCAAGCCGAGGTTGCCGTGCCCGGCCCCTATGGATTTGCAGGACTTGTTTTCGGGGCTCGTGATTCGAAAAATTTTGAATTGGTATATATTTCGCCGGGTATTGACAGCGAAATGGGCCAAATTCAATATGATCCGGTGATGAACGGTTCCAGCACATGGCAAATTTATCATGGTCCCGTTTATCAGGCGGACGCACCGGTGCCTGCGGGAGAATGGGTCAAACTCCGTCTGGAAGTGCAACAAGACAGCGTTGCGATCTGCGTTGGAGACACAACAACCCCTCAGATCGTGGTTCCAAGCCTTCAACTGGGACGCCCTGCAGGCAGAATCGGAGTTTGGGGCTGCTTGCCGAGTTACATAAGAAATTTCTCCGCAGAACATATTCAACCGGCTCCAATCGACAGTAAACGTGCGGATTTGAAGCGGCTTGAGAACGATACATTTGTAACGGAGTGGATGTTTTCTGAACCCTATACGCATGCCGGCACGCCGAATATTCTTCATGATTGGACGAAAGCTGTTTGGACAAAAGCAACTGTAGAAGAAAACGGGACCCTGAATCTAAACAGAATGTATCCGGCTGCGGAAAAAGGCACTTGTGTTCAAACCAAATACATGTTTTCATTATCTGTGGAAAAAGAGTCTCTTCTGACATTCGGTTTCAGCGATCAGATACGGTTATGGATTAACGAACAAGAAGTTTATCAAGGAGAGTGGTTGTGGGATCCGCCCGGAAGAGACGGAAGGATTCGTTCTGAACATGCAGCTGTTCCCATACGATGGCGCGCCGGCTTGAACATCATCCGCGCCGAACTTACCAATCTGGAATGTATGTTTGGCTGGGGCCTAAGCATGAAAACGGGGATTGGAGGAGGATAGAGATGAACATTCCTAACCCATCTTAGTTTCAATACCCGGGAGTTTTGAAATGTGATCGTTTAATCCTACGCGTTCCATTACTAATCTTTTATCATTGACGCAAGCGAGCGAGCCATTTAATATATTGCATATAACATGTGAGGGTTAAATGATTCAAGCGTTATGTTTCTGGTTTGAAAGGTGTTACAACCATTAGGAGAGGGGTCATTTCATTTGAAAAAGAAAATCTGGCTATCACTCATGATGTCGATTGCCTTGATTGCAGCGGCAGGCTGCGGAAACAAGGCGGATAATGGAACGGCGGGAACGGACGAGTCTTCAGGCAACGCGGGGAATACGGACAATAAAACGTATACTGTCGCGATCTCGCAGTACGTGGAGCATCCGTCGCTTGACGCAACGCGGGAAGGTTTTGTAGCGGCACTGAAAGACGCGGGCATTGAAGAAGGAAAAAATCTGAAAATCGACTACAACAATGCGCAAAAAGATGCTACCAACAACTTATCGATTGCGCGGAAAATCGCGTCGGAGAAAAACGATTTGGTTGTCGCCATATCGACACCGTCCGCCCAAGCGGTAGTGCAACAGGTCAAAAATGCGCCGGTGTTGTTTGCCGCCGTCACAGACCCGGTTGACGCGAAAATTGTCAGCGATCTCGAGAAACCGGGCGGCAACGTCTCCGGAGCCTCCGACACGAATCCGGAAGCCATCACGAAATTGATGGACTTTATCG
>JAWLCZ010000265.1:0-3733 GCA_041686835.1 Paenibacillaceae bacterium | reverse complement strand
AGCGAGCCATGAAAACCCATGTAGGGTTCAAAGTAAAATTCAATTCCTTGTTCATTCGCTTATTTATCAACTTCCTGATCATTATTTTGCTTCTGATCTCCCTTAACTTCTTATTCATTTCACTCTTCCACGACAGCATCCGTAATGAGATTATTCGCTACAATCATGCCAACTTAAACAGTTCGACGAAAAACTTCGAGAATCATTTCCAGCTTGTCAACAACCTTGTTCTTGGTTTGTATTTGAACGACTATGTGCAGCCGCTGCTGGACGCCGATAAAATTAACTATAGTTTTTCGCCCCAAATGCGTCGCGATATTCAAAACGTCGTTTCCGAGAAGCTCTTGTTTCTCGATAATATCGTGCTCTACCATAAAGATCATTCGTTTATCCTGGATAAAGGCGGAAGCACGAAAGCCGAGACGATGTTCTCCAAATTTTATCAAAGCAGCGACTATCCTTATTCCTTCTGGGAAAACGAATTCGCCCGAGACTATCAATATCGGGTATATCCTTCTTCCGCGTTCAATGAGATCGTTTTCGAGAACGCTGTATTTTCAACCAAGCTCCTCTTTCCAGTCATTGTGAAAAATAGAATTTACCCCGATTTTTATTTTATTGCTTTCATCGATACGAATAAATTGATGCATGCCTATCATCACTCGATCAACGATAACTTTTACATATTGGATGAACAAAGGAACTATTTATTTTCACAAAACAACTTCGACGAGAGCTCCCTTCCGGCGCTTGACGCGCAGCGAAGCTTTGTGAAGGAAGGGGGATTTTATTATTTTTATGAAACGGGGGAAACCACGGGGTTCACCTATGTCAATATCGTTCCTGTAGAGAATATCTCCTCCCAAATGGCCCGGCTTAACTTTACGCTCATCCTTATGCTGATTATCGCCGTGGCCGTCAGTGTGATCGTGTCCCTTCTGTTCAGCATGCGCATCAACCATCCGGTGAAACGAATTATGGAATCGATCCAGCAATTCAAATCCGATAAGCCTTCCCGCAGCGCCATTGCGGAGTTTCATATCATCGGAGAACAATTGAACCGCTTGAGTCTGACGAATCAAGGCTTTCAAGAAGATCTGGAGAACAAAAATTCCTTATTAAGGCATTATGCTTATTTAAATAAAATTAAAAAAATCCATAATCCGATTGAGGATCTGAAGCTTTCGTTTCCCGACGATCAAGATCAACCGTTTCTCCTCTTGTTGTTCCAGTTGAAGTTCAAGCAAGGCTTCCACCACAGCATCGATGCGGACACCGATCGGGCCGCCTATTTCATCCGAGAGTACATCAACCATACCCTTAGCGCCAAGTACCCGAGCTCCAATACGTTCCAAGTCGAAAACGATCAGATTTTGTCTCTGGTATTCTGCAAGGAGTTCCATGGACACCTGCAACAATTGACCGATCATCTCAAGAACGTGTTTGATCTGGATAAGGAATTTTGCCATACGACCATCGCGGTGAGCGGCGTCTATACCGATTTCGCCGATTTTGCTGCGGCCTACGAACAAGCGGCGAACCGGGTAAAAATGCGCAGAATGGCCGACGAAACGCAAGTAATCCATGAAGACGTACGCCATCCGAATGAATTCATGCCATTGCCGATCATCGGAAATGAATTCCATGTCTATTTGTCGGCAGGCAATCACGACGCCTTGCTGCAATGGCTCGGCAAGCTGTTGTCCCAAATGAAACGCAGACAAGCGCTTGCCTTAACATACTACCAGTACGGGGAACAAATCTGTATGGAAGTGCTGCGGACGCTCGCTTCCTTACAGATCGCGCATGATTCGTTCAATGCAGATCGGCTGTCCGAGGAACTAACCGAATGTTATCGCGTCGAACAGCTGCAGCAATTTTTGGAACAAGTGTTGGTTACCGCCGCCCGATTCATCAAGGAGAAGAGTGAAGAGCGGGATCACCTTGCGAGTTCCGTCAGCCGCTATATCGAGGATCACTATGGCGAAGATATTTCATTGGACGCCGTCGCGGATAAAATGAATATTACGGGGGGATATTTATCCTCCTATTTCAAGGAAAAGACCGGGAAAAATTTCACCGAATACTTGAATCAGGTCCGCATCGCCAAAGCCAAAGAAGTCTTGCTGCAGACCAATGCAAGGATCGAAGATATCGCCGCCCAAGTCGGCTATCAGAATAAGAACTCCTTTTATCGCATGTTCAAAAAGTATACCGGACTGACCCCGAAAGAGTTCAGAAAATACAATGAAAGCAGAACGATCTCCGGATAATGCCAGCGCCGTTCAAGTTCATCTCCTATGATTGGGAGCAGGTTTCCTGCCTGTGCCTGAGCCATAGGAGATTTTTTTTAACTATAAGGGATTATAAGTTTCACCCTGATCCTGCCTTATATTTCTCGGTAAACGGGCACTGTTCGGAAGAGGACGGCGAAGCCGTTTATCCTTGTCTATCAGAGCGTCCGAATTTGTACTGCTTTTAAAGATTTCTTCACAATTTTTAGGATATCCGCGAATTCATGACGAAAACCAAAATATCGACAGTTTCTTTTCCGGGACGAACTCGATAATATACTAGCCAACTCCCAAATGATAACAATGCCGGCGGGATGCACGAACGCACAATCACGAATGCACAATCATGATGCGAAGGAGGAAAGGGGACATGTCGGAAGCCAAGTCGTTTCTTTACAAGCTCAACAGAAGTAAACATCTGCTGCTCTTGTTTTTGCCTTGTCTGATTTTCTACGTGTTATTCAAATATTTCCCGATGGCCGGAATCGTGATTTCCTTCAAAGATTACAACTTGTTCAGAGGCATGTGGGCCAGCCCTTGGGTGGGGCTCAAATACTATGAAATGTTCTTCAACAGCCGAGATTTCTTCACCTTAATCCGCAATACGTTCTTGCTTGGATTATACAAGCTGGTGTTCGGATTTCCGGCTCCCATTATATTGGCGCTGATCCTGAACGAGGTAAGGCATGCTTTTTTCAAACGATTCGTGCAGACGGTCAGTTATCTACCGCATTTCATTTCCAACGTCGTCGTGGCCAGCATGGTCTTGATGTTCCTGTCGCCGACCAGCGGAGTGGTCAATCAATTCATTCGATGGCTCGGTATGGAGCCGATCAATTTCATGTCGCGGCCGGAGCTGTTTCGAACGATCTATGTGCTGTCGGAAATTTGGCAGCATGTCGGTTGGGAGACCATCCTGTATTTGGCGGCTTTGACGGCTATTGATCCGATGCTGTATGAGGCGTCCGAGATGGATGGCGCGAGCCGCTGGCAGCAGACGCTTCATATTACGCTGCCGGGCATTACGCCGGTCATCATCATCTTATTTATTCTCAATATCGGGAACGTGCTGGAGATCGGCTTCGAGAAGGTGTTTCTTCTCCAGAATCCGTCCATCTACGAAACATCGGATATCTTAAGCACGTTCGTCTACCGGACGGGCTTGACGAACGGGAATTTCAGTTATGCGGCTGCGGTCGATCTGTTCACGGGCCTCGTCAGCCTGGTCTTCATTTATTCCGCCAATTTCATTAGCCGTAAGGTCGGCGAAACCAGCTTGTGGTAACGCAAAGGAGACACGTCGATGAGAAACCATGTTAGCTTGGGCAAGATCGTGATGGTTATCGTCTTAACGGGCGTTGTGATCGCCACCTTATATCCTTTTCTATATATGATTGCCGTTTCGCTCAGCAAAGATATCCATGTGCTCAGGGGAGAGG
>JAWLCZ010000264.1:0-3760 GCA_041686835.1 Paenibacillaceae bacterium | reverse complement strand
GTCTGTACAACGCCAGGCTGGCGGAACGCCCGCAAGTCATCGTCGCCAACAAGATGGACATTCCGGAATCCGAGCTGTTCCTTGAGGAATTCCGCGAGAAGCTGGCGGCGAACGGACATGGGGAGCTTGAGATCTATCCGGTCTCGGCCGCCACGCGGAAGGGCATTCGGGAGCTGATCTTTCGATGGGCCGATCTGGTCGACGCGACGCCGAACGCCCCGGTCGTCGAAGAGACGCCGGAGACGGAGGAACGGAAGGTATATACGTACGAGAACGACCGCGCGGACGAAAGCTTTACGATTCGCCGGGAGAACGATGTATTCATCGTGGAGGGCGAGGCGATCGAGCGGCTTGCGAAACGGACGAAGTTCGAGTCGTATGATGCGGTGCAGCGTTTCGCGACGATCATGCGCCGGATGGGCGTCGACCGGGAGTTGAGAAAGCGCGGCGCCGAGGACGGTCATTACGTCCGCATCGGCGAATACGAATTCGAGTTTATCGAGCATGAATGAGAGGAGCGGCCGCTATGCGGTCGTTTTTCTTTTTAGAGAATAGGAATGCTTTGTACAAAAAAATGCGGCTGACCGCGGAACCTATGGCGTTCGGCTGCGTCCAATACATATTGAGTAAAAACATGGAAAGCGCGGTGTGACGATGGTTCTGCGAAGCATGCTTGCCGTTGGATGGAGTTTGATGCTGGTGATCGGACTATGTGCTCCCGTCTCCGTTTCCGCAGCGCCTTATATTGATACTGTGACTGTGACGTACCCGGATGGAAGCACAACGCTTGTAAGAAACGAAGACCATATCATCACCAATGGAAATATTCTGCTGAAGCCCTCTTATATCATCGGAGTGCTCCCGTTTATCGTGCCGGGCAAAGGGATCTGGTGGGACGATTCAAGGAAAACGCTGATCTTCGCCTTTACCGATGCCGATGATTATATCAAGGAGAAGATGTCGATCAAGATCGGCGAGAAGCAGTTCAAGGATCAAGACGACATCTATGAGCTTCGTCAAGAAGCGGTTGTGGAAAACGGGCGCGTCTACTTGCCGGTAAGAGGAATCGCGGAGGCGTACGGGCATGAGGTCCGGTATACGAAGCGCAACGGGATGACCGAGATTGTGATCCGGAAATAGCGACGCGGGGAGCGCGATATTCGAAAAAAGCGCCGTATGTCATCAATGGAACACGCCGGGGAAGCAGGGATTAATTGGACAGGATGTTGTTGACATTAGAGCTCTGGCCGCTGCGTCCGTATTGTTTGTTGCCGGGCAGGTGCGTTCGGAGCTCGTCGCGATCGGTGTCAGTTCGGCGAGGCTCTGCTTGCTTTTCTGAACGATGAGCATGTGTAACGCCGGCCGTAAGGTCGGCGTATTTTTGTATGCAACGGCGGCGGTTCTAATGCATGCTTGACGATCGGTGCAGCTGGAAGCCGTCCCGTAATGTTTGCGGATCCGAGACAATTAAGGGGGCGATGTATGTTGACTGGCCAGTCGAACCATATTGCACCTTACAAATACCAATAATAGATATATCTACCTGAAAAATGAAATCTATCACACTTCTTTACCTTCCACTTCTTTATCACTGGCGACTACAACACCAAGATGCTTCCTGATCATTATAATAAATGCCCCAGCTACACCTCGCGCGACCGGTATCTTCGCAAGCTTATTTTTACATCCAGGGCAGTCAACTTTTCGATTGACAAATAAAAAAGTAAAGCCAGGTTGCAATTGGGGGCGTTTGTATCGCAAGTGCCCGAACGATGTTCCTCGTCATGTGAGTAAGAGTACACTGCCTTGCAGGCGTACATCTTCCCGTCCATCAGCTGCGTAAAAGCGAGATGTTCTGCATCATGCCCGCTCTTTTGTTCGCGAACGAGTCAGTAGTAGCTCGTGTGAGACTATGTGCCTACAATTTGGAAACTTTGAGATGCGTGATTTCTATATTCAGTAAGTAGAGGAGCGTGCTACACCATGAAAAGTGTCGAAAAATGGCGAAAAGTGTCATAAATTGACAAATATTTTGTTGTTTTTTGGTGGAATATGATGGGGATTTAGGTACTTTGATAGAAATGTTCAGTATTTGTTCAGTGCAAGTTTTTAAAATAAAGGAATGAAATTTGTGGACTAGGACCTAGGTAGGGGGATTTGGGGATGCGCAAGCGAGGTAAACGATGGTTGACGATAGGGGTAATGTTGAGCTTGTTGGTTTCGGCATTACCGATCGGCATAGGACCGATGCCGGAGGCGAGAGCGGAGGAAGAACCTCCTTGCAAGGCAGGTACAGATGATGTTGAAATTTGGGTCGGAATGGCCCGCGTCGGCAATAACAGCTGCAGCGCGACAAATATGCTGTTCAACTTTCAAACGGGGAATATACAAGGCTTCGAAATTACAAGGGATGATTATTTCCGAGAGACGCAATCCGACCTCAGTAAAGGCGAAGTATTCATTGGTGAAACGGATCAGGCGGGAGAGGAATTAAATGGCGGGGCAACCTTTGAATTAACAGTGGCAGACAACCCTGAGTTAGCGAGAGTTGCCGCGAGCGGTCATATGAAGATGTGGTACGGCTATGGCACTCTATTCTATCACAGTGGGGGTATATGGCCCGCGGATTGGGAGAGGCATAGTTCCATCGAATTTTTCGTGAACGGACAAAGTATTTTTCATGAAAGAGCCAGTAACGGCGATAAACACGATTCTGGTACGCGTTTCGTAACGATCGATGCGGATGATGTCATTCGTATTGAGGTTAAAGGTGGGAGGCGTAAGGATAACGAGACCCCTACGGGAGCGAACGGCGTATATATCAAGTTCGAGGACTTGGATCGTCCCGTCCTAGAAAGCTACACCTTCACCGGGAACGGCAAGGAACGAGACAACAAGGCCGACCAACGAGAGCTCTATGCACTTCAAGGCGAAGATATTACGCTTACATATAATTTCAGCGAGAAGGTGTACCCCTACGATCTGACGGCGGGATTGGCAGATCATTTCTATAAGCATCCGTTGTTCACCAACCCGGCGGGCAGGGGACTGCCAGCGTCCGGGGAACCGCAATATTTAAAGAATGAATCTTACAAAAACGACGATATGTTGAAAGAATTGCACGACAAAGTCACCTTCCAATACACTGGCGTTCGATACCATAACAGCGGGAACAACCCGCTGGAACCGAAGATTGTCGGTACAACGCCTCCAGGTACGGAAGATCTGGACAAGACGATGGAGGAAAAGCTGAAAGAGGCGCATTTCGTAGATGCGGCAGGCAATGCGGCGACCATCGAGACGACGGCATTGCTGACGCCCGCTTCAGACAGCATGCCGTACTTGATCGGCAAAGCCGTCGAGCCGTTTGATTTTTTAAAGGAAGAAGATGAGGACAGGGACAGGGACACAGGCTTTCGCGTCATCGTCGACGGGATCGCGCCGAAGTATTCCAAGGTCGCCAACGGCATTCAGCCGGAAATTTTGACCGGCGTGACGTTGAACAAAAACGATGAAATATTTTTCACCGTCCAACTGACGGAGGAAGCTGTCCCGAAGGAAGGTCTGGATGTTACAAAGACGCATCTTCTCTTCAGCAACGGTATGAAGGCTTACTATGTAGACGGGGAAAAGGAGAAAAATTGGACGTTCTGGATGAAGATCGACGGCATCGAAGCCGAAGAGGTGCCGCTGCTGAAAGTGGTCTCGCTGCAGAACGACGATAAACCGTCCGACACGGGCGTATTGCAGGATTATGCCG
>JAWLCZ010000263.1:0-3821 GCA_041686835.1 Paenibacillaceae bacterium | reverse complement strand
CCTGCAGATTTCTTTTTTGTTTTGGCTGCCGTCTGCCTTATTGTAATTCTTTTCGTCGGTCTTGCAGTTTTTCTGGCTGTCTTCCTTGTTGACTATCTTACTGACTATTTTATTGTCTATCTTACTGTCTTTCCTATCGTTTTTTTTCCCGTCTTCCTTGTTGCCTTTCCTGTTGTCTATCTTGTTGTCTTTCTTGATGTCTCTTATCGTACCCCTGTTGTTCGTCCAGGCTGCTCCATCCTTCACCGTTTCTTGCAAGCCCCGGTCACGGGAACGTCCCCCGGACCATTCCACATTGAGAATGTTGAACGAAGCCCCGGGGGAACTGTTTTCTCCGGAATCGCGCTGCCGGTTTCGTTCGGTTTTGTTTCCGGCGTCGCCGCGTTCTTCTTTCTTTTTGTCCTGTTGTTTATCCTGATGCTTGCGATCCGGGCCGCCGGCATTGTCCCGTCCGGTAAAATCCGAATGTCCGGCCTTGTTGTCACCCTTCCGCAAATGATCTTCCCGTTCTTCTCCGCCGGCGTATTCCTCCGGTTTTCTGTCACCCTCTTTTTTTGGACCGGCCGTCTCCTTCCCTTTTTGTTCCAGCTTTTTGTCCAGCAGTCCCTCTTTTTCTTCCTGAAGCAGACGGATGAACGTGTCTTTCGACGGCGGCTCGTTGCCGCCAATCAATTTGTCCAGACCGCCCAACTCTTCGGCCAGCACATGAATCGGTTCCTTCTCCAGTTCGGCCAAAGGAACGGGATGACCGCTGTTCTTCGCGCTCAAATAAACGGCAAATTTGCCGGTCGATATCCCTTTGCTGATGGCTTCGTCCCGCATTTCTTTCGGGGTGACGAGTGCGGTAACCTGTATCTGTTTTGCTTGTGCGGGCTGCTTTTTCTCAATAGCCTGCTTCACCTGGACTTTGACTTTTTCCACTATCGCCGTTTCATTGATGGGGGCGTCTTCTTCCACAACCGTGCCGGTAATGACGACTTGCCCTTCACCGGATTGAAGATAGCCGTCCCGCTCCGCTTTTTCCATGAGCTGGGCGACAAAGTCAACCAGCTTCTTTCCGCGGTAATCGATGGATTGCAGCAGCTGTTTGCCGCTGTTGTTCAAGCCCCGTGCTTCGACAACCTGCTCTTTCTCGTTCACGCCAATTTCGACGCTCGGATTAATGTCCAGACTGACGTAAGCGGCAATAGCCTGTTGTCCCCCGCCAATACCGCCAAAAACGGCGAAGACGACGACGCAGACCATAACGGCCGCCGCCAAAGCGGAAGTCAAAGAAAATGAAGGAAGGCGCAACCCGAAGGCCGGGGAAGAAAACGTGATTTCTTCTCCTACCCGGCAAACCCGCTTCCTGCGCGGAATTTTCTTAAACTGCCCGTCCGCTGTCATGACGATGATATATCTGGCAGTCGTTTCCATAACGATGCCTTTGTTCATTCCTGTTCACTCCCTCCTGCGGCGGACTGCGTAACATGCAAGTAATCCCTTAAACACGGATAAGAACCGTCGTAAATCAGAGCGACGGCAATCAGAAATTTGCGGTTGCGCTCCAACGTTTTGCGGGAAACCTGCACCTTGTCGAGCAATTCTTTGATTGGCAGCATTTTTTTGCTTAGCAGAATATCCATTAGAAAACGATCTTCCGCCAACGTTTTGCCGATGGAGAACAACGCTTCCCGCGAATCGGCGTGTTTCGGCGAAGCGTCGACGAGATCGTTGAACGTAATGCCGAACTCGAGCAGACGAGCGGTAAAATCATCGATTTCGCTCTTCCGATCCTCGATCAGCTTCTCCTGCTCATACTGTTCAATAGCCTGGTGCACCTCTATCGGGTTGGCGGCATTGTCTTCATCATCCTCCACTTCAAAGTAACTGTATGGAATCTGTCCGGAAAAGCGTTGCTCTTTTCGGACATAATCAATTAACCGGCGTCGTATGACCGTCTCCGCAAAGCTGAAAAACGATCCGCCCAAGTTCGGGGCATACTGGTTGATGGCTTCGTTAAAAGCGGCCAGCGCTACGCTGAATTCGTCGTCTCGCGACGGATCGATATATCTCTTGCAAAATCGGCTCGTCACTTTAGCTACGTACGGCTGGTAATCGATAATAAACTGATTGCGCAGCCGCAAATCACCCTCTTGAATTCGAATGACTTTCTGCTCCGGAGTTTCCGAATCCAAATGCGACGGGTGGTGAGAATGGCGTTTCCCCAAAAACCTTTTAAACAATACGAGTAGCAACCTCTCCACCTCACACTATAGGTTTCGTTGCCGCCTGTATGTATTCGGGGGTAAGAAACGTTCACGAATCCGCTTGCGAAAAATAGTCTTTCGCCGCACCGAGCCGTTCAAGCGCCTGCTCGAGAGAGAGCCCGGTTTGCATCAATTTCTTAAAATCCCGAGTACCGATCAATTCCAAATAGGCGGCGATCGCCGGCTTCCTGTGTTTGACCACGGCCAGCATTTCCGTAAGCGGCAGGCTGAAATCGGACATCTGTTCGTTCAAAAACCCGGTAATGAGAACGGCATCCTCCGGATCGTCCGGTATCTCATGCACGAGACCTAGAAAATCATCGATCATTTCTTGAAACGTCATGGCGCGGCCCCTCTCCATTCGCCTTATTCCGCTTCCGTCATTCGGACAACGGCCTTCCCGTCTCCGCCGAGGTAAAGCTTCCGCGTCGCGTTGTTCCCAAGCTTCACGTTAAACAGCTTCAATTGCTCCTCCTCGACTTCGACAACTTCCCATTCGCCGATAATGTCGGTACCTTCCGACAGCAGGAAAGAAGCATATTCGCGTCCGGCTTCCTCCCCGTCTTCCCAATATTTGGCCCCATAGTATCCTATATTATAATGGTTCATCAGCATACATGCGTAGATTTCCGACGTTTGTCGGTTCTTCAAAACGAACGGCATGCCCATCCCTCCCAATGACTGCCCCACTCTCTTAAATTATACCATCTAAGAACGGGCCGTGTCGAAATCTTTCAAAATGTGCCGGTGCGGAGGAAAAAGAAAAAACGTCCCGGTAAAGAGACGTTCGGTGTATCGGTACGTTTTTCGTATCGGTTTTGTTTTAGAGCGCTCATGCCGCTGCCGTCCATCAATGATTGCGGGAACTGCCCGTCGCCTTTTTCCGGCGCAGTTTGTCGCGCCTTTGGCTTAATACCGTCAGCCTCTTCTTCAATTGCGCTTCCCATTCTTCGTCTTTCCACTGTTTGGCGACCGACAGCAGATCGAGCGCCATATCGATTTGGCTGCGCACGATTTCCGCCGGATCTTCATTTTCGTGATTTACGCAGTTTTCATACAAGCCGGCGTGATCTTTGCCGTCCACATATTCCTGAAAGTCGACTTCCAGCGCTCCGTCACCATGAGCGTACTCGGCCAGTATCTCATATTCGTTCTCGGCGAGATGATGCACTTGAACGCGATGGCACACCGGGCAAAACAACAACGGAACGTTATGGATTTGCGTCCGGATATGTTTGAGCGTTCCTTTCGTGCCGATCATGCTTGCACCGCAGCAAAAACTCATGGTTACCCCTCCTTATGATTATGGTTATACCTTATTCGCCCGCGCTTGCGAAAATACCTTTCTTTTGCTTCAGTATATTCGCATGCGTCACGCAAATCAACCGAGGCCGGTTCGTCCTTGTAACCATCATACCGGATTCGGACGACTTTCGCAGGTGGTAATATGTGCATTTCCGGCCGGCGATGATGCAAGGGGTGCGTTCAAAGGTCGTTCCTTGCAAGAGAGGATATACTGTAAAAAATACAACTTAAATGCTCTATACTTGCCTGTTCGTCTGTTTATGTTGC
>JAWLCZ010000262.1:0-3836 GCA_041686835.1 Paenibacillaceae bacterium | reverse complement strand
GACGATCTCTTTTGCCGCCGAAGTTTGGGCGGGATACGATTGATTCACCACGCCGTCAATCGTGACGCTTACCTTGTCGCCAACAGCAAATGAATCATAATCAGCCTGGTTTTTTACTTCAATCCATATAGCGTCAGGTCGAACTTCATCCAAGATTTGTTGGACGGATTTCTTTTTGATATCTTTGACATCGGTATTCCTAACGACTAATATTCTTCGATCTTCTTTTGCGATAATATACCCTTCTTTGTAGTTCCACGCCTCCTTTGAATGGCCCGCATTTTCGTTTTTTGCCGAACATCCGGTAATCACAGCCAACAAAACGGTTAGAATGATAAAATTTTTCATATTTCACACCCTTCATATTTTCCTGCTATCTATATAACGCAACCATGCCAGATCATGTTGCAAATACGTGCAATCCGCTCATCGGCTTGGAAAGAAGCTTATGCGTCGCGTATCGGTATGTTGCGGCGCGATCTGATTTGTCTCGCTGCCGCTCTGTCGAAACAGCGGCGGGAATGTACGGATTTGGCGCTTTTTGCGATGGCCTGGGAAATGGCCGCGATTATTTTTTATTGAAAAAGCTTTGAAAAAAAGGATTTTTCATTTATGTGGAGAATGTATATTACAAAGTGGTGGAAAGTGGGGTAAAGTGGTGGAAAAGGGGAGAGGAGGGGAAGCGAACGATGTTTCTAGGCGAATATCAGCACAGCATCGATGAGAAAGGCCGAATGATTATTCCGGCCAAGTTTCGCGAAACCCTCGGTCAAACCTTTATCGTCACCAGAGGATTGGACCATTGCCTGTTCATTTACCCTCACGAAGAGTGGTCTGTTTTGGAACAGAAACTAAAGGCGCTTCCGCTTATGAAGTCCGACGCGCGCGCGTTTACCCGCTTCTTCTTTTCCGGAGCGACCGAATGCGAGCTTGACAAACAGGGAAGGGTAAACATACCGGGACATTTGCGGGATTACGCGAAGCTGGATAAGGAATGCGTCGTCATCGGGGTATCGAACCGGGTGGAAATATGGAGCAAAGACATTTGGCAAGCCTATTTCAACCAGTCGGAACATTCCTTTAACGAAATTGCCGAAAAGCTTGTTGATTTCAACTTTGATTTATAGCATACGATGCAAATTTTCTTACGAAAACTCAGACAATGCTTACGATGCAAGTTTTCTTACGAAAACTTGGAGGAGGACATCAAGTGTTTCATCACGTTACTGTTTTGAAGGAAGAAGCGGTGGAAGGGCTGCGTGTCAAACCGGACGGAATTTACGTCGACTGCACGTTGGGCGGAGCCGGGCACAGCCTGCTGATCGCTTCCCGATTGAAGCCGCCGGGGCTGCTGATCGGCCTGGATCAGGACGAGCATGCGCTCGCTTACGCCGAACAGCGGCTCAAGCCGTATATGGATCGGGTCAGGCTCGCCAAAAGCAATTTCCGCCGCCTGCATGACGTGTTGAAACAGCTGCCGGTCCCGCTTCTGGACGGAATTCCGAAGGTGGACGGCGTACTGTTTGATCTGGGCGTTTCATCCCCACAGTTGGATGAAGCGGAGAGAGGGTTCAGTTACAATCAGGACGCCGAATTGGACATGCGCATGGATCGAACGGCCCGGCTGACGGCGCGGGACATCGTTAACGGATGGCCGGAAGAGGAAATTGCCCGCATCCTGTTCGATTACGGCGAGGAAAAATTCGCACGGAACATTGCGAGGCACATTGTCCGCGCGAGGGAAGCGGAGCCGATCGAAACGACGGGCCGGCTGGCGGACCTGATCAAGGAAGCGATACCGGCGGCGGCAAGGCGCACCGGACCGCATCCCGCCAAACGCAGTTTCCAGGCGATACGCATTGCCGTCAACGACGAACTGGGCGCTTTTGAAGAGGCGTTGGAGCAGGCGATACTCAGCTTGAACGCGGGAGGAAGAGTGGCGGTCATTACGTTTCATTCGCTGGAGGACCGCCTTTGCAAGCGGATTTTTGCGAAAAATGTTGAAAAATGCACTTGTCCGCCCGATTTTCCGGTGTGTGTTTGTCGAAAAGAAGGAACGTTGAAACTGGTCAACAAAAAACCGATCGTTCCGGGGGCCGCAGAACTCAAGGCCAATCCGAGGTCCCGTTCGGCAAAACTGCGCATTGCGGAGAAATTGTGAGAGACGATGCCGATATCGTCGAAATCGATAATCATTGCGGGGAGGTAACAGACGTGGCTTACATACAAGGGAATTTGGCGGTTGAAAAAAGGAGCGGACAGAAAGTAAGAGTGCGGGAAACGAAGAAAGTCGTTTACCGCAGGACGACGATTCCGATGCAGGAAAAGCTGCTCTATCTTTTTACGATTGCCGTATGCGTCATCGTTGCGGGGATGATTATTTGGCGTTATGCGCAAATCTATGAAATGAACACGAAAATCGAACAGATTGAGAGAGATATCAAAGCGCTGGAGATGGAAAACCGAAACCTGAAGCTGGAAGTGTTCGAGCTGCAAAATCCGAAAAGGCTCCGCGAGATGGGAGAAGCGCTCGGTTTGCGCATGTCGAACGAGGATGCCGGTTCCGCCGGCGTCAAGTCAGCCGATAACAAGGTCAACATCGCGTCGAACGAATAAACGGGGTTGAGTGCAGATGGTTAAAAAAGTAAGAGCGCGATCTCTGCTGATCGGGGGGGTATTCACCCTCCTTTTTGTTAGTCTTGTAGTCAGGATGTATTGGGTCCAGGTCGTAGAAGCTTCCTGGCTGTTGAACAAAGCCGAAGCGATGTGGGAAACGACGCAAGTCATCAGGGCCAAAAGGGGAACGATTGTCGACAGGAACAACAAAATATTGGCCGAGGATGCCCCCGCCTATACGGTTGCCGTCAACCCGTACGTGATTCATAACAGCAAAACCGAGAAAGAAGTGGCGGACGTGCTTGCCCGCGCACTGAACATGAATACGGCGGAAGGACTGCAGAAGCTGTATTCTTTAATCACGAAAAAGAAACCGGACGGTTCGTTTTTATCCCAGGTGGAGATCCGCAATGAAGGATGGAAAATCGACAGCGCCACGGCGGATAAAATCAAAAAAGAAATAAAAGAAAAAGATTTGCACGGCATCTATCTGCTGGAAGAACAAAAGCGGTATTATCCGGCCGGACAACTGGCCTCCCATATTCTCGGATACTTTGACAAGCAGGGCAAAGCCGTCATGGGTCTTGAAAAGCTGTACGACGAAACATTGCACGGAACGCCCGGCTCGATCAGCTACGAAAAAGACGAGAACGGCAACAAGCTGCCGAACGCCAAAGTGGTGTACAAGCCGGCCAAGGACGGCAAATCGATAAAATTGACGATCGATCAAAACATTCAATACTATATTGAACATGCGATGGAAAAGGTTTATGATAAGTTCCGTCCCAAAAGCATGACGGCGATTGCCGTCGATCCGAAGACGCTGGAAGTGCTCGGAATGTCCAATTTACCCGCTTTTAATCCGAATGAATATTGGTCATTTCACGATCAAAAAGATTTCTTCAACCATGCGGTAGGCTCCCAGTACGAGCCGGGGTCGACGTTCAAAATCGTCACGCTGGCCGGGGCGGTCGAGGAAGGGCTGTTTAACCCGAACGATACGTATATGTCAGGCAGAATCAAAGTTCCGGGAGCCTGGATACACGACCACAACTATGTCGGCTGGGGGAGAATCTCCTATCTCGACGGTCTGAAGCTTTCCAGTAACGTCGCTTTCGTCAAGCTCGGGTACGAAAAATTGGGAGAGCAGAAGCTCCGCGATTACATCAAAGCGTTCGGTTTCGGCGAAAAGACCGGAATCGATCTGCCCGGGGAAGCGC
>JAWLCZ010000261.1:0-3854 GCA_041686835.1 Paenibacillaceae bacterium | reverse complement strand
CTGCCCCATCCCGCCTCATTGATGGCTTTTATGGGAAGAATCCGCACTTGGCTTGGCCCCGAGACGCCGGCAACGCCGATTCCATTATCGGACAAGGCGCTGATGACTCCCGCTACCGCCGTGCCATGACCTTCATCATCCTTGAAGCCCCAATCGTCCGGATATGGAGTTTTATCCGCATGCGTTTTGGCGAAATTTTTTCCGTTGGCCGTATCAATGCGCCCTTGCAAATCGGGATGAGAAGCGTCGACTCCCGTATCGACTACAGCGACAGTGACGGTCCCCGAAATTCCTTGCAAACTTGCCCAGGCTTGAGGCGCGCTGATGGCTTCCAACCCCCATTGAAGCGAGGAATAGGTGTCGGAAGTGACCGTCGATTCGAAAAGGGTATACTTCCGGTTCGGTTCCACATATTCCACCTCCGGCCGATCTTGAAGCGCGTCCAAGACTTCGGCCGGATCTTCACCCTCCTTCACGGTATAAAGAGCGGTGCCGTCCTCGATTTCTTTTATCTTTTGAATCCCCATTCGATTCATCTGATGGTCGTCCGCTGCATTTGCGTTTTTATATTTCACTATGAATTCACCGGGAAGAACGTCCGGTTCGCTGAAGTAGGACACCGCCGCCGTGTTCCCGGACTCCCTCCCATCTTCGGAAGCAGCCTGTATCGGCATGCCGTAACCTAAGGCGACAACGGCGATCAGCGCCTGTACAATTCTTTTTTTCCACTTGCTTTTCCCCAACATTCAGTGGCGTCCTCCTCTATTTGTTTCCAGCTGAAAGCAAGCTGGTAGTAAGCCCAAATGCACAACAAAAAAAGCCTTCCATTGGGTATCCGCAGAAGGCCGCAAAAAAAGATGATTCTGCGCCCCATTTTCCACTGAGAAAAGAGGGTTTTACCCGCAAAAACCACCTCTTAAAAACCGGTATGATCTTGTCTGCCACATTCTATTCCGTGCGTTCAGTTACGGGCGAAGGGTAATCGACCACATAACGATATTGTTTTCCGCAGGAGATGATAATTTCTTTTTGATGCCTTTTAAGAATTCTCATGTCTATTTTGATATCGCCATATCCGTCATGCTCAAAGATCGATTGATAGAGTTCCGTTATTTTATCCAGTATTTCTTTATGCGAGTTCACGTTCACACAAATCCATCCCCATTCCAAATGAATCGTGAAATGAATCAGACAACGAAACTTCCGAGCATCTCCACCTCCGGTTCATGCCAACAGCCGCTTATGGAAAACAGTCCATTGTTCGCCTCCATTCCGATCACGCTATGTACCGTCCACCGCCCCTCCTTTCTGATTTTGAATCTATGACAATAATAATCATTCTCATTTGAGGTGTCAACCTATTTTTTGCAAATCCTCCCTCCGTTTCTGGATTGGTGCATAAGTAAAACCGCCGGGAACATCGCCGGACGGTCCTTTCATGTGCAAACCCATACGTTCGAGCGCAGGGAAGGACGGGTGTGGGATTCCAACCGCTGTTGAAATCGTGTTTTATGGAATGGATTATGCGGAAATCACACGATTTCAAAGGCGGCCGCTATCGCTTTTCCACCCCACACCCGTTCCCTCTTTGGATTCCTTCAAGCTCTCTTTCACATCGCTTTTCCCTAACCGAACTTCGATGCGGTATGCGTATCAACGCGCGACTCCCGGCGTGCAACTCGCCACATGTCTGGTGGTCAACCCCATGTATCGTCATCATGCCCTGTTACCTATCATGTGCTTTAAGGGTCTAGCGCAAGTACCGGACATCAAATCCCTTATTCTTATTAAAAATGCTCCATTTCTATGTCTTGCGGACATACGGTATCTTATTTGGCAAAAACCAGACCGTTTCAGCGCCGGAACACGCAAATAACGAATCGTGTGTCCGTTCCAATCCGAACGGGACGGATTTTTGCACAAATAACGCAACTGTTGTCCGTAACCATCCCGATCGGACGAATTTTCCTCTGATGTCCGTGTGGAATTCGTCAGGTCCCTCCATCGGGAAGTTTCCCGATTGCCTAAACGTGCAAGAGTACATTCGTCTACATGCCCTAAAAGAAACGCTTTGGGTTGAAAAACGAGACATTCCTTTCAAGTCCGGGAAAGGCCGGTTCACGCGCGGCTCGCCACAGAGTGGCTGTCAACCGCATGTCGTCAACGGCTAACTTTTTTTCGCCGCGCGCGACTCCCGGCGCGGTTCGCCACAAGGTGACGGTCAACCATATAGTGGTTAGGTGTGTTGGGGTTGCTCAAAAAGTTTGTTATAACGAATGGACATAGTACGCTTTATCGTCAAAAAAGCATCCTTCGGCAGGATGCTTTAAACGGGCGGCGCGGCCCCCCGGCTACCACGTTCTGTATCCGGGCGAACCGGGCTGCGTATCCATAATCATTTCCGTCACCGGAACCGTATACGCGATCAATATGAGCGCGACGGCGAGTCCGATCCAGATGCCCCAACGTTCCAAATAGCGCGGTGTAGGTTCCGAGTCGTCGGCCGTTTCTCCGATCGGGTACTCGGTCGAGCCCTGCGGCGCTTTCAGCAGCGACAGCACGTTATATATCATCAGCAGCACGCCGATGAACAGAATGATGCCGCCGATCGCCATCGCGACATGATACGGCATCCACAGCACCGCGTCGGGATGGCCGCCATACGTCGTATAAGCGGTGCGTCTCGGCGAACCGAGCAGGCCAACCGTATGCATCGAGCCCGACATGAATAACATGCCGACGCACCAGACAACGGTTTGTACGATGCCCAGCCGGTTCAATCTTGGCGTAAGCATTCGGTTCGTTACCGCCGGAATCAGCCAGTACGCCATGCCGAAAAAGGTTAAGGCGACGCTCGTTGCCACCGTCAGGTGGAAATGGCCGGTCACCCAAAGGGTGTTGTGAACGACCGCATTCATCTGGTGGCTTGCGTTAATCAGACCGCCCGCCCCCGCGGGAACAAACATCAGCATTCCCATGAACGGGGCGAAAAAGCGCACATCTTTCCACGGAAGCACCTTAAGCCAGCCGAACCATCCTTTCGCCCCTTTCGATCTGCCGTTCAGCTCAAACGTGGCGAAAAGCGAGAACGCCGTCATCAGGGAAGGAAAGACGACCATAAACGTCAGCACAACCTGCACATATTTCCAGAACGGGCTTATGCCGGGTTCCATCAATTGATGGTGAAAACCGACCGGAATCGAGAACAGCAGGAAGAGCAGAAAAGACAATCGGGCCAGCGCGTCGCTGAATATTTTCCCGCCGATGATTTTCGGAATGACGACATACCAGCAAATATAGGCCGGCAGCAGCCAGAAATAGACGAGCGGATGTCCGAAATACCAGAACAGTGTCCGGCTCAAGACGACGTTAATCGTTTCCACCCAGTCGAAAGACCAGGGAATGAGCTGGAAGACGACTTCGACCGCGACCCCCAGTGTGGCTATCTGCCACAACAGCATCGTGACGACCGCCATGAATCCGAACAAAGGGGAAATGTGGCCGCGGTGGGTTTTTCTCCAATACCGGTACTGATAAAATATGCCGTATCCGCTAATCCAGCTGCCGATCACCACGAGCGCCAAAGCGATGTAAAAAAACGGCGACGCTTTCATCGGCGCATAAAACGTGTACAGTACGCTCGCTTGTCCGGCCAGTATCATCGCCACACCAATCGCCGTGCCGAACGTCATGAGCAGAAAACCGATCCAGCCCATCCTCCTTGCGGTTGAAAGGAGACGGCCGCCCAATGTTTTGGATACGCCGGAATACAAAAAACCGATGATAAAATAAGTGGTGAAAATAAGCGCCATCAGCACGCCGTGGGCGGTCAGCAGCTCGTAATAACCGATTCC
>JAWLCZ010000260.1:0-3872 GCA_041686835.1 Paenibacillaceae bacterium | reverse complement strand
AATAAAAATATCTGTATGGATAAATAAAAAAGATCGGCATAATACCGATCTTTTTCCATGGCGAGTTATGAGTTTAAAATCTCTTCAATGCGTGTAAGCTCGTCGTCGCTGAACTCCAGGTTGTTGAGCGCCGCCACATTTTCCTCGATCTGGCTTACCCGACTCGCCCCGATCAAAGCCGAGGTGACACGGCCTTTGCGCAACACCCACGCAAGCGCCATTTGCGCGAGACTTTGCCCCCGTTCCGCAGCGATTTCATTCAAACGCTTCACCTTGGCAATTTTATCTTCCGTTACTTGGCTTTCCTTCAGAAAACCTGTCGGTTTGGCCGCGCGGGAGTCGGACGGAATGCCGGAGATGTACTTGTTCGTCAACAGCCCTTGCGCCAGCGGACAAAACGCGATGCTGCCCACCCCGTTTTCTTCGAGAACGTCCAGCAGGCCATTTTCGATCCACCGGTCAAACATCGAATACGAAGGCTGATGAATGAGCAGCGGTGTGCCGAGCTGCTTCAAAATTCGGATCGCTTCCGCCGTTTGTTCGGCGCTGTAGCTCGATATGCCGACATAGAGCGCTTTGCCTTGACGAACGATGAGGTCGAGCGCCGCCATAGTCTCTTCCAGCGGAGTATTCGGATCCGGACGGTGGGAGTAAAAAATATCGACATCATCGAGGCTCATCCGCTTCAAGCTTTGGTCGAGGCTGGCCACGAGATATTTTTTCGAACCCCATTCCCCGTACGGTCCTTCCCACATCCGGTAACCTGCCTTGGTCGATATGATCAGCTCATCACGGTAAGGAGCCAGATCGGTTTTCATCATTTTGCCGAACATTTCTTCCGCGGATCCCGGCGGCGGCCCGTAATTGTTGGCCAAATCGAAGTGCGTGATTCCCAGATCGAAAGCTTTCAGCAGCATGGCCCTGCCGTTTTCATACGTGTCCACACCGCCGAAATTATGCCATAATCCAAGGGAAATGGCGGGCAAGAGAAGCCCTGACTTTCCGCAGCGGTTGTACTTCATCGTGCTGTACCGGTCTTTGTTCGCCTGATAAGTCATAAGAAACCTCCTTCGTTGCTTTGGAAGCGTTCGCAGCTTCACATTCCAGTATAATAGAATTGTTCAGGGGAAAAAAGAACTGAAATGAACTTGCCTTAGTTTACTTCATGTAAGCGCCGCTGCCGATTCGGCAAAAATGCGGAAAATTTGATGGTTCCTTTCCTCCAGGGCGGCTCTACATGCGGAGGAACGGAAAAGAAATAGTACTTCCTATTTCTGTGGCGGTTTATGGTCAAGCATGCATTTCGAATCGAACCGTTCAGCCGCTGTCTGTCCAATACGGCGAAAAACAGAGGCCAGATTCCATCCTTCGCAGCAAAGACAGCGTTTACGATTCGGCCGTCGTATAACGTTTGATTTCTCGGTTCTAACCGCTGAATATCGTTATGGTTGGACCCGTGCACCACCACTCTTTTGTTTTCGACAATGTATCTGATAAACAACGGTTTCGGCTGATGGCCATCATAAGTGATCACTCCGTCCCGCAAGCCTTGTTCATAAATACGCTCGAATTCCGCGGCCTGCTCAGGCGTCACTTCCAGCGGTGACGGCGTATAAAAGGCGAGCCGCAACAGTACGTGAGTTAACTGACTTATAAAGGACATTGCTGCACCTGCTTTCCAAATTAGCGGGAGATGGCGTACATTCTGAGATTGTCGGATTCATCCGGTGTTCACAGCCTTCGTCCGGCCCACGCTCTCTGTTTAAACTTTTCCACTACCGGAACTACAGGCGGACTGATTTCATCGGGAATATCTTCAATATGGAAAAACTTTGCTCTTCTGCTCTCATTATTAATCCTTAGTTCTCCCTTATAATGTCTTGCGATAAAAACCGTATCCACGTTATAAACTTCGTCGCCATTCGGATATTTGTAATACAGTTCTTGACCGGAAAAAATATCGAACAATTCCAGTTCGGCGATTTCCAGACCGGTTTCTTCATAGACTTCTCTAACCGCCGTTTCATAAAGGGTTTCTCCGGGTTCCATCGCTCCTCCCGGAAAGCACCAGCATTGATTGTCGCTTCGCTGCAGCATCAGCACTTGCTGTTCATTATTGAAGATGATGACACTCGCTCCGTTCATAATGATTGGCCTGTGTCCGACCAGCTTTCTCAGTTCTTTTATGTATTCCTTCATTCCATCCTCCAGCGTTTCCCGATTGGATATTCATTAATCGCTATCAATATATTCGCTGTTACAAGTAGTTTTCCTTGCAGTCAGAATGGGAAAATGTCTCATTCTCTTTTTCCATGTCTGCTTGGATTGATGTCTTACGTCATCGGAGGGATCGCCGCCCCGCTCGTCGGTCTCGGCGGAAGCGGAACGGCGTTACCGATGGGCATCGTCATTGCCGTCGCCGATGTTGGCTCCATCCTGTGTTATGCCATTCTGGTGCGTCACAAAAAGACCGCTTGACAGAAAATTCGTTACTCTAGTTCACCGCCGAGCGTATAAACCCTTTAAACCGCGCAACCGCAACGACAAGTCCGGCTGCCGCAAATGCAAGCAGTACGACGGCAGTCAAGGCGACATCGCCGATATGCGCGCCGCGCATCATGACATCCTGAAGACCGTGCAGCGCCCAATACTGCGGCGTGAATTTGCCGATCGCCCGGGCAAACGGCGGAAGCATCTCGAACGGAAACCAGAGCCCTCCCAGAATCGCGCCGCCCAAAGCGATGATCTGGGTGAACGCCACGCCCATATTTTCGCTGGGAGCAAGCATGGCCAGAGCGAGCCCGATACCGGTGCAGCATAAAGCGAGAGACACAATCAACAGACTGACGGCGGCAAGGTCGCCCAGGTTCATGTTGTAAACGAGCCTTCCGAATGCGAGCAGCACGATGCATTGAATGATGACAATGAGGATGGAAGGAATCCACATCCCTATCAGATAACGAAACGGTGTAAGCGCCGTACTGTGCAGCCGGGCGATCATCCCGGATTCTTTATCCTTTAAAAATCGGTTGACCATCGTGATGATGACGAAAAAGACGAACATGACGGTATACCCCGGTACGACCTGCGTTAGCATATCGAGTTTGGCCGCACTCTCCTTCATGTCGACGCGCACCGGAGGGGTCAGAATCTGTTTGATTTCCGCGTCGTTTTTCCCCATTTCCGCCAGCGTTTCCTTCAATTTACTGTCTCTATACCCGTTCGCGATATTTTCCAATGCCGATTGGACCGGAGCTACAGCCGCATCTGCGGTAACATCCCGATACAAAAAGAGCTCGGCCTGGCCGCTGCCCGACGCAATGGATTCGCCGAATCCTTGCGGAATGACGAGCAAGGACGTCATTTTTCCGTTTTTTATGTTCCGTATGAGTTCGTCCGTCGCCGTGTCCGTATGATTGTTCAATTCGAATCCCGGAATATCGCCGATCCTGTTCAACAGTTGCCTGGAAGCGGCGGAACCGTCCTCATCCTTGTAGTCAATCGTCACTTTCCGATCCCCGATATTCGAGAAAACCGAAGCAAACACGACGATGAACAAAATGGGAAAAACAACCCTTTTTCTTTGAGCATCACTTTGATTTCTTTGCGGACCATGCTGACTATCATACGGTTCCCTGCTCCCTTCTCATTCGTCTCTGAGCGATGTGCCCGTCAAATTGAGAAATACCGATTCCAGCGACGGACGGACGATTTCCAGTTGCTTTACGGCAACGCGCCGTTCCATGCAGAAGTGCAGCAATTGCTGCATCGCTTCCAGCACCTTTCCCGTTTCCACTTTCCAGCCCCGCCCTTCGGGGAGGATACGATCGGCCGCCGGGCATACGGGAGCTTCCAGCAGCCCTTCGGCTTCC
>JAWLCZ010000259.1:0-3874 GCA_041686835.1 Paenibacillaceae bacterium | reverse complement strand
GCCGAGCCTGCAGCTTTCCTTCGTAAGCGCGGCTTTCGGCATCGAACACGAAAGGCCTCATCAAGCGGACAGCGACGCTTTGGCGACAGCGCGCATTTGGCTGAAATGCCTGAAGCGGTTTGAGCAGCTGCCGCTCATTACGGTTCAGAGAATATCCCATCTTTTTGCGCACAACGGCGGCGATCTCGGCTGGTTCGTCCAGGAAATGCGCCGGCGCAAAGAATTGCAGACCGGACTGGATCTCGATGCCGGGAACTATTTCAGGCAGTTTGCCATTCGCGTCGAAGACTGGTCCGAAGAGCAGCCCGCCCGTTCCCCCGGGGACGGTTTGTCCGGGCTCGGTTCGTCCTTTGAAGAGGTTTACGAACAAGCCAAGCTTTCCCTCCAGGAGCATTTCGCGCAATTCGAGCACCGCACGGCGCAGGAACAGATGATTCGCGAAGTGTATGAATCGTTCGCGCAGGGGAAGCATTTAATGATCGAAGCGGGCACCGGCACCGGAAAATCGCTCGGTTATTTATTGCCGGCTTTGTATTACAGTATCCGGAACGATGAAAAAGTTGTCGTCAGCACCCATACCATCAATTTGCAGGAACAGCTGCGGCAGCGCGATCTTCCCCTCCTGAACCGGATCTTTCCGGTCCCTTTCCGCGCTTCGATATTAAAAGGCAGAAACCACTACTTGTGCCTGCGCAAATTCGAGCAGAAAGTGAATGCGGAACTTGCCGAGGAAAGCGTTGAGGAGCGGCTGACCGCGGCGCAAATGCTCGTTTGGCTTGGCGAAACGGAAAACGGCGACGACGAGGAGCTTCATTTCGGGCCGAAAGGGAACGAATTTTGGCATACAGTGGCCAGCGATTCGGACTCGTGCCTGAACCGCGCCTGCCCCTGGTTCAAAAAATGTTTTTACCACCGGGCGCGCCACGAAGCCAATCTGGCCGACGTCATCATTACGAACCATTCGCTTCTGTTTACCGACGCGAAGGCGGAAAACCGGCTGCTGCCCGCCTACTCCCGCCTCGTTGTCGATGAAGCTCATCATTTTGAAGAAGTGGCCGGCAAACATCTCGGAATCAATCTGACCTATTTTTCATTGGTCAACACGCTGGCCTGGCTTTACAAAGACAACCGAAGCGGCCAACTGCCCGGCCTGAGGTTCAGGCTGCAAACGAAAGAAGATGAAAAAGCGCAGGAGTGGTGCGGGGCCATCGACCGATTGTACCCTATATTGATTGAAGTCAAGGAAGAGTGGGACAAACTGAGCGAGCTGCTGTATGAAATGCTGGCGCAGCACGCCGGAAATGCGCAGAACGATTTCAATCAATACGTCCTGCGGGTGAAGCCGGATTCTCCGCCATCCGGATGGGAAACGCTCCAGGGCATCGAAGACAACATTTACGTCCGGCTGACCGACATATTGAAACAGTTGGACCGCCTGGCGAACGAATGGAAGGAAGTGCAGGAAGAATACGATTTGCAAAGCGTATTGACCGATTTGGGCGGGACGGTCAAAGATTTGTGCGCGCATCGGGATGCGCTGCGGTTTTTTATGAACATGCAGGATGACAATTATGTGTATTGGATGGAAGCGAATCCCCAGTACAAAGGCAAATCGCTGGAGCTCGCCTGTGTGCCGATCGACGTCAGTCCCATGCTCAGGCAATATTTTTTTGAAGCGAAAGACAGCGTCATCATGACATCCGCGACGTTGTCGGTCAACAAATCGTTTCAGTATGCATGCGAGCAGTTCGGGCTGCACGCTCTCCCCGAGCCGGATAAATTGAAAACCGTGCAGCTGCCTTCCCCGTTCAATTACCGCAGGCAGGCGCTCGTCTGCATACCGCGCGATTTTCCAAGCGTCAAGGGAACAACGGCCGATTCATTGTTTATCGACAGCCTTGTAACGTCATTGAAACAGGTTGCGGAAGCGACCGGAGGCCGAATGCTCGTTTTGTTCACTTCCAACCGGATGCTGAGGCAGACGTATTCGCCTTTGAAAGAGCAGCTTCATCCGCATGGGATCCATGTGTTGGGACAAGGAATCGACAGCGGCAGCCGCAGCAATCTGACCCGGCTGTTTCAGCAAAACTCCTCATGCGTGCTGCTCGGGACAAGCAGCTTTTGGGAAGGCGTGGACATTCCGGGAGATGCGTTAAGCTGTCTCGCCATCGTACGGCTTCCGTTTCAACCTCCCCACCATCCGCTCGCGGAGGCGAAAGCGGAATATATTAAAAACCGGAACGAGAATCCGTTTATGAAATTGTCCGTGCCTCAGGCGGTCATACGCTTTAAACAAGGTTTCGGCAGACTGGTCCGGACGGCGAGCGATCGGGGAATTGTGATCATTTACGATACGAGGGTGATTGATACGCAATACGGAAAATACTTTCTTTATTCACTGCCCGGACCGAAGATCGAACATATGAGCACCCGTCAATTAGTGCCGCGCATTCGTGAATGGCTCGGAGCCGATCACAGCGAATGGGAGATGAAGCCATGAAAACGGAAAAAATTTCGGAAGCGGTTGTGCGGAGATTGCCGGTGTATTTGCGGTTTCTGAACGAATTGAGCAGACGGAACGTGCGGACGATTTCTTCCCGCGATTTGGGACGAAAGCTGGAGCTGAATCCGGCGCAAATCCGCAAAGACCTGGCTTATTTCGGCGAATTCGGGAAAAAGGGAATCGGTTACGACGTTTCTTATTTGATCGAAAAAATACGGCATATTTTAAAGCTGGATCAGGTCATTCACGTCGCGCTGGTCGGGGCGGGCAATCTCGGTCGCGCGCTGTGCAACTACAATGTTTATTTGCGCGACAATATGAAAATCGTTGCCGTATTCGACGCGGCGGAAGCGAAAATCGGTGAGTCGATTAATCACCTGAAGGTGCAGCCGATGAACGAACTGGCGGAAACGGTCAAGCGGCTCGGCGTCCGCATCGGCATTATAACCGTGCCCGCGATGGAAGCGCAATCGGTGGCGAATCAATTTGTCGAAGCCGGTGTGGAAGCGATATTGAATTTTGCGCCGATTATCCTTAAAGTGCCGAACGAAATTCGCATTCATTACGCCGATTTTACCATTGAACTGCAAAGTTTGGCATATTATCTGGACTAAAATTGTGCTACAATGAATATGTCTCAAAAAGCGAAGGATTTCCAGCGGGGAATCGTCGCTTTCCTTCTGTTTGGAAATGTAAACGAATTCATCCATCGGAGGTGCGGAAAACTGCAATGAAAACGTTCAAGGTAGGCATTATCGGTTGCGGCCAAATCAGCAGAGCGTATTTGAAAAACTGCACTGAGAAATACGACATTCTGGAGGTCGTTGCGTGCGCGGACATCGTTCCGGAACTGGCGCGGGCGAGAGCGGAGGAGTTTCGGATTCCGAAAGCTTGCACCGTCGAAGAGCTGCTAGCCGATCCGGACATTGAAATCGTGATTAACCTGACGGTCCCGAAAGCGCATGCGGAAGTAAACATTCAGGCATTGGAGGCGGGCAAACACGTTTACACCGAGAAGCCGTTTGCCGTTAAGCGTGAAGATGCGAGAAAAGTGCTGGATTTGGCGAATTCGAAAGGGCTGCTCGTCGGATGCGCCCCGGACACGTTTCTCGGCGGCGGCCTGCAGACGTGCCGCAAAATCATCGATGACGGGTGGATCGGCACCCCGTATGCGGCAAGCGGACTCATTCTGATGGGCGGGCAGACGGAAGGAACGCATCCGAACCCGGGCTTCTTCCTGCAGGAAGGCGGCGGTCCGTTATTCGATATGGGGCCGTATTACATAACCGCTCTCGTGACGCTGCTCGGACCGGTTCGCAGGGCGGCCGGCTCGGCGCAGCGGCTGCTTGACGAAGTGACCGTATATAACCC
>JAWLCZ010000258.1:0-3912 GCA_041686835.1 Paenibacillaceae bacterium | reverse complement strand
TTGCAACCACTTATTTTTTCCAAATGGCTATTTTTTTGTGCAATGCAATGGCTCTTTTTTGTTCAATGCACCGCCGGAACCTTCACCGCTCAGCGGCGGCGAAAAATAATGTACCACGAACGGGCACGGCAAGTCAAGACCCAAACGATGCAAATCTATGAAAAACATGCCTTTGGGCAATTAAAGGGCAACTAAAGGACATTCAAAACGGACAAAATCCGGATCCAATGGCCGAAAAAAAATCAACCGTCAAGGTTGAAATGAAGGACCATCGTTCGTTTATGCCGCTTCATGCCGGCTACTTTGTATATTGAAGCTCAAAAACAAACAAATCTTCGCCAACGGGGACAGCCGCTTCTTTAATCAACGATTTTTTCACCATTTTTTGCAGTATCAAGGCAAGTTCCACGTGTAAGCCGTGCAGCTCGGGATGGCTCGTCAGTTCATTCATGCTCCACGGTTGTTCCCTGCTGCCCAAAATGCGCAAAATGACGGCGCAGCAGTTTTTCATTTTGGACATGGCGGAAAATTCGCAAGCCAACAGCACAAGCTGGATGCGCTGCTCCAGCGTCTCTCTGCTCATAGTCAGTTCCTCGTACAGCTTATACACGCCGGGATTGATTTTGCGGACCTGGTTCCAAACCGGCGTTTCCGGATGCATGCCTTCTTCGATAATGACGATTCTCGCCCAATGATGCAATGCCTCCAATATGCTGCTGTAAGCGTCCAGCATTTGCTTCTCCTGAAGATATTGCCTGCTGTGCAAATAGCTCCGCAAAAACATGGAAAATTCCGCGAGCAGCTTTCGCTCCCGCATTTCATCAGGAAATTCGGACAATCTATCCCTTAAGCGTTCCAAATAAGCGTCGCGATCCAAAACAATCTCCCCTTGCAGCAACCCATTCATGATGTTGCGGTTCTCGCCGGTCATGATCCATCTTTCCAAAACAATAGGGCTAACCGTTCTTTCTTGTATACGAAAGTTGTCTTTTATATAATGTGAAATAAAGTCGATATGCTCAGCGGCATCGGAAACGACCAGAAAAAGCAGATCAAATCCATTCATAAACGGGTAGGACCGCGAAGTGTTCTCTACGGCAATCGCGCTTTTCACTTTTTCATTGTTTCTGTACCGGGCAGCAAAATAAGCTCTTATCGTTTCCATTTCATTGCCTCCGTCTTGAAGCATCGCCTTTTCATTACTGTTGCGGTTGCCATAGGCTCTATATTTCTACATGCGGGGCAAAATTTCCTGCAACGATGACAGTCCAAACTTTGACGAATTGGAGAAGAGGAATCCTCATGCGATTGAAAACAAGCAAAATCAGCGCTTTCCGGTTATGGGCGCTCCTGCTGACGTTGGGCGGGATGGGCCTGATGATTCTCGGCACGGCGGGAATCGTGATGTGGGGACGGCAAGGACAGATTATCGTCGTTATTTTTATGGTGCTCGGATTGATCAGCATGATGGCCAGCATGGCCATTTACTTTTGGGCCGGTATGATGTCGACAAGCACAATAAGCTTGGAATGTCCCGAATGCGGAAAAACGACGAAAATGTTGGGCAGAACGGATCGCTGCATGTTTTGCCGGACGATATTGACGTTCGATCCCGAATATGCGTCAAAAGACGGAAAAACCGGATCCGCATGACAAGCGGATTCCGGTTTTTCCGGTGTTACGGCCTTTTTTCCAGCGTGCTTTTGATCGCATCCCATATTTCAGGGGCTTCGAATCCCCTTCTCCAGGAAGCGATTCCGGCAAGATCGTATTTTTTGACAAGCTCCGCTCTGGCCTTCATCGATACGGCATCTTCAATCCAGATCTTATACGTTTTATCGCCTTCCTTATATTCCACGTAGTTTTGTCCCGCTTCCGGCTTGAACACTGGCTTCAGTTTTTTCTCGGCGATTATTTTTTTCACGGCTTCCATCGATAACGCTTTGGAAGTCACTTTTATTTTTCCGTCCTGCGGTTGCTCCGTCCATAAACGGGTATAATAAGGAACACCGAGCACGATTTTCGACGGAGGAACGTTGTCCTGCCGCATAATATCCACGACGCCCTTTTCCACCCACGGCAGCGAAGCGACGGAACCCGCTTCCGGCGAAGTCGCCCAATGCTCGTCGTAAGTCATGACCATCATGTAGTCGACGATTTGGCCGAGCGCCTGGCGATCATAAAACATGGACCACATTTCGCTGGTCGATTTGGCCGTCACGTCGATGGAAACGACCAGTCCCTGCTCATGCAGGAGCGGCGTCAACTCGCGGACAAATTGCGTCAGGTTCTCCTTGTCCTTCAAATACACGTTTTCAAAGTCGATATTGATGCCCTGCAATCGATACATCTCGGCAAAGGCGAGAAGCTGCTTCGCCATTTTGATCCTCGTATCGTACGTGGATAAAGCTTTCGTCGTGATGTCCGGATCAAAACTGTTGCTGAACAGCGCCCACACATGGTAATGATGGTCGTGAGCCCATTTCACATAAGAGGCGTCCGCCATATTTTTGATGTTGCCTTCGCCGTCAAGCAAATGAAACCACGTCGGGCTGATGACGTTCAGTCCCGGCATGTTCCCGATACGGCTCGGATCCGGGTTTTTCGTCGTCACATGTTCCCAAGACAAGTTAATTTTTCCCCCGATCGGTTTCCACGGAACGAATTCGTCCTTTTCTTCCCGCTTTGGAACCGTCTCGGCGCGATCGAGCACGATGTCCGTCTTTTTGGCGTAGCCCGTATACCCGTTGTCCGTCTGAATGTAATACCATCCGTCTTTTTCCGACCATATCATCACCTCTTGCCCGGCGGCAAGATCGGAGATAATCGGGGCTTTCGCCGTTGGTTCGGTCCGCATGGGAACGGTACGTTCAGGGTGTTCTTGATCCGAAGGAACCTTGCCCCACTGAATAATGTCCCCCTCCGTCATCAGGATGACCGCGCCGGTATTTGCGGATTCGCGCAGTTCCACATTGTAGTATTCCCTAAGCGGCGTTATCGGCAGGTAAAGGTCATTGCCGACTTTTTCCACCGGAAAACGAAGGGTGAAAGGTTTTTCATTCACCAGGCCGGTAAGCTGATTCGTCTTCAGACGGACGACTTTATCGTTCGTCGTAATGATGACGGACTCCGTTTCTTCTTCATAAACGATTCCCGGGTCAAGCAGCGACTTCACTGCGGTAAACGGAAGCTTGAGGCTTTCCCCTTCGCCAATCGCAGACAGTTCAAGCATCCCGCCCCGGTAAAAAATCGGTTTGTCCAACCCGTTGAAGTCGGGGGTCACATGGCTGCGGTTTTCTCCTAAAAAGAAATAGAATGACAGCAAGATGAAAGCGATCAAAACGAAGACAACGGCAAAAATCGCCCATTTGAGGGACGACCGCCTTCTTGGCCTTCTAAGAGGCGTCCGGGCAAGTTCCATAGCTCCACCCTTCCTGATAAAAATAAGGACGCATCCGATGTTCCCGAAAGGCGCATTCGAATACGTCCATTATACTATAAACCTATGAATGATTCTCTTTTTTGCATTTTACTAATGTTTGGCGCTTTTTGAACATTCGTCGCATATGCCGTATACTTCCATGCGGTGGCTGCGCGCCCGAAAACCGGTTTCGGCGGATACGAAATGCTCCACGTCATATAGCGGCGGATATTCGAAATCGACGATTTTTCCGCAGTTCTCGCAAATGGCGTGGTAATGTTCCGACATATCGGCGTCAAAGCGGCTCGAAGCGTCGCCATAAGTCATTTCGCGGACCAATCCCGCTTCGATAAACACTTTCAAATTGTTATAAACCGTCGCCACACTCATGCTCGGGAAACGCGCTTCCAGAGCTTTGTATATTTCATCGGCAGTCGGATGAGTTTTGGAATCGAGCAGGTACGAAAGAATGGCATGCCTTTGAGGGGTCA
>JAWLCZ010000257.1:0-3921 GCA_041686835.1 Paenibacillaceae bacterium | reverse complement strand
ATCGTCAAAGGGCGGGATTTTCCATGACGGGCGTATATCCCGCTGCTCGTTCCACGGTTGGAGACGGAAGATTTGCTCCTTGAGCGGCTGCAAATAAGCGCGACATTCCGCATATCCGGCCAGCCGTTCCAGGTCGTTCCAGTGACGGCGCACGGCGGACAGCGTTTTTTGCTTGTTTCCTTCGTAATAATTGCGCTGTTCTTCTTCCGTCAGCGGATGGTTCGCCAATTCCAAATAATGATCGGCGATAAGGCGGGACAAAGCGAAAACGCCTTTCGTAATGCGCGGGGACACCATCCAGCTCGGAAGCGTGCGGTATTCGAACCCGCCGTGAAACTGGCGGCGGAAATCGCCGAGGCAGCCATACCGCGGCCTGCGCAGCTTTGTCGTTTCATCTTCGATGAGCATGAGCGGAATGGCCAGATAACGATCCAGCGCGCGCAATAGCCTCGAATTGAGCCAAACGCCGCTCATATGAATGTGCCCGCCCAGCGGCAGCCCCTTGAACGGCATCCCGCCGGCCAACCATTCGAGCCGGGTATCGCCGATTTGCGAGAAAGCATAGCGCATCGCCCGCATCAGGTTGATGACCAGCTGCCTCGGTTCGGAGCTTGGTTCCGGGCGCAGCTCGGCGAGCGCATACAGCTTCCTTCCGCTGTTCAGCACGATGGAATCGCAGCCCGCTCTGCCTTTCTTCGCCAAAAACCGGGAGGCGAAAATCACTTTCCCGTATTCGTCCCGCAAAATAAATTCCGGATCCGTTCCGAGCAGGGCGGGGCTCTGCCGCTGGAGCTCCCGGGAAAGCTCGGCCGCGAATTTGTTGATGGCGCCGGCGAATAGGTTTCCTAACCGGCGGTTCAGTTTCGGCACCGGATTGACATCGAGCACGGCGCACCGGCCGTCCGATCTGACGCCGATCCGCACGATACCGTAGTCCAGGCCGAGACAATAGAGCGCTCTTACCGCTTCTTTTACGGAAAGGCGAATGCGGCGGTTGTGCATGTCCAATTCCGTTTCATGATAAGTCCGTTTCACCGCCGCCTGCTCCGCGCCGATATACAGTGACGGGTCTTTACTCTGGTAAAGGGCAAGCGCCTCCAGATGGAATACGGGGATGGAATACGTATGGACCATTCCGGCTTCCGCATGGCGCCTCCCTTCACTAACCGCTACAGTGATGCCGTTCAGGCGCAGAATGTCCGCCATCTTCCTTTTATCCACCGCGTTCGCCACCGCTTCCGTCCGGTTCATCACAAACCGGCGATCCGGAAACCGGAAGCGGCCTCCCCATTGGATGACGGCGTCGGAATCTAACTCCGGGGGCGGTTCCAACCCGTGGGGAATGGACAAATGGTTCAAGAGATATACGTTTTCCGGATCTCCGGCGTGCAGAAAAAACGCTCCCATGGACAGCCCCCCTTTGAAACGGTGAAACGGTGGAATGAGCGCGAAGTTTTTTTAAAAATTTTTATAAAAAAAGAGGGCTGTTGCCCCCTCCTCAATCCTGCAGCCGACATATAATGGGATTAAAGATCATCATCATCGTCGTCAAACAGATCGGGGTCCAAGTCCTCGAAATCGTCGTCAACACCGTCGTCATCGCCGCCGAAATCAATGTCCTTGTCGCCGAAGTCGTCGCAACCGCCTTCGCAGACAAGGACGCATACTTTCGTTTCGGCTACCATTTCCACCTGAAATTCACGCTCTACCCGGATAATGACGCTCTCTCCGGAAGAGGAAACATTGGCTTCGATGCAGTTCGGCTCCTGCGTCGCCTCGGCGGACACTTCCTCGGTCGAAGCCCTATGTTTCGGATCCAAATAAGATAGAGGAACAAGTTCGGCGTACGATACCGTCTGTTTGGCGACATCCGTTTTCGTGTTTTTGTCGTAAGAGTACCAAATGTTAATATCGTAAGTACCTACTACCTCGATGCCGTCTCCGGATTTAACCGCATCGTATTGATGGTTGATAAGCCAAGCCCCCAAAATACTCGACGGTTTATGAGGCGGAGTTACGGTATGTGTCACTTGAGAAAACTTACGACCTCTGCCGCAGACAGCTTTGCATATAATCTCTCGGCATTGCGTATCTTTCATCGACATCCTTTCAACCTCCTCCATACAATCATTCATTAAAGTGTATGCAGGACATTCGTCTAGGGTGACAAAAACTTTTGCATACCGGAAGGCTCATCCTTCTTTTTTTTCATTTTTTCTCCTCTGAAAACCAATCTCCGTTCTCCCGCGCCCGCCGCCGCCATTCTCCATGATGTTCAACGTCAGGAAATATGTTAAAATATAAGGGAAAATGAAGGTGAAGGCGCTTTCAGCATGCCGTTCGCCACGCGTCTTCACCAGCCCGCCTACAGAATAAAAAGGAGATGTGACATGGGAGAAATATTGGTGGAAGAGTACAGGGCGGAAACGCTCGAATGCGTTCACCGCGGGCATATTTGCGGTGTGGGTTCGGACGGCGCCGTGAAGTACAAGGTCGGCGACGAGAACTACGTCGCCTATTTGCGGTCATCGGCCAAACCCGTTCAGGCGATTCCGGCGATCAAGCGGGGAATGCACGAGAAATTCGGTTTTACCGGCAAAGAGATCGCGATCATGGCCGGTTCGCACCGGGCCGAGCCCTTTCATGTAGACGCGCTGGAATCGATCATGGCCAAAACGGGATTGTCCGAAGATCATCTTGTCTGCCATCCGACCTACCCTTTAAGCGAGCCGGCCAAAGAACAACTGGTAAGGCAGTACAAAGAAAAAAGACGCATATACCATAACTGCTCCGGCAAACATCTGGGCATCTTGTCGCTCTGCAAAGGAGCGGGTTACTCGCTCGAAGATTACTGGAGCCCGGATCATCCCGTCCAGCGCGAAATCAAAGAGACGCTGGCCTATCTGGCGGATATGCCGCACGAACAAATCGCCGCCGGAACGGATGGCTGCGGGCTGCCTGTATTTGCTCTGCCTCTCGCTAACTTGGCGCGCGTTTATTTGAAGCTGGCCTGCCCGGATCTGATCGGGGACGCTGCCGTAAGGGATGCCGTCCGGACGATTACGGCGAGCATGAACGACCATGGCGAAATGGTGGCGGGCACGGATCGAATCTGCTCCGCCCTGCTCCAGGATCGCAACATTATCGCCAAAGGAGGCGCCAAAGGTATATACTGCTTCGGGCTGAAAGAGGAACGGCTCGCGTTTGCGCTCAAGGTGCTGGACGGTTCGGAAGACGAATGGATTTATATCGTGATTTCCATCCTGGAACAAATCGGCTACAAAAACAAAGCCACATTGCAAAGGCTGCGCGAGCAGTTTCCGGCCGAGATTAAAAACGACAACCAAAAAACGGTCGGTTATAACAAGGCGGTTTTCCGGCTTCAATCCGTTTGATGGCGGTCGAATTTAAGAGGATATACAACATTTAATGAGAGGAAGGAGATTGGCAATGAAATTTTTACTGGGACAATCAGCGGGCAACCGGGTTCAAGCGCACGTCCATCCGGTCGTAAAGGATCATGTACATATCCCGGAATTGGCAAATTACGAGTTAAAGGAACAAATGGCGGAAAAAGGGGCCGTGACATGGATTTACGGTCGGCGGGGCGAGCCCCATCATCTGATCGTCGGGCTGGGTCAAGCGGAAAAGCTTGATCAAGAACAGGTCCGGGCAGCGGCGGGGAACGCCGGAAGGGCTATCGATAAGGAGAAGCTTGCGCACGTCTCCGTTCGCTTGGACGGCCTTGCGCCTTTCGCCGCCCTCATCAACGAAAGCGAAACGGTTGCCGCCTGGGTGGAAGGTTCGCTTCTCGGCACTTATGCTTTCGACAAATACAAATCGAAAAAAAGCGCCCGAAGCGTAGAAACCGTCAGCTTCAACCTGCCCGAAACGGATTCGCTGTCCGGCGCGATCCGTCTT
>JAWLCZ010000256.1:0-3964 GCA_041686835.1 Paenibacillaceae bacterium | reverse complement strand
ATTTGCCGGGCCATTCCGTGCTGGAGTTGCCGGCCGCCGCGACCGGCCGCGGCGTTTATCCTTTGTCCATTCCGGATTTCCCGGAACTTCCGGCTTCCATTCTGAGAAAACGGATCGCCGTGGTCGATTTGACGGTGGAAGCCGCCCTTCGAGGCGACCGTAAATTGTTTGTGGAAGCGCTGCTTGCCGACGGTGCGGTGACGGACGAGAAAACCGCCTCTTCGTTGGCGGACGAATTGCTGGAGGCCCATAAAGCATACCTCCCCCAATTTTTCAACTAAGATTTGAACATGTTATAATGACTGAAAAAGTGGATTCATTCGGCAGGCAAGGAGGCTCCTCCATGGGGAAGGCGGAATTGCGTCGGGAAGGAATTCTGCAGACTTTGCGGGAAAGAGGAACGATTACCGTAGGTGACATCGTCAGCAGGTTTTCCTGTTCCGAAGCGACGGCGAGAAGAGATTTGGAAATATTGGAATCGGAAAAAAAATTGATCCGGACTTTCGGCGGCGCGATCCTGGAAGAAACGAAAACGGAAATCCCGTTTTACCATAAAATGGAAAGTCATGTGGAAGAGAAATTCGAAATCGCCAATAAAGCGGTCGAACTGATTGAAGACGGCGAAATTATCGGATTGACCGGAGGCTCCACCACGTTTTACATTGCCAAAAAACTTCGCGGTTTGAAAAAGGTGACCGTCGTCACGAACGCGATCAACATTGCCTACGAGCTGGCCGGCATAGAAGGGATTCAAGTCATCGTGACCGGAGGGATGCTGCGCACGCAAAGTTTTGAGCTCTCCGGTCCGATGGCGGACTCCACGCTGTCGAACATTGTCATTCATAAGATGTTTATCGGCGCGGACGGCATTTCTTTGCAGAGAGGAATCCTGACATACAACGAATTGGAAGCGAACACGAACCGGGTGATGATGGACAGTTCGCTGCAGAAATATGTCGTTATCGACCATTCGAAATTCAACAAATCTTCCCTGTTCGTCATTACCGGCCTGCAGTCGATCGACGGAATCATTACCGACAGCCGCGTAAGCAAATCGATACTGAAGCAATACCGCGACGCCGGGATCAAAATGATATGATTTGATTTAAGCTTCGGGCGCTCCTTTCTTTGGTCCCGCAAAGTAAGGAGCGCATTATGATTTCCAAACGGTAATGTATTCCCCTTTACAAAGTTTATGGATACTTATTATTATATAAATAACCTTATGGTTATATTATTATTTTATTGCGGGGTGTTAACATTGACGGAATTTGATAAGCTGGCGGATACCCTCAAAGCATTGGCGGATCCGACCCGGCTGAAAATCATTTCGTTGTTGCGGATTCGCGATTGCTGCGTCTGTGAACTGGTCCCCATTTTTCATATTTCGCAGCCCGCCGTCTCCAAGCATTTGAGCCGCCTGAAAACAGCGGATATTGTACGGGAGACGCGAAAAGGACAATGGGTATTTTATTCGTTAAACGAGAAAAAGCTGGAGGAAGTCGGCTTTGCTTTATCCCATTTGCCCGACATGTCGGAGGAGCTTGAAAAGCTGGAACAGCAAGGGCTTTTGGTGTGCGAGTAGACAAGGAGGCAAGGATGGGCAAACGGTTATCTTTTCCGGATCGGTATTTAACGCTGTGGATTTTTGCGGCGATGGTTATCGGGATAGGAGCGGGGAGCCTGTTCCCGGGTATGGTAAGCATCCTGAATCAATTTCAGGCAGGCACGACTTCGATCCCCATTGCGATCGGCCTCATTCTCATGATGTATCCGCCGCTGGCCAAAGTGCGCTATGAGGAATTGGGGCGCGTTTTCCAAAACGGAAAGGTGTTGGGGCTTTCGCTCATTCAAAACTGGGTGATTGGGCCGATTCTCATGTTCGTGCTGGCGATTGTCTTTCTGAACGGTTATCCCGAATACATGGCCGGGCTCATTATGATCGGGTTGGCCCGCTGTATTGCGATGGTCATCGTTTGGAACGACCTGTGTAAAGGGGATGCCGAATACGCGGCGGGATTAGTCGCGTTCAACTCGCTGTTCCAGGTGTTTTTCTATTCCTTCTATACGTATGTTTTTGTAACGTTACTGCCGGGATGGCTCGGTCTGCGGAGTATGTCCGTCCCGATTACGATGGGTGAAGTGGCCCAAAGCGTGTTTATTTATTTAGGGATTCCGTTTCTGGCCGGGATCATCACCCGCGTCACGCTGGTGAAAGCGAAGGGACGGTCCTGGTATGAAACCGTCTTTATTCCGAAAATCAGCCCGCTTACCTTGATCGCGTTGCTGTTTACCATCATAGCCATGTTCTCGCTGAAAGGCGACGTCATCGTGGAGCTGCCGCTGGATGTCGTCCGGATTGCGGTACCGCTGTTGATTTACTTTGTGGCGATGTTCCTGGTGTCGTTTTTTATGGGCAAAAGGGCCGGCGCCAATTATCCGGTGACGGCGACTCTTGCGTTTACGGCCGCCAGCAACAATTTCGAATTGGCGATTGCGGTTGCCGTCGGCGTGTTTGGAATCCATTCCGGCACGGCTTTTGCGGCGGTCATTGGCCCCTTGGTAGAGGTGCCGGTGATGATTGCCCTCGTCAATGTCGCCTTATGGTTTGAGCGAAAATACTTTCAAAACAGAGCGTTGACGTAAACCATCAACCCATTACGAGGAGGAACACGTGATGCCGGACAACAAAAAAATCGTTTATTTTCTTTGCACGGGCAACTCTTGCCGCAGCCAGATGGCTGAAGGGTTCGGGAAAAAATATCTTGGCGATCGATATGAGGTATACAGCGCGGGAATAGAAGCGCATGGCCTGAATCCGCGCGCGGTGAAAGCTATGGCCGAGAAAGGAATCGATATTTCCGGCCAAACGTCCGATAGGATCGATCCGGATCTGTTGAACAAAGCGGATTATGTGATTACCCTTTGCGGCGACGCGAACGACAAATGCCCGATTACGCCGCCGCATGGGAAACGGTATCATTGGGGATTCGACGATCCGGCCAAGGCTGCTGGCACAGACGAGGAGAAATGGAACGTGTTTCGGCGTGTCCGGGATGAGATCGAAGAACGAATAAAACGGTTTGCCGCTGAAGAACAATAATCAAAGTCAAGGCGATTTCCCTTGACGAAACCGAACGAATTGTTGATAATTCTTTTCAACCAATGCCACTTTTTTATAGGCTTAGATTTTCAGAACTTATCATTTAACAGAATGTTGCTTGTCAAGTGACGTTGCAGTTATCTGAATAACGGATTGTTTATAAAAAAGATAAGATTATTGAAATTTGAGGTAGGATTAAGATGAGTATTACAAAGGGAATTATTATTGGCATTATTTATGGATTTATCCTTTCTTTTTGCTCCTCATTGTTATTTACGTGTTGACCCCCTAAATTTGGACACTACCACGTTCATTTTCTTGTTTTCAAACTTTTTCTTGGGGGAATGTACACTCGCCAAGCTTGACACGGAGCCTCTGCGGGCATGATTTCTCGCGATTGGGGCGATAGGGGGTGAAACCCTTACATCGCGTGGCAACCAGCCTATCATGCCCGCCACTCCGTGTAAAGCTTGGGTTCACAGAGCATTATACCGCAATGCTTTCAGGTTCAATCGCTCCTGATTTCACCATGTCCAAGTAGACTTTAGGCGGCCAGTCTTGAAGACTTCCATGAATGCGTTGGTTGTTGTAATAACGAATGAATCGATCCACCTCTGTAAAAGCTTGTTCGTAACTCTCAAAGCAATTCCGGAGGAAACATTCTCTCTCCAGGATACTATGGAATGATTCGATGTACGCATTCATGTTTGGTGTCTTGTTCGGGATGCTCATGTTCCAATTCCATTCGTTCACAGAACTCGCGAAATGCTTTGCTGATGAACTGAGGACCGTTGTCCGTTCGAATCACAAGTGACTTCGCGTCGGCTCCGCGATGCAGTATTGCCTTCTGTACCGTCTTTT
>JAWLCZ010000255.1:0-3997 GCA_041686835.1 Paenibacillaceae bacterium | reverse complement strand
CTGGGACGGCGGCGGAGCGCAGGCGATACAAGAGTGGGCGCAGTTTTGCGCAAACGGCGTCACGGAAATGTGGCTTAAACCGAACTATGCCTCCTATGAACCGGGAGAGAAGCCCGTGCTTACGCTGCAGGTGCAGAAAATTGCGTCTTCCTCGGCGCCGTCGCTGCCCGCTGCGGAAGAAGAATGGACGTTCGCGATTACCGTTGCGCACGAGAGCTCGGCGGATGGTCCCGTTTCCGAAGTGTGGCGGCATGAAGTCCGGATGAAAGCGGCAAGAGAGATCGCCTATTCGCGCATTGCCGTGCCTGTTCAGGCGGCGCCGGGCTTTTATGCGGTGGAATGCACGGCCAAGTCGTCGTCCGGCGAAACGCGGATACTGCGCCAAGGGTTCTGGGGGTTCGACGCGGAGCTTCTGCTTCAGGGAGAGCCGCTGACTTGCGATCGCGACTATTTCCGCAAACAAGGCAAGCCGCTGCCGGTCGTCGGCATGACGTATATGACGTCGGACGTTGCCCGCAAATTTTTGTTCATGCCGAATGCCGCCGTCTGGGATAAAGATATGGCGCACATGAAGCGCGCCGGCATCAATTTTATCCGTACCGGCATCTGGACGGCGTGGCGCAACGTCATGTTCGTCGACGGCCATCCTTACGAGGAAGTGCTGCGGGCCATCGACGCGTTTATTTTGACGGCGAAAAAGCATGACCTGGAAGTGACGTTCAACTTCTTCGCTTTTACGCCGGAAGCGTGGGAAGGCGTCAACCCGTATCTCGACCCGCGCAGCGTCGAAGCGCAGAAGCGGTTTATCGCCGCCATCGTCTCGCGTCATGCGCAATCGACCAACGTGCATTGGGATCTGATTAACGAGCCGTCGATGTTCGACCCGAACCGCGTTTTTTCCGGTCCGCGTTCTGCCCGGGATCGGTTTGAACGCGCGGCGTATATCGAATGGCTGAAGGAGCGGCACGGCTCGATTCGCGTTCTCCAGGAGCGGTGGAACATGACGCCGGAAGAGCTGCCCGATTTCGGCGCCGTAAGGCTTCCCGAGCCGCATGACATCAATTTCAACACGACGGAAACGCAGCCGAAAAAAGGAGCCCAATGGCTTGATTACACACTGTTTACGATGGACATGCACAACCGGTGGGCGCGGGAGCTGGCCGCAACGATTAAAGCGATTGCGCCGAATCAGCTTGTCACCGTAGGGCAGGACGAAGGCCTCGCCGGAAAGCGTCCGTCGCCGTTCTTTTACGCGGAAGCGGTCGACTACACGACGGTGCATTCGTGGTGGATGATGGATCAGCTCGTATGGGACGGCATTTTTACGAAATCGCCGTACAAGCCGAATCTTGTGCAGGAGACGGGCATCATGTATGTGGAAACGCCGGATGGCCGGGCGAAAAGAACGGAGGAAGAACTGCGCAACATTCTGGAGCGCAAATACGCTTACGCGTTTGCGACCGGAGGGGCGGGCGCGGTGCAGTGGATTTGGAACATCAATTTTTACATGGATAACATCAACGAGTCGAACATCGGCGCGCTGCGGGCCGACGGAACGGAGAAGCCGGAAGCAAACGTATCGTACGATTTCGGGCGATTCATGCGGGAGATCGGCGGCTTGTTCGAGGAGCGCGAGCTGGAGGAAGTGGTCGCCGTGTACCCGTACTCCAACGATTTTTCCAGCCGGCCGCTCGCTTTTGAAGCGACGTCGAAGCTGGCGCGCCTCTTGTCTTACGATATGAAGGTGCCGTTCCGCGCGATGGGCGAGTATCATCTCGACGCATTGGCGAACCAGCCCGCGCCGAAGTTAATCATCGTGCCGTCCGCGCACAATTTCAGCGACGAAGCGCTGGATGCGCTGGTGAACCATGTGAAGGAGGCGGGCGGTACGCTGCTCCTGACCGGTCCGGCCGGGTTGGACGCCTATTGGAGGCCTGTGGCGAGACTCGTCCGGGAATTGGGAGAGCGGACGCTTGGCAACGTGCTTCGCGAAGAAGCGTTGCACTTGAACGGACGCCTGCTCCCGGTTTCGTTCGGCGGGGCGAGAATCGCGCAGGTGAATAAAGAGATCGTCCTGAGCGGCGGCGGTAACGGCTTATCGGGTCAGCCCGCCGTCGTTCAGGAAGCGGAGATGGGCAAAGGCCGACTGATCTGGTGTCCACTTCCGGTTGAATTAAACGATCGGACGGAGCCGATCATCGCCCTGTACTCCTACGCGCTGCAAACGTCCGGCGTCAAGCGGGAACTGGACTGGAAGCAGGGGGCGGATTTGCCTGGCGTCTACGGAAGAAAGCTTGCCTTCCGCGACGGTTCGCTGTTCATCTTCGTTTCCGAGTACGGATGCGACACTTCCATCGAAGTCGCCGATCCGGCAAGCGGGAAAACGTACCGGTTCACGCTGGAAAAAGAGCGCACGGTCATGTTTGCCGCCGACAAGCTCGGCAGCGTAACCGCGATCTACCGTCCTTATGAAGTGGCGATTGAGGTGTCATAACGGCTTTATGCTATCTGCATATCCCGTGTCCCGTGCATAACCCGTGCATAAAAGGAGACGATGCAGGAAACAGTAACCTTTGGGGTTTTAGACGAATACGAAAAGGAGATGCTGTTTCATGCCGTACGGTGCGCACGAAACGATGGAAGTTCACGAAATATTGAACGAGAAAATCAATGTAATCAACCATTTTTCCATGTATGCCGGCCAATGCCAAAATCCGGCGCTGCGGCAAATGCTGGATCGCCATGTGCAGACGGCGGTTCAAAGCTACGATCAGCTGATTGCGTATACGCATGATTACAATGCCGCGCCCGGCAGCCGGCCCGTTCCGATGATGCCGAACGTTCAGCCCCAACAAATCCAATACGGCCTGAACAATCCGGCGCCGCAAATGCCGCAAATGCAGGGGCAAGGTATGATGACGGACCGGCAGATCGTCAGCGCCATGCTGTCGTGCCATAAAAATTCCGCCAAAAATCATATGGCCGCGTCGCTGGAATGCGCCGATCCGAACGTCAGGCAAATGCTCGTCCACGACGCCGTTGCCTGCGCGAACCAAGCCTACGAAGTATTCTTGTTCATGAACCAGCAAGGGTACTACCAGGTGCCGACGATGCAGGATCATACCGCCAAGACGTACTTGCACAGCTATCAGCCGGTACAACCGTCGGTACAGCAGCCGGTGCAGCAGTAGCCGGTACAGCAGCCGGTTCGGTGCAGTAATACCGGGTGCAGCAGCCGGTATAGTAGTCGGTGCAGAAGCTTGTGCAGCAGTCGGTGTAGTCGGTACTGTAGTCGGTACAGCAGCCGGTGTAGTAGTCGGCACAGCAGCCGATGCAGCAGACTTTAGCGCCGATCGCCGCACTTCGCGCCATGCTCGCCGCTGCATCTGAGCGGTAACCGAATGCCGCAGCAGGCGAAGTCCGAAGCGGCTGCACTTTGCCGGACAGCTCGCATAACCATTCACCGCGTCTCGCGAACGCCGCCTTGCCTATTTCCGAAATCGGATTTAGGCAAGGCTTTTTTTAACGCTAATGCATGTTTACGTTCACGCTAAAGCATGTTTATGTTAACGCAAAAGCATGTTTAAGTTCACGCTAAAGCATGGTTATGTTCGATGAAGCGTTAGACGAATGTAAGTTTGCACGTGCGTATCGGACACCAGATACGTTATTTGTGCGAAAATCCGTCCCGTTCGGATTGTTTCGGACATAGGATCCGTTATTTGCGTAATCTGGCGCTGAAATGGACTCGTTTTTGCCCAATAAGATACCGTATGTCCGTAAGACTATAGAAATGGACCGTTTTTATCAAAATAAGGGCGTTGATGTCCGTTTACATACGCGATACCCTTAATGCTCATGATAGGGAACACGGCATGATGACGATATGTTGCACAAAAGAGTCAATTTCATATATTGCACCCCTTGATACGACTGGATTTTTAACACATGAAAAAGGAGACACCTCCCCAAATCTCGAAGGTAACTATAGTCGACG
>JAWLCZ010000254.1:0-4002 GCA_041686835.1 Paenibacillaceae bacterium | reverse complement strand
CTTCTATGATCGTAACGCTCTTTATCTGTGTTCCGTATACCATCGCGGTGAACAAGCACACCGCCATAACGGCTGTTGCGGCTACCGACAATAAAACCCTCTTATGAGCACGGGCCCAGCGCCATGCGTAAGACATGCCGGACAGACTTTCCTCATGGGTTTCCTGGACAGGAGATAACCCCATTCCTATAGTCCTCCTTACATAGTCCCGCCTTGTACGTGAGTAGTTCTCAGGTGCAAAGATCAACGCGACTATATTTTTAGTGTGAGATAACCGTTCAGCCTCTAGAATAAACGGCTTCGCCGTACTTCAAAGACGGCACCCGTTTACCGCGACGATTCAGATGGAATCCGCAGGTTATGCTCTCTGAATCCTTCAAAAAACACAAAGATGTCCTGTACAAGAGGACTCGTTCGCGGCTTTTCGGATGTGAAAAGGGTGCTGTGCGAGCACGGACGGTTACCTCTCTCGTAACGCTTACGAGGTTAGCTGTCGGATTCGGGCCGGAGAGTGGCCCTATTCGCAGTCACGGCGTACGTACAATGAACGCGTAAGCTGCAAAAATTCACCCCGGGACGGTTCCAGGCGGATCCATCCTTGCGGTTCCCCCGTTCTCCCTTGCGATCCGCACAGAAGAGGATGCGAATCGGGAGATTCAGCGATACTGGAAATATGTTGTAATCTTTATTTCTTTCGGTGTCTGATAAGTATCATAAAGGGAGCATGGCGTCATTGTAAAGAGGGGCCATTCCCTCGAATCAAGAGGATTTTGGTGGTTTTAAGCGATTTTCGCCCGATTTTCATACATAACCGCCATCGCAAACACCAATTTACGCCATTTCCCCTTCGATTCTCCCCCTTTCTTGTTTGCATCGAAAAATGGATGCTGCATTCGACGTCGTTTGCCCGGCAAAATCCTCGAATGAAAGCCCTTTAATCCGAGCCGCCGCTTCGGCGACGAGGCGCACATACCCGGTCTCATTTCGTTTGCCGCGGTACGGATGAGGCGTTAAATACGGCGCATCGGTTTCCACCAACAGCCGGTCCATCGGCACGTTGCGGAGCACCTCTTTCGGCTGTACAGCGTTCTTGAAGGTCACGGGCCCGCCGAAGGAAATATAGAAATTCATGTCCAGGCACAGCTTGGCCGTCTCCCAGCTTCCGGAGAAGCAATGCATGACGCCTCCTACATCATATGCCTTTTCCTCTTTCAATATGGCTGCTACGTCCGCATGCGCATCCCGATTATGGATGACGATCGGCAAATTCAATTTTCTCGCGAGCCGGATTTGCTCCCGGAACACCCGATGCTGCACCTCTTTCGGCGACGTGTCCCAATGATAGTCGAGGCCCATCTCGCCGAGCGCGACCACCTTCGGATGCGTGCTTGCGATCTGCTCGATATAGTCGAGATCGTTCGCCTTCATGTCCTTCGCGTCCTGCGGATGCCATCCGACGACCGCCTCGATGCAGTCGTAAGCTTCGGCGAGCGCCAGCGTCGTGGGAATCGTCTCCCGGTTAAAACCGATGTTTATGATTCGCGTGACCCCGGCATCCAAGGCCCGCCGTACAATGTCGTCCCGCTCTCCTTCGAAGGAGGGATGGTCCAGATGCGTATGCGTATCCGTGATCATGTTTCTCGTCACTCTCCCGTTAACCAGGCTGTGGCCGCCGCCGTCAGCCCTTGATTGCTTGGCGGAAGCATCTGCTCCGGCATGTAGATATGATGCTTGCCGGACTGTGTCCCGCTGATGGAGCGTACAATTTCGGACATTTCGCTGATTTCGACCAACGAGCCGCCGTTTTTCAACAAATAGATCGGTCCACGTTCGACAGAGCTTCCCGCCAAATATACATCGTACGACAAATCCACCGGAAAATCGACCTGCAGATAATAAGCCGGATCGAAGCCCTCCCGCCGAATCGATTCCCTCACCTGCGCAAGCAAGCTTTCATCCAACTCGGTCTTGGTTACGTATTTGAAGAGCTTCCGGTTCAGAAATCTGGCGCACATATCGGCAAGAATCGGATCGCTGTCGTTCATCCACATCGAAAATGCAGTCTGCGCCAACGCTTCATCCAGCGTGAGGTACGAATCAACGGACAGGGTCCCTTCAAATAATTGACGCAGCGGATCTGTCATGAACGCGAGCGGATGACCATGATCATACAATGCTTTGGCGCGGGTAAAAATATTCCGCAAAATAATCTCGGAGCTCCGGGTCACCGGGTGAAAATAAACCTGCCAGTACATGTGATACCGCGACGTCAAATAATCCTCTACGGCATGCATGCCGCTCTCCTTCACCACCAGCTTCCCTTGGAACGGCCGAATAACGCGCAGGATGCGCTCTAAATCGTACATGCCGTAGCTGACGCCCGTACAATACGCGTCTCGGAGCAAATAATCCATCCGGTCGGCATCCAATTGGCTGGACACAAGCGACACGACGATCTCCTTCGGGTACGTCTTGCAGATGACGGCCGCAACCTGGTCCGGGAAGGACGCGTCGACTTCCCGCAATATGCGGTTGACCTCGGTATCTCCCTGGATGATGCGGCAGGACCAGCGCTCGTGATGCTCCCCGAACACCGTCTCGATCGAGTGCGAGAACGGGCCGTGTCCGATATCGTGCAGCAGCCCCGCGCATAGGCATAGAAGCTTCTCTTCTTTCGGCCAATCCTCGTAACCGTTCCGTTCGAATTGGCTGATAATTTTGCGGGCCATCTCATAGACGCCGAGCGAATGAGAGAACCGGCTGTGCTCCGCGCCGTGGAAGGTCAGGTAGGACGTCCCCAGCTGCCGAATGCGCCGCAGCCTCTGGAATTCTTTCGTATTAATAAGCTTCCAAATTACGGGCTCTTGCACATAAATATACTTATGTACAGGATCCTTGAACACCTTTTCTTCAGGCCATATTCCCATTTTCTAAACCCTCCCGACTATGACTTAATTCGACATTTTTCAACATATTTCATCATAATTCGTCGATTCTCCATGTCGTTTTTTATCAAATATGAATCTTTGATAACGATAGAAAAACCCTTTATCGACAAGCATTTTGAAACGCGTCAATGTGCATTGACTATTATGGGAATGCTTGGTATCATAGAAACATATAAAAATTATGTCGAATTATGGCGATATATTTTTCATTGCATTTTTTCCAAAAGATTGGGAGGAGTCTTTCATATGATGAAATCTACTGGTATTGTCCGCAAGGTTGATGAATTGGGTCGCGTTGTTATTCCGATCGAATTGCGCAGAACGCTTGGCATCGGCGAGAAGGATGCACTCGAAATTTACGTTGACGGCGAACGGATCATGCTCAAAAAATATGAGCCTGCGTGCATCTTCTGCGGCAACGCTGATAACGTCTCTTATTTCAAGGGAAAAATTGTTTGTAATGATTGTCTAAAAGAAATGCCAACCCCTGTGACAAAATAAGAGAAATAGTATATAATAGCAGTATCACTTTGTTAATTCTAACCTTTTTATATCTCCTTACATTGGCCTATACCCGCTGACGGAGCACCGTTGCTCGGGTATAGGCACCTTTTTTGTGCGGACCTCCGGGCGTCAGGTTTCCCGGTGAATGGCGTTGTACAGCTCCCGCTTCGGCACGTTCCGGTCCACCGCCGCCTTCTTCAGCGCTTCTTTATGCGACATGCCTTCTCGCTCTTCATAGGCGGCGACATGCTCCGCAGGCGTCAACTCCAGCCACCATTCCGGCAACTCGTTACGGCTCCCCGCAGGCTCGGCATTCCCCTCCACCAGCAGGCAGTACTCTCCCATCGCACCCGCTGCCTTCACATGCTGCAGACAAGAGGATAGTGTGCCTCTCGCGAACTCTTCATACCGCTTGGTCAGCTCCCTCGCCAGCACCGCCCGGCGATCGCCCCATCGCTCCAGCATGATCCCGAGCGTCGCTTCCACCCGATGAGGCGCTTCATAGAACAGCATCGTCGCCGGATGCCCATGCCACTGATCCAGTATCGCC
>JAWLCZ010000253.1:0-4057 GCA_041686835.1 Paenibacillaceae bacterium | reverse complement strand
AAGCTCGTTGAAAGATATATCGCAAATTTTCCTCGTCCCGCCGAAATGGATTCCCGATCCGTGGGTATGGACGAATTTCCGCGATTCGCTCAACGCCCTCCCTTTCGGGCGGGCCTACTTCAACAGCTTCTACATCAACGTCATCGTCGTGACGTGCCAGCTCATCACCTGTTCGATGGCCGCATATGCGTTCGGGAAAATCCGCTTTCCGTTCCGCGACGCCATCTTCGTGCTGTTCTTGGCGACGATGATGATACCGGGACAGGTGACGATCATCCCGCTCTATCTCATGATGAAGCAGATCGGATGGCTGGATTCGCATTTGGCGATTATCGTGCCGGCTTCGCTCTTTAACGCGTTCGGGGTGTTCCTGCTGCGCCAGTTCGTCATGGGCATCCCGAAAGATTTGGAGGAAGCGGCGATTGTGGACGGAGCGAACCGGTGGACGATCTATACGCGCGTCATTTTGCCGCTTATCCAGCCTGCGCTGGCGGCGCTCGCCATCTTTACGTTTCTCGGCATGTGGAACAACTTTTTCGGTCCGCTCATCTTCTTGAACAGCACCGAGAAGTTTACCGTGCCGCTCATGCTGAACCTGTTCCGCGGAATGTACATTACCGACTGGACGCTCATGATGGCCGGTTCGGCGATCGCAATCGTCCCCGTGCTGATCGTGTACATTATCGGGCAGCGCTACATCATTGAAGGCGTCACGTTGTCCGGAATTAAAGGCTAGAACGGTTTTGAAAAGTCAGGTAAGACCTCGTTGAACGCAAAACGGGGTCTTTCTAGTGTGAATGTAAAATATTGTCATACCTTGATCCGTGTTGTCATCTTCTTTCCGAATTATCGGAAAACATGACACCATTTCGGAATAAAAGCGGTTTCATTTTTTTCATGCCCATAATAAAATTAAAACGTTTTCAAAATCATTTATACGGGGGGAAAAAAATGAAAACGAAAACAAAATTCGCGATGCTGGCTCTGGTGCTTGCGCTTGTCCTTGTGCCGTTGCTTCAGGCATGCGGCAGCGGGGGAGGCGGCAATCAGGCCGGTACGGCAAATCAGGAGGAAAACAAGAGTGCCGGATCGGATAATTCCGGACAGTCCTCAGGAGAAAAAGTAAAGATCAAATGGGCCACATGGGGCAACCCGGGCGAGTTGGGACGTTTCCAGGAATTTACAAAAGATTATAACGCGAAGCATCCCGACGTAGAAGTGGAATTGATTCCGATTCCGGGCGAATACGATCAAAAGATTTTGACGCAATTGGCCGGCGGAACCGCTCCTGACGCCTTTTACGCAGGCGACGGCTTCATTATCAAATTGATTGAGAACAAAAGCATTGAAGAGCTGACTCCTTTAATGGAAGGCGCCGACAGCAAAGTCAAACCTTCCGATTTCTTCGAAGGCTTGTGGGGCGCCGCAAAAACGGCGGACGGAAAAATATGGGGAATCACCGTCGACTGCAACCCGATGATTCTGTGGTATAACAAAAAAGTGCTGAAAGATGCCGGCGTTACGGAAATGCCCGCCGATCTGTACGAAAAAGGACAGTGGAACTGGGATACGTTCAAAGGCATTCTGGAAAAAATCCGCGCAACCGGCAAATACGGTTACGTCCTGGATAACTGGTGGGGCCACTACTACAGCTGGGTGACAACTAACGGCGGCAAAATATTCGATGAAAGCGGAAAATATGTCGCGACGACGGATCCGAAAGCGGTCGAAGCGTTTAAATTCTTATACGATAACGTTCAGGCGAAAAATATGACGTTTGCCGGCACGCTGCCGAAAGGCCAAGGCGGCGACGCGATGTTCATGTCCAACCAGGTCGGTTTTGTCGGCGCAGGACGCTGGTACTTGCCGGTCTTCAAGAAAAACTCCGCTCTTGAATTCGACATCGTGCCGTGGCCGACGAATACGGGCAACAAGCTCGAGCCGGCCGGTATCCCGACGGCCTACATGGTTATGAACAAAAATACGAAGCATCCGAAAGAAACGTATCAGTTCATCAGCGAATTCGTATCCAAGGAAGGTCAAATCTTCCGTCTGCAGGGCGGCGGCAACGCGGTGCCTTCTGTAGCGGGAGCCGACGAGGTCGTATTGGAAGGCAATCTGCCGGAACATGCTAAATACTTCTTGGATGCCCGCGAAAAAGGATACGCGTTATACCGTGAAGAAGCGGGAATTCCCGGACTGAGCAGCGACATTACTTCCGAACTGGAAGCGCTCTGGCTGAAAAACGGAAACTTGGAAGCTACGCTCAAGAAGATTGACGAGAAAGCGAACAAGAAGATTGCGGATTATAAAGCCGGCAAGTAAAGTCTCGGGATTGTAACAATCGAGAGTATCAGGGAGGAAGGATGCCGATAACGCGGGTGCCCTTCCTTCCTTATTATTGCGATGAAAGGTTGGTGTTCATATGAAAAAACGAACGTCCGACATCCTGTGGGGATACTTTTTCATCTTCCCCCAATTTATCGGGCTGCTGTTATTTTCGCTCATTCCGCTTATCTCGGGGCTCGGGCTCAGCATGATGAAATGGGACGGGTTCGGGGAGAAGCAGTTTGTCGGCTTGTCCAATTTCATCGAGCAACTCCAGGACAAAGACGAGTTTCAAAAAGCGCTCATCAATACGATTTACTATACGATACTGGTCGTGCCGGGCACGATTATTCTTGCGCTGTTGATTGCCGTCGCCTTGAACAAAGTGCGGGGAAAGATCATTTACCGGGTGTTTTATTTCGCGCCGGTCGTCACGAGCTCCGTTGCCGTAGCGGTCGTGTTCCTGTGGCTGCTCAATGCGGACTTCGGCCTCATTAACGTCTACCTGCGCGAATGGTTCGGCATCCAGGGGCCGCAGTGGCTGACCGACACGCGCTTCGTTATGCCTGCGATCGCCATGGTTGCCATTTGGGGAGGCATCGGCGGCAACATGGTATTGTTCCTCGCCGGCCTGCAAGGAATTTCGGCCACCTATTACGAAGCGGCGCAAATCGACGGCGCGAACAAATGGCACCAGTTCCGCTACGTTACGCTTCCGCTGTTGTCGCCGACTACGTTTTTCGTCACGATCATGTCGATCATCGGCTCGTTCCAGGTGTTCGACACTGCCTTCGTCATGACGTCCGGCGGACCGGCGAAAGCGAGCTATACGATGGTGTATCACATCTACGAGCTGGCGTTCGTCGACTTTTCGTTCGGCAAAAGCTCGGCCGCCGCGTTTATTCTGTTCGCCATCATCCTGGTGCTCACCTTGATTCAAATGTACGCGTCGAAACGTTGGGTGCACTACGAGGGATAACATGCTTGCGGAGTAAGGTTTTCATGCGGAAAACCAGGCCGCTGCTTAAGAAGCGGTTTTCTACATAGAAAACTGCCATTGCTTACGAAGAAAGTTTTTCTTTCGAAAAACTTTGAAGGAGGGAACATGATGCAAAACAAAGGCATAAGCAGCTACTTGACGACGGGGCTGCTGCACCTTGTGCTCATTATCGGTGCGTTCATTATGACCTTGCCGTTCATCTGGATGATTTTAAGCTCGTTGAAAGATATATCGCAAATTTTCCTCGTCCCGCCGAAATGGATTCCCGATCCGTGGGTATGGACGAATTTCCGCGATTCGCTCAACGCCCTGCCTTTCGGTCGGGCCTACTTCAACAGCTTCTACATTAATGTCATCGTCGTGACGAGCCAGCTCATCACCTGTTCGATGGCCGCGTACGCGTTCGGGAAAATCCGCTTTCCGTTCCGCGACGTCATCTTCGTTCTTTTCTTGGCGACGATGATGATACCGGGACAGGTGACGATCATCCCGCTATATCTCATGATGAAGCAGATCGGATGGCTGGATTCGCATTTGGCGATTATCGTGCCGGCCTCGCTCTTTAACGCGTTCGGGGTGTTCCTGCTGCGCCAGTTCGTCATGGGCATCCCGAAAGATTTGGAGGAAGCGGCGATTGTGGACGGTGCGAACCGGTGGACGATCTATACACGCGTTATTTTGCCGCTCATTAAGCCGGCGCTGGCTGCGCTCGCCATCTTTACGTTTCTC
>JAWLCZ010000252.1:0-4094 GCA_041686835.1 Paenibacillaceae bacterium | reverse complement strand
GGCGACGATAATTTTCCCTCTGGCCACAACGCTGGTGGCCATATCCAGAATAAAAGGATTATGTTTTCCCGCGGGGATTCCGATAGAAAACGGATTCGTGCCGAGGAAGGGGCGGATCCCCCCTACGGGAGGCATCGTTTGCGAAGCGTTGGACAACACGATCATGATGACATCATGCCTGATCGCTTTTAACAAATAATAGGCGCACGTTCCGAAATGGTTGGAAGCCTTCACGCCAACCACGGCGCTCCCGTACTTTTTTGCGGCGTCCAGGGCCAATTCGACCGCTTTGTTTCCGACCACCGCCCCGAAATGGTTATCGCCGTCCAACCGGATCACGGGACCGTCCGCTTTCACTTTCATCGTTCCGCCCGTATTGACCATACCCGCTTCCAATCTGCGCAAATAGATATCAGTTCGCACCACGCCATGCGAATCAACTCCCCGAAGATCGGCCTGAACGAGCGATTCGGCGATCATTCTCGCTTCCGCGGCGTGAACCCCCGCTTTTTCAAACAGGGTGGCGCAAAAGTTTTCGAGAGACTTCCAATGGAAACTGCGGCTCACCAATACGCACATCCTTTTTGCCGCAGCGTTTCATCCACCCAGCTCCGGTCAACGGTTCCGTTATCAATGGACTCCAATATGCGCTGCTCCCTTTCCTGCTGTTTCGTGACCAAGTCGATCATTTGTTCCGCAAAGTCCAAAGGTACGGCTACCACTCCGTCGTCATCCCCAACGATAATGTCGCCGGGGTGAACGACCATATTTGCGACGGCAACAGGCACGTTAATCTCCCCCGGTCCCTCTTTGTAAGGTCCCCGGTGAGTGGCGCCCTTGGCAAAGCAGGGAAAATCATCCCGGCGAAAGGCGGAAGTATCGCGAATCGCACCGTCAATGACGAAACCGGCCAGCCCTTTCTTTAAAGCCAAACGCATCATGATTTCCCCGGCAATCGCCTGAGTCGTTTCTCCTCCTGCATCGACGACGATCACATCTCCGGGCAGCGCCAAGTCAATCGCCTTATGTACCATCAGATTATCGCCCGATCTCGTTCTGACGGTGAATGCCGTTCCTAGCAGCTTTCCGCTTCGGTGAAACGGACGCAGTTCGGGGGACGTGCCTTGCAAACGGTTCATATTATCGCTGATCAGGGGCGTTGACACACCTTCGAAACGTTCCAGCACGCGTTTCTCCGGCCTGCGGGTGAGGGGAAGTATACGAAAACCGATATTTTCCATAGACTTTATCCTCTCTCAAGAAAGAATGAATTTGCTGATTGCAGAGAAATCCTGCTCCCCCATCTCTTTTTCGGTCATTTTATACAGCTGCAAAGCGAATGAAGCAAGCGGCAAGGCTTTGTCCGTTCCTTCTTCGACGGCAATTTGCATGTCTTTTTTCATTAACTTGTGCTTGAATCCGGGCGCAAAATCCCTGTTCGCCAAACTGTCCAGCTTGTTCATCAGCATCCATGAAGCCCCCGAACTGCTTCCGATCACTTGTTTTAACACGTTCAGATCCATTTTCATTTCCTCGGCCAGAGCGACCGCTTCCGCGGCGGCGATCATATGAATGCCCGCCAGCATTTGATTTATCGCCTTTATCGCTTTTCCCGCGCCGACAGGACCGACCCGGTAAATACGCTGCGCGACGGCTTCCAAAACAGGTCGGGTTTCTTCCAGCACTTCCGGATCTCCGCCCGCCATGACGGTCAGCGTTCCTTTCTCGGCTCCGTTCGTTCCTCCGCTGACCGGCGCGTCCAGAACGCGAATCCCCTTTTCACGATAAACAGCGTCAATATTTTTCATCATTGCGGGCGATCCCGAGGTCATTTCTATCAGTACATGTTCGGAAGTCATACGATCCAGCAGTTGATCGGAAAGCAGCACCTCCTGCATTTCTTTATCCGCAGGCAAAATACTGATCAAAACGCCGCAGCGCGAGACGATACCGGAAACGGAGGAATGCTCAATCGCTCCCCGTTTTTTAAGCATTTCTACTGGCTCCCGGTTTCTGTGGGCTGCCACATGCAGTTCATAGTCGCTTTTCAAAAGATTTTTCGCCATCGGCAGGCCCATCGCCCCGAGACCGATAAAACCGACACGTCCGGATCCCATTCAGCACTCTCCTTCCGTTCATCATGGCCCCATTTGATTTTCCTTAATAAAACGAGTAATATGGAATATACGAGAAATTTCTTAAGTCATTCGAAAGAAGTTTGTATAAAACTCTTTCGAATGGCCCTTTTTTTGAATAGAACGCCGATCGGCATGTTCCCTTATTTCACCGTATGATCCAGTTCCCAACCCATGGCTTCGTAAAGCTTTCTTCTTCCGGCCTTGTCTTTTCTCAGCTCCTGATGCGCATATTTGGCTACATCGTAGGCCATTGTGCGGGGAACGACGACCACTCCGTCTCCGTCCGCCACAATCACATCCCCGGGATGTATCGTCACCCCTCCGATATTGACGGGTACATTGTGCGCGTCATAGCGGATTCTTCCTTGATCCATGCCTTGGGAAACAAACTTGGACCAGAACGGAATTTTTTGCAGAATCACCTCATCCGTATCCCTTACCCCGCCGTTTGTCACATATCCGCGGACTCCGTTCCTGAATCCGTTCAGCGTATTGTTCGATCCCATCAGACCTACGTCGACTCCGCTTTGGTCGATACATATGAAATCGCCGGGTTCCACTTCCTTCTGCCACGGTTCCGGACAAATCTCCCTGTAGTACCACGACACCCATTCCGTATACTCTTCCGGCGTCATGTGCGGCACCGGTTTGTCGTAAGGAACATAGCGCGCCGTCCTGGCAATGCCGACCGCACGGGTGCGGAACAGCGGGCGAATGCTGTAGTGGACGGATCCGTAATGATGCATCATGTTCCAGTCCAACCCGTCGCGCACATCCGTCACCCGAAGATCTTTGTACAATTCCAAAATTTCTTGTCGATCATCCTTAGCCATCTTTCCCGACTCCTCTCATTTGTTTTAAACGCTTTCATTTCAATTTGCCTTCAGAAACCTCCGGCCATCGCAACAAGATACTCCGCCGGTTTGCTCACCCCCTTTCGTAATCAACAGATGGCCTGAGAATCCGTAACGGTTCCGCACGATTTCCGCACGATTAATTCCGGCTCCAGTACAACGGTTTGCGGCTTCGGTTTTCTTTTCGCTTGAATCGTTCTGATTAAAGTTTGCACAGCGATTTGTCCCATCTCATATCCCGGCTGCCGGATAATCGTGAGCGGCGGATCGAGATGCTTGGACCAGACCGTCTCATCGTAACCGATAATCGCAATATGGTCCGGTATTTTAAAATTCAACTGCTTGACCGCTTCGATCGTTTCCAGCGTAATCATATTATTGGTGGAAAAAATCGCGTCCGTATCCGGATGCTCCCGCAAAAAACGCAATGCCGCCTCCTTCATCTTCCCGGTTTGCTGATCCGCCTCCACAATTCTGAAATCATCTTCTGAATAGCCGTTAGCCAGCATCGCCGATCTGTACCCGTCCAGCCGTTCCTTCCACGTGCTTACATAAGGATTCAAATATGAAAAAACCGCTACTTTTTTTCTTCCGTTTTTCAACAAATGATCGACAGCGATATAAGCGCCCTTCACATTGTCCACCACGACGTGGTGCGTTTCCAAGCCCGGAATTTTGCGATTGACGACTACCAGAGGGTATTTCGTATCTGCCAGTTTTTTATATAATCCGGCATTGCGGACGGTCGGATTCATCACAATCCCGTCCACCTGCCGCGTTTGAAATTGTTTTACGTACTGTTCTTCCAGTCCCGGATCTTCATCCGAGTTGCAAATCATCAAATTATATCCGGCGGCGCGGCAAGCATCTTCCACCCCTTCCAGGACTGACGTCCAAAAAGGATTTTTCAAATTGGACAGTACAATGCCGATAACATTCGTTCTCATCGATTTGAGTCCTTTGGCCAGCGCATTGGGTCGATAATCAAGTTCCTCGATCGCTTCAAGGACCCTTTTTCTCGTTTCTTCCGTCGTATGGGCATAGTTGCCGTTCAGAATGCGGGATACCGTCGTCTTGGATACTCCGACTTTTTCCGCAACGT
>JAWLCZ010000251.1:0-4105 GCA_041686835.1 Paenibacillaceae bacterium | reverse complement strand
TGTGAACGTCTCAAACCAATGGGCGGTTTGATCGTTTAGCACAAGTAATGACATGAATATAAGAAATAATAGCGCCTTGTTGATGAGTTTTTGTTCGCTGATAACATTCAACAAAATCACAATAAGGCTGGGAGACACCAAGACCTCCTTGAAGAAATTAGCGAAAGTCAGCAGTATGTCGTCGGAGGGTTGAATCCACTCAAAATTTACTGCAATGATCGCGGTAATGGTCTGATTCAGGAAAGCGGTGATCATCCAGATGAGCGTTTTTTCAAGCGGACTCATTTTGGATGGTAAATAAATAACAGATAACAAGAGAACAACTGACATTGAAAGATAAAGAACGATTGCCATATGCTTCACCCAAATCGTTGGTTACTCGCTTCAACAGTCAGTCTTGCCAGTTTGGCGTTATATAAAACTGTCGCCGCCCACTTCCGAATGACGGTCTATTCATGCGTTCACCGGATCCGTTCGACGGGTGCCTGTTGTTCTCTGCTGTGATGCCGATTTCTGCTCATTATCGCGAGGTCAGAGCGGCGGCGACATCGTCAATTTTCATGCTGTCGGCCGTCGGTCCGTTCAGCATCCAATGTCTGGCCGACACAACGTATACGTGACCTTGCCTGACAGCGGGGATATCCTGCCATACTTTCGATTTTTCCAATTCTTTCAGTTCGTTCAATGCGTTTTGATAATTTTCCTCCAGATCATAAGACCTCCCAGCGTAACAAACAAATGGTCGGCGGTTAATTCAGGCAAAATTTCAAGCGACACGGTGGTCCCCCAGGCTCCTTTCTTATTTTGTTCCTCCAAGTGCGACAATGTCGAATCCGGAGTCAAGCCCAATTCATTGTAAATGATGCTTGTATAAGCGAACCCCGGGAAAAATATCTGAGCATCCTTCGAAGAAGGGCGGATAAACACAACCGAATTGTCTGCTCCTACGGCTTGAACGATGGATGCTTTCGCTTGCTGCAGCTTTTCTGCATATGTCTGAATGACGGCATTCGCCTGTTCTTCCCGATCGATCGCCTTGCCGATCGCAACAATGGAGGTTTTCCAATCTCCGCGGTCTTGCACGATGGTTGGCGCGATTTTGCTCAGACTGTTGTACGATTCTGTATCTGAGGCCAACAGATTCGCAACGATCAAATCCGGTTGGGCGTCGAGGATAGCCTCGTAATTCAAGCCATCAGGGGTGTAGATCACCGGTATGTTCTTCTCTTGCAAGGTCTCGTATAAATAGTGCCCTGCCATCGATTGCGCTTGCACCATAGGAACGTCAAGAGCCAGCATGATATCCTCCAGTCCGGTCACCGCGATCCGCTGCGGTTTGCCGGGAATCTCGCTCTCTCCCATCAGATGCTGTACAACTTTTGTTCCCGGTTGCTGTGTCGAGACACGGCTCTCACCGGCTGCCGGAGATCCGGCCGCAATGGGCGATTCGTAAGGACCTGACGAACCGGCGCAACCACCGATCAACAGAGACATGCTCAGGAGTACCGCAGCAGCCACCGGCAGCTTTACTTCTTTATGCATCGATAAATAGCTCCCTTCCCACAGATGATAATCATTATCATCGACATTATAGCGGGGTGGTATGGAGGGGACAATGCCATTTTCGGGACGATCCCATGGACTATTCTGAACCCTGTCGGGCATCGTCTGTCTACATCTGAAGCGAGAAGGGGCTGCTCCTGTTTGCTTTTTGAACATACGGCTGAAGTAATATGCGTCCGAATAACCGATGCTTACTGCGATCTCTTGAAGCGTTGCATCTGTCTCAAGCAGCGCTCTTTTGGCGTAGTCGATACGAATCTGGATGAGATAGTCGTTTGGAGTCGTTCCCGCCTGTTTTTTGAATAGACGCGTCAAATAGCTGGCGCTGCATCCCAATCGTCCGGCAAGGTTATCGACTGAAATTGGCTTCGCGAAATTTTCCTGCATATATCGGATCGCTTGATCTACTAGGGCATACCCTTTCTCCGCCGCATTTTGCGCATCCAATTGGCTCGTCAATTCATGCACGAATTGATACAGGAGCCCTTTCGCATACAACTTGTCCGGAAGCTTTTGTTTTCGCCAGTATTCCTTCATCATCCGGACTTTAACATCAAGAGTGAGGGGGTCGTTCAATCGGATTCCCCGCCGAGAAAATATCCAGCCGCATGCCTTATCCGCCGTGAATCACGTGAACCTGAACGGGAATCCTGTGAGCGATATTGGATACATGGATGAGCAGATCAAACGCTATCATTACTTGACTCAAATGTTGTCGAAAATGTTTAGTTACTGTTTAGAGGCTTCATATATAATAACCCCCAAGACCGCCTATCTCGACAAGATGAGAGCGTCTGCTCCCGCCAAGAAGCCGTTCGATTCACACCAGCGGCTGGGTGCATGGGATTGTCGCACACGGGATGATGACGATAGAATCAACCTCATCCCTGGTAGAGTTGAAGTAGGAAATCAGTAGGATATCGTGGTATAATTTTCAAGGAAAAAGATGGAGAATATCGTCGTTTCCTTTGAGATAGACAGGGAGGGGGGGGCACATGCATCACGAGCATATTCACGGGATGTATGACATGATTCTGGTTATCGTTTCGTATTTGGTAGCGACGGCCGCTTCATATAACGTGTTGGATTTGGTAGGGAAGGTGAGCGGAACCAAGGGGCGGACGCGATGGCTGTGGATTTCATACGGCGCCGTGGCGATGGGAATGGGCATCTGGTCGATGCATTTCGTCGGGATGCTGGCGTTCACGCTTCCCGTGCCGGTAGCCTACAGCTTGAGTTATATTTTGTATTCCGTGGTCGCGGCGGTCCTTGCTTCGTTCGCCGCGCTGCATATCGTCGGCCGGAATCAAATGAATATGCGGCGGCTGATCGCGGGAGGGCTGCTGCTCGCAACCGGCATTTCCGCGATGCATTATATCGGCATGGCCGCTATGCAGATTCGCATTGTGTATAAGCCGTCATTATTTATCGTTTCCATTCTGATTGCGGTCGTCGCCTCGATTGCCGCGCTGTGGCTCTCTTTTTATTTCCGGAACAACCAAGAGGGAAGCCAGGCATGGAAGAAATTCGCAAGCGGGCTCATCATGGGCGCGGCGATCGTCGGCATGCATTATACAGGGATGGAGGCCGCGCAGTTTTATGCGGATCACCATGCGGACGGCTCGGGCATTCTGCTGGAACAGAAGCGTCTCGCTTATCTGATTGCGGCCGGCACGTTATTTACGCTTGGTCTGTCGTTATTCGGTATGTTCATTTCGAAACGGCTGTTGAGCAAGGATACGGAAATCATGGCCAAAACGGCTGAAATCTACGCTATGAACGAGAAGCTGCAAAAGTTGAACGAGCATTTGGAAGAATTGGTGCAGGAAAGGACCGCTCAACTGGAAAAGGCTCGCGACGAAGCCGTGCGGGCGAACCAGACGAAAAGCCAATTTTTGGCCAATATGAGCCACGAGCTTCGTACGCCGCTGAATGCCATTATAGGATACAGTGAAATGTTGGCGGAAGAAGCCGCGGATATGGAGCAGCCGCAATTTGCCGACGATCTGTCGAAAATTACGAAGTCGGGCAAACATCTCCTTGCGCTTATTAACGATATTTTGGACATCTCCAAGATTGAATCCGGGAAGATGGAAGTGTACTACGAATCCATTCACTTGGCGCCTCTTTTGCAAGATGTGTTGACCACGGTCAAACCGCTTGTGGAATCGAACGGAAACCGGATGGAAAGCCGAATCGCGGATGGCGAGATGTGGACGGATGCGACGAAGCTGAGACAAATTTTACTCAATTTAATAAGCAATGCCGTGAAATTCACGAAGGACGGTTCAGTAACGCTAGAGGTATATAAGGAAACGCGGAGATCGCGGAACGGGTATGCATTCAAAATTGAAGATACGGGGATCGGGATGAGTTCGGACCAAATCGGGAAATTGTTCCAACCCTTCGTACAAGCGGATTCTTCGACGACGCGCAAGTATGGCGGTACCGGTCTCGGTCTGGCAATCAGCCAACGGTTTTGCCACTTGCTCGGAGGGGAAATATCCGTAACGAGCGAGCCCGGGACAGGAAGCACCTTCAT
>JAWLCZ010000250.1:0-4197 GCA_041686835.1 Paenibacillaceae bacterium | reverse complement strand
GGAATCTTTCCCATTGCCAATCTTTAATGGCCAGAAACAGAACGAGCCAAAACGGAAAAAACAAAAATGGAGTGATTAACTGATTCAACCTCGCGATGGTTTCGACACCCAGGGCAGCAGTGTAGGAGGCAACGAACAAAAACATGACATGAAAAACGCTCATGGGCGTTTCCGGCATAAAGGTGCCGTTCAAAAAATCGCTCAGATTCCGCAGCACCCATCCGGCCAGGATGCAAAAAAACAGGAAATACAGTATGGAAACCACCATGCCCAGAGGGAATCCCAACGCCGCAATCGGGATTTGTGCCAAGCTTTTGCCGGGGTAATGACGATAAAGGAGAAACCAGACAAGGGGGACAACCATGCCAAACGTCCCCGCCCACCAAGGCATCAGCCACGCATCCTGCTTGCCTTGTTCAATCAGACTCTGGATCAACACGAATAAAGTGGTACCCAGGGTATAGTTGACCGCCAGCAGATAAAACTGCCAGCGTGATATGATTCCGGCATACATCCCGTTTCCCTCCTAGAATCGTTTGTTAATGCTCCCTATACGCTGAAATTTGGCATCCACGTTGATGATCACCTCCACGTCGTTCAAACCGCCGCTGCCGGGATCGTTTTGAGGCAAGGTCCGTTCCACCGTCTTCTTGATCCCCAGCAGATCCCATCCTTTCTTTTTCGTTTTTTTGTAGAATGCGTATAATTCATGTGTGACAGATTGCGCCAACTTCCTTTCAAGCCGTTTCGCTTCATCCCAGGATTGCGGGAGATATTCGGTGGCCAAACCGGTTGAAAGCCGGAGTTCCATATTGATCGTTACGACAGGTTTGTTGCGGCGCCAGGTTGCCGATCGGTCAAAACGGACTTGTTTCATCACCACGGTTATTCGCTTCCCGTCCACTTGAAACAGTTTTGGTTGTTGACCCTTGTTTCCGGTCAGCAAATGGTACCATATCAAATCCGTATCGTTGAGCCGGCCTGCCATCCGGTATCCGCGAAATACGGCTCCTCCTCCGATCAGAAAATTGCTTTTATTGGCATTGATGTCTGACGCTCTTTCGCCGCTGTGTTGAGACACGTTTCCCGGTTTCTCCTTGATCATGGGCAATACGATCATCTCTGATTTTTGCATCCGTTCACTGACATCTTTCACCCTGATATGCTTGCCCACGATCAACGAATCCGTGTTCAAGAAATGTAACCTGGATTCAACGGCATCCGCAGGAAGACGTTCCAGCAGGGAGTATGTCCTCATGATTTGCGATACCGGGCCGTCCGCGACCAGCATGGGGATCGAAGACCGGACGTTCGGCTGCACTTCGATTAGATTCACGATATCGCGTATACCGTATTCGGCCGCTCTTTGCGATATGACAACCGCCTTATAATGAGCGACAAAAAGCTTGCGCGACAAGAGCTTATTAGCCATCGATTTGATCTCTCCAAAAGACTGGCCGCTGATTTCGTAGGTGTATACGGGTGACATGTCTGCGCTTGGCGTTCCTCCGGCGGTAGCGCCGCTCAAAGGATTGATGATCTGATAATAAACCGTTTTCTTGCCGGTTTCCGGATCGATGTCCACCCCGGCCATGCTGGCGATCGCCAGTTCGTTAATTTCGATCTTGTCCCAGCAGGCGGTCAGAAAGACGGACATCAAAGCAAACGCGACGAACGTTTTCAGTGTCGATTGCATTCGCACCATTTTCACCCCCCCGGTCACTTCCTTCTTTTAAAACTTTGCATAAACCGGGGCAATGGATTGGGATTCATCCAAGGTCTCGGCACTCTGACGAACACTTCTTTCCAGTCGGATCCGTTGCCCGGTGCTGCGGGAGCCAAGTACGGGACGCCGAACGATTTGAGCGACACCAGGTGGGCAACCAGAAAGAGCACGCCGCACAGGATGCCGAACAATCCCATAAACCCGGCCAGCAGCACGAACGAAAAACGGAGCAGGCGCTGAGAGATGCCGAAACTGTATACGGGAACAACAAAATAGGCGATGCCCGTTACGGCTACCACAATCACGATCGCGGCGGAGATCAGACCGGCTTCCACCGCCGCTTGTCCGAGCACGATGGCTCCGACGATCGAAAGCGCCTGACCGACCGCTCTAGGCATGCGAAGCCCCGCTTCCCTGATAATTTCGAACACGACTTCCATCAGCAAAACTTCCGTCAGGGACGGCAAGGGAACACCTTCTCTTTGCACCGACAAGTTGATCAGCAGTTGGGTGGGCAGCAACTCCTGATGAAAAGTGGTGACGGCCACATACAAGGAAGGCACAAATACGGCAATAAAAAAAGAAACGAGACGAATCCAGCGGATAAACGTGGCGATATCCGCCCGTTGGTAATAATCTTCCGGTGAACTGAAAAATTCGAAAAACGTCATCGGGGCAAGCAGTGCGTTGGGTGTCCCGTCAACCATGACGGCCACTTTCCCCTCCAGCAGTTGCGCCGTCACCACATCCGGTTTTTCCGTATTGTTGAGCGTCGGAAAAGGGCTCCACATCCGGTCTTGAATATATTCTTCAATATAGGCGCTTTCCAGGACGCTGTCCGTCCGGATCGCCCGAAGCCGTCGTCTCGCTTCCCGGACCAATGCATCCGGAGCGATGTTGTGCATATATACCAACATCACGGTCGTATGGGTCTGATTTCCGATCGTCAGTTTTTCAAACCTGAGGCGCGAATTCCGGAGTCTTTTGCGGATCAAGCCGATATTCATATCGATATTTTCCGTGAACCCTTCGTGTGGACCGCGTACCGTCGATTCCGACTTCGGCTCTTCAATTTGGCGATGTTTCGGACTGATCACATTAATCAGACGAATTTTTTCCATTAAGGAATCGACCAGCACACATTGACCCGTCAGCAAAGCATCGACCGTACGCTGCAGCAATTGTTCCGGATCTGCGGACGAGAATGGAAGATCATGAACAAAACGGTTCCCGTTGTCATAAGGTTGTTCCACTTCAGAGAAAGTGCCGCCCATCAACGATTTCAGGATATAATCGTCGATCATCGGTTTATCCACCAGAGACTCCAGATACATACACTGTACGGTTTCTTCCTTTACCAACACAGCCCTGCAGACCAGATCAGAAGGAGAACCTAGCGCTTCTTGAACTTTCTGGAGCAGATCGCTCCACTTCCGCTGCTTGTCATTCCTTCTTTGCATCGTCAAACCCCCGGCTTTATTCGATCCTTTATATTGATTGTTCCCGCACCTTTCCTTTTTATTCCTGAAGAGGAAAACGCCAAATTAAAGCGCTTTCAAGAGGTATTTAATATTAATTTAATATTTTTAAAGTTTTTTTAACAATTTAGCAGGAATATCGCGTTTTTTGTCGTATTTTAAAAGAATATAGATTATTTGATATCCGGGGAGAGACTTCATTATGTGGATTCGTACTTTTCAATTGTCGGATTACGCAGCCGTCACGGAGCTTCTGGAGACGGTATTGTCCGAACAATGCTGTGAAGAAACAATGGAGGCTTTTGCAAGACAATTGTCGTGGGACAGCGAACTGGTGCTCGTCGCTGTCGAACAGGAGCAGATTGTCGGCATCATCATCGGGACGATTGACAACAATGAAGGTTACTACTACAGAGTTGCGGTAGCTCCCGCTTACCAGCGCCAAGGCATCGGCAAAGCTTTGGTAAAAGCGATGAAAGAGCGTTTCGAGCAGCGCAACGTAAGAAAAATTATGGTAACCGTCGATAAGCATAATGAAATTGTTCTGCCTTTATATGAAGCGCTCGGATTCCGTGCCAACGACTTTTTGCGCGCGGTTCACCGGCTCAGCATCGTCAGCGGCTGACTTGCTTTTTGCGATATAACACAGAGCGTACTTTTTATGCCATTGCATTTGGTGAAAAGGTATGCTTTTCTTATTATACAGGAACATTTCGTTCCGGTGGAAGGGCTGGACATGGGAATTTATTCGCGGTACACGATCAAAAGCTTCAAGCATGACGGAAAGCTGCATCGCATGTGGATGGAAAATTGGCTCGTCCCGGACGAACTGCTTCTGCCGGAGCATGCGGAGCAATCGTTTGTTGTATTGATCAACGATCAGACGAAAATTGTGGAGGCGGACGGAAAAGAATGGGTGAGCCGAATCCCGTCGGTCGCCTTTTTTATTCCGCAGCAATGGTACAATATCGTGGCGCTGCTGGAAGAGACGGG
>JAWLCZ010000249.1:0-4267 GCA_041686835.1 Paenibacillaceae bacterium | reverse complement strand
GGCACCGTTCGAACCGACCAAACCGACAAAATCCCGCTGCAAAATTTATTGAAAGCTTTACAATAAATATGACGCGCGATAAAGCTTCGGAGTTACAAGACGCGATAGTTAGGAGATATGAGCCATGCCACGGTCTCAAGCAGCCGGTGAGGATTGCCATCAAAGCGTCGTTGCTTTGGAAGACGTATCCTTTTCATACGAAAATAAAACTGTGCTCGATCATTTGAACTTTACGATTTTGCAGCGGGATTTTGTCGGTTTGGTCGGTTCGAACGGTGCCGGAAAAACGACGCTGCTGCGCATGATTGTCGGACTGCTTAAGCCGGATCGGGGGAATATCCGCCTGTTCGGCCAGCCTCTGGCGCAGTTCCGGGATTGGGAGCGGATCGGCTATGTGCCGCAAAAAAACGCGTTCAACCCGCTGTTTCCGGCGACGGTGAAAGAAGTGGTCATTTCCGGATTGTTCGGGAAGAAGAAGATGTTCCGCCGCGTCACGAAAGCCGATTGGCAAAAATGCGACGATGCGCTGCATGCGATGGGCATTGAGGAGCTTGCCGGCAGCCGCATCGGCATGCTTTCGGGCGGTCAGCAGCAGCGGGTGTTTTTGGCGCGCGCACTCATAAACAACCCCGATTTGCTTATACTGGACGAACCGACGGTAGGCATCGACGCGGAAACGCAGGAAGGCTTTTTCCACATGATCCGCCATATGCACCGGCATCATAATATGACGTTCATCGTCGTATCCCATGATCTCGATATGATCGAATCGTATCTTGGACGGCAGCCGGTGCAAACGAGCGGGAAGCTGAAATTTTACGTAAAACATTCACACGATATCGAGGATTGCGACGAAACGAATTTGACTCACAGTTTGCGCGATTTGCGGGAGAAATTGGAGCCGCATCTCGCCTATTAAGATCGGGGAGAATACGGGTTGGATATGTTGTCTATATTTACGGAGCCTTTTTTTCAAAGGGCGCTTGTCGGCGGCGTTCTCATCGGGCTCATCGCGCCGCTTCTGGGGATGTTTTTAGTGCTGCGCAGGCTGTCGATGATCGGCGATACGCTTGCCCACGTCACGATAGCCGGCGTCGCGCTGGGGCTATTAATCAGCGTTTATCCGATTGCCGTCGGGCTTGCCTTTGCGCTGGCCGCGTCATTGGCGATCGAACGGCTGCGAAAAGCGTACAAAACGTATGCGGAGCTGTCGATTGCCGTTATGCTGTCCGGCGGAATCGCCCTCGCCACGCTGCTGTTCACGCTGGGCAAAGGCTTCAACATGAATGTGATGAGCTATATGTTCGGCAGCGTATATACTTTGAATAGAACCGATCTGTGGGTCGTCTTCGGCATAGCCGCCGTCGTTACGGTTCTCGTCTTCGTTCATTTCAAAGAGTTGTTCCTCATGTCTTTCGACGAAGATGCGGCCAGCGTAAGCGGATTGCCGATGAGACGGCTGAACGCGATGGTGACGCTGCTTACCGCTCTCGTGATTAGCGCCGCGATCAAAATCGTGGGCGCTCTGCTTGTTTCGGCGCTGCTGACGATACCGGTCGCCTGCAGCTTGATCGTCGCACGCGGATTCCGCCATTCGGTGTGGATGGCGATCGTCTACTCGGAAGTTTCCGTGATTGCCGGTTTGATTGCCGCCGGAATATGGAATTTGGCTCCTGGCGCAACGGTCGTGATCGTTCTCATCATTTTGCTGGTGTCCACTTTAATTGCGAAACGGGGGCTGAAATTTTGATGGACAACGTCAATGTATGGATCGCACTATGGGCGGGTTTCGCTTCTTTTATTTCGCCCTGCTGTTTACCTTTATATCCTTCTTACATATCCTATATTACGGGAATATCCGTCAGCACCCTGAAAAACGATTCCCCAACGAAAGAAGTGCGGATTCGGACGATGACGCATACTTTCTTTTTTATCATCGGCTTCTCCGTCGTGTTTTTCACGTTAGGCTCGGTGGCCGGCTTCATCGCCGAATTTTTCCGTGAGTACAGGACGCTGATTAGCAAGCTGGCGGCTATTCTCGTTATCGTCATGGGACTCATTCTTACCGGAATATTCAAGCCGCAGCTGTTGATGCGAGACTGGAAGCTGGAGTTAAAGCACCGGCCCGCAAGCTATCTCGGTTCCTTCATTTTCGGCGTCGGTTTTGCCGCAGGCTGGTCTCCGTGCGTCGGTCCGATATTGACGTCCATTCTCGCTCTCGCTTCGAGCGAACCGGGAACGTGGCTGCAATTGATTTCGGCTTATACGCTCGGATTTGCCGTTCCTTTTTTTGTCATGGCTTTTTTTATCGGATCGGCCAAATGGGTGCTGCGCTATTCGGGTGCCGTCATGAAAGCCGGGGGTTCACTGATGATTTTGGTCGGCATTTTGCTGTACACCGGCCAAATGACGAAAATTACGATCTGGTTCAATGCGATTACGCCCGACTGGCTTAAATTTTAGACGTATGCGCATTACGTGAAGTATTCGATGGTAGCCCGGGGAAACCTGAGCGCAATTTGCTCGGAAATAAATTCGCGCAGCGCTTCCGATTGTTCGTTCGGGTAAACGTATTTGCCGATTCCGTAACGCCCCCATTTGAATTTCCGCTTCGTTTCGTCCATCTCCAGCTTCGTATTCGGATACCGCTTAAGGATGATGTTTTTCGCCCGCTTCGTGAAGCGGTGCTGAATCAGCTCGAACGTCAGATCGCGCTCCGCCTCCTCCGGCAGCGCTTCGGAAAGCCGGCGGAGCATTCCGGCATAACCGTCCTGCCATCCTTCATACCAGATGATCGGCGCGATAATAAAACCGAGCGGATAGCCGGCTCCCGCCACTTTGGCCGCCGCTTCGATCCGGTCGGCAAGCCGTGAAGTGGCCGGTTCGAAACGCTTGACCACATCGTCGGCGTTTATGCTGAACCGGATGCGCGTATGCTTGTTATGTCTCGCGTTCAGCAAGGAATCGACGTAGTGGAACTTGGTAACGAAACGGAGCCTTCCATACTTTTCATCCGCCATAAATTCGATCAACTGTTTCAACGAACCGGTAATATGCTCCAGACCGAGCGGATCCGACGTGCACGCCGCTTCAAAACGGGTCACTTCCGGCGCCCGTTCGTCAATATATGTTTTCGCCGAAGCGAGTATGTCGTCGATATTGACATAAACGCGAATATAGGGTTTAGCCCCGAGCGTCGTCTGCAGATAGCAGTAATGGCAGTGGCCCATGCAGCCCGTAGCGATGGGAATGGCGTATTCGGCGGAAGGCTTCGAGGTGTCGAACGTCAACGTTTTGCGGATTCCGACGACCAGCGTGCGTTTGGCGATTTTATACTTTTCCAATTCGCTGTCGCCGGGAAGTCCCGTTACCCGGTTATGGGAAGTCGTCATTTTGAACGGTATTCCTTTTGCTTTCGCCCACTGCCATATGTGCCGGCCTTTCGGATAATCCAGTGCGTCCGGTTCGAAGTATACCAGCTCGGGTATGAACTGCCCGGCGGTATGGGCCGGCGTCAAAAGTTCCGTCGGCATGGAAGCGCCCCCTTATCTTTTTTTGTAGTGTGCTTCGGGAACAAACACGTCAATCATGGCAAAATCAAGATTGTTTGCAAACTGACGATTGGACCTTGCCTAAGCAGGCCGGACAGTGTATCATACAAGAGTACATTGAATTTATTCGCAAGGGGGGAAGACAGTGGCCACACCCAGTATGGAAGATTATTTGGAGCGCATCTACAAATTAATCGACGAAAAAGGATATGCGCGCGTCTCCGATATCGCGGAAGGCCTCGAAGTGCATCCCTCTTCGGTTACCAAAATGATTCAAAAGCTGGATAAGGACAATTACCTGGTTTACGAGAAATACCGCGGCCTCGTTCTTACGTCCCAAGGCAAAAAAATGGGTAAACGTCTTGTGGATCGCCACCATCTGCTTGAGGACTTCATGAACATCATCGGCGTCCAAGAAGACAACATTTATAAAGATGTGGAAGGGATCGAGCATCATCTGAGCTGGGATTCGATTACGTGTATCGAAACGTTGGTGGAGTTTTTCCGCCGGAATCCGGAGCGAATCGAGGAACTGCGCCGCATTCGCGAAGATTTGGAGATGGAATGATGAAGAGCACCCGATATTCAGGTGCTCTTTTTTGACGTTATATTATGGAATCGGGCCGGGATGCGGACGATCTCGCCTTCGGATTCAGAACGGACAGTTCCAGCGTTTTGTTGTTGTTTTCGGCGATGGCCCTTTTAATCTCCGTTCC
>JAWLCZ010000248.1:0-4379 GCA_041686835.1 Paenibacillaceae bacterium | reverse complement strand
AAAAGAATGTATGCGGATAACACCGCTTTTGCAATCTCGGCATTTCGTATATACTCAGCTTGTACCGGTGTTCGTTATAAAGAACAATAATTGTTATATAACGAACAAGCCGGACGGGTTCCGGCGAAGGACAGCATCTAACGGCCGCTGCAGCGAAAAAAAACGAAGAGGGTGAATGATTGATGGCGCAAATGGAAAAAGCGATGATTTACAACCAAAGCGCGTTACGGTTGGAAAAGCAACCGGGAAAAGAATTGCGAAAGTCGGAAAAATGGCTTGTGTTCATTTTATTCGCAGCGATGCTCGGAGTATTGGTTTATATCAACTGGAAAGCGAAAGGCACGTTCAATTTGGCTCTCGGTATTTACGGCTCGCTTATGGTCACGTATATGATCGTGAAAATGCTTCTGTCCTTCCGGTACAAACACGTGACGGCCGATCCGCCGGACGTCAAAGTTTCCGTCGTCATTCCGTCCTACAATGAAAAGCCGGAAGCGGTGCTCGGCACCATCAAAAGCGTGTTGGCGCAAAATTATCCGATACACGAAATTTTCTTCGTTGACGACGGCAGCCATGACATTTCCGGTTATGAAGCGATACGGCAGTTCAAGGACGGCTTGCCGAAAGACGAACCGTTACCGTCGTTCATCGTCCACCGGCTTCCCAAAAACATGGGGAAACGGCATGCGCAAATTTGGGCGTTCGAGAGGGCGACCGGCGACATTATTGTAACGGTGGACTCCGACTGCACCCTTTTTTCCGACACGATTAGAGAGTTAATCAAACCGTTCAACGATGCGAAAGTGATGGCCACAACCGGCCACGTCACGGTCAGGAACCGCGACGTCAACATGCTTACGAGACTCATTGACATGCGGTATGAAAACGCGTTTCGCGTGGAACGGGCAGCCCACTCGGTAACGAACAACGTATTGGTCTGCAGCGGACCTTTAAGCGCATACCGAAGAGAAGTGATTGTAGACAATTTAGAGCACTACGGCAATCAGACGTTTTTGGGCGAACCTGTGCAATTTGGCGATGATCGCTGTTTAACGAATTATGCGATTAAAAGAGGAAAGACGCTCTACCAGTCAACCGCGCGTTGTTTGACGGACGCACCGACGAGTTTGAACAAATTCATAAAGCAGCAGGCGAGATGGAACAAATCTTTTTTCCGGGAAAGCCTGGTCGCCTTGAAGATCGGTCTGAAAAAACCGAATGTGCTCATATGGGTCATTTTGGAATTGTCGTTATGGATATTGTTCGGATTCTCTTTCATCATAGCGCTGCTGTTCAATTCGACGACGATGCTCTGGGTTTTCCTGGCGTATTATTTCGGGTACGTCTCCATATCCGCTTATGTCAGAAACGTGTTTTACGCCGTAAAAAATCCGTTGACGTTTTTAATGGCCCCGGTGTACGGCATCCTTCATCTGATCGTTTTGTTTCCTCTGCGGCTGTATTCGCTGCTGACGATTAAATCGAACGGATGGGGAACGAGATAGGACTTATGTTGCCGCTTGAAAGGAATCGGCTTTTAAGGAGGTTTTCAGGATGCAAGTGTCCAAAGCGATAATTCCCGCCGCCGGATTGGGGACGCGATTTTTGCCGGCGACGAAAGCGCAGCCGAAAGAAATGCTGCCGATCATCGACAAACCGGCTATCCAGTATATCGTTGAAGAAGCGGTCGCTTCCGGCATCAAAGACATTCTTATCGTTACCGGCCGCGGAAAGCGCGCGATAGAAGACCATTTCGACAAAGCGTACGAGCTGGAAGACATCTTGATGAAGAGAAACAAATGGGAAACGTTGGAAAAAATCAAGCCGATTTCCGAGCTGGCCAACATTCATTATATTCGCCAGCAGGAACCGAAAGGATTGGGCGACGCCATATTATGCGCCAGCCAATTTATCGGCGGCGAACCGTTTGCCGTTCTGCTCGGCGATGACATTGTCAAATCGGACAAGCCATGCTTGAAGCAATTGATCGATGTATTCGATCAATACCGTTCTCCCGTCATCGGCATGCAAAAAGTGCCATATAAAGACGTTTCCAAATATGGAATTATATCTCCGCTGAAATTCGGATCCGCGCAAAATGTGTACCAAGTCGCTTCTCTTGTTGAAAAACCTGCCATAGAGGATGCGCCTTCGAATTATGCGATTATGGGACGGTACATATTGACGCCGGAAATCTTTCAAATTTTGGCGGAACTGCCGGTCGGCGGCGATCACGAAGTGCAGTTGACGGACGCGCTCAAAATATTGAACGAAACGCAAAATGTGCTCGCTTACGAATTTGTCGGCACACGTTACGACATCGGAAGCAAGCTTGGTTTCATCAAGGCGACCATCGATTTTTCATTGGAACGCTCGGATATTGGGCCCGAGGTTCAATCCTATATGCTCGATTTACTGAAAAATGAAGTGCAGACGGGTACATAACGTGAAGGAGGGGTTTCGATTGAACATCGCTGTCATAGGCACGGGGTATGTGGGCTTGGTGACCGGCGTATGTTTGGCGGAAATCGGTCATCGCGTCACATGCATCGACACGGATGAAGCGAAAATCGTCATGCTGAAAAACGGGATTGTTCCGATATACGAACCGGGATTGGAGCAGTTGATGCTGAAAAATATAAAAGGCGGCCGCCTGAGCTTCACTTCCAGCCACCAGGAAGGGCTCCGATATTGCGACGTCGTCTTTATCGCCGTCGGCACGCCGCAAAACGAAGACGGTTCGGCGAACCTGGCCTATATCGAACAAGCCGCCCGGGATATCGGACTTCATGCCGCCAAAGATGCGATCGTCGTTGTGAAAAGCACGGTTCCGGTAGGGACGACCCATGCGGTAAAACGCATCATCACATCGGCAGTCAACGGAAAGCATACGATTGACGTCGTATCCAACCCGGAATTTTTGCGGGAAGGATCGGCGGTTACCGATACGTTTTACGGCGATCGGATCGTTATCGGCGCGGATCGCGCGGAAGCCGCGGCCGTCATCGAACAGATGTATGAGCCGCTCGGCATACCGGTTATCAAGACGGATGTCAGGAGCGCGGAAATGATCAAATATGCTTCGAACGCGTTTCTGGCGACGAAGATCAGCTTCATCAACGAAGTGGCCAATCTGTGCGAAAAAATGGGAGCCGACGTGCAGGACGTGGCCAGAGGAATGGGGATGGACGACCGGATTGGCTCGCAATTTTTGGAAGCGGGCATCGGGTACGGCGGATCATGCTTTCCGAAGGATACGAGAGCGTTTGTCAAAATGGCTGAAAATGTGCAGTACGATTTTCGGCTGCTCAAATCGGTCATTCAAGTCAACGAGAGGCAGCAAACGATGCTCGTCAACAAAGCGATGCTGCGTTTCGGCGGCTTGAAAGGAAAACGTGCGGCGCTGCTTGGACTCACGTTTAAGCCGAACACGGACGATATGAGGGAATCCGCGGCGATTCGCGTCGCCGAACGGCTGATAGAAGAAGGCGCTCAAGTCGTTGCGTACGATCCGGTCGGAATGGACAATGCCATGAAAGTGCTGCATCCGGATGTGCGGTATGCGGAAACGTTGGAAGGCGCCCTTTTCAAAACCGATTTCGCTTTTCTGTTAACCGGTTGGGATGAAATAACGGAGTCCTTGCTGCAAAAGATTCGGCAGTGCATGAAAGAGCCGGTGCTCTTCGACGGCAGAAACTGCTTCTCGTTGGACGAAGCCAGGCGGTATCATATCGAGTATCACTCGATAGGAAGACCGTCTGTGCTCAGAGAGGAAGCTTTCGTCCGCTCATCATAAATACTGCGGCGTATATTCGCGGCTGAAACGCGGCTTTGCCGTGGGAAGATGGCACAGCATGGCAAGCGACACCATAGAAACGGATTGTGAAGGTACAGCTGGATTGTGAAGGTACAGCGCGGCGCGTACTGAAGCGAAGAAACCGGCGGGAGCGGATGTAAGCGGCGAGTGGAAAAGACCCGCTGCCCCATACCCGATTCCGCTTTAACGCTCATACGTATGGGGATGCACATGAAAGGACCGTCCGGTGATTTGTCCGGACGGTTTTTCATGCACCAGAATGTTTATTTTCGCTTAAGCTTTAAAGCTGTGGGGAAGAGAAGGAGTACAACGATTCGAATCGGAGCAACCGACTCTCCATGCGTTGCGGCGCTGCTCGGCGGGTGACCGGCGGGTTACCACAACCCGGCGCGCGGGCTTGCCGCAAGGTGGCGGTCAACCAAATGTATCGCCAGCATATGTTGCACAAAATGCAACATATGCACAGGGAAAAGGGCACGGAGCGCAATAGATTGCATTTTGTGCAACATAAACCGGTCAAATCGTCATCTTCGCCCGTTTTGACCCCAATAAGTTGCATTTC
>JAWLCZ010000247.1:0-4402 GCA_041686835.1 Paenibacillaceae bacterium | reverse complement strand
GAGGTGAGCCGCTTTCGGATAATGATGCATTTCCGGTCAGGCATCATCCCTGACATTTTCATAGAACAATTAACCTGACATTTTCACAGACTATTGACATTGCCTTATATTGACAGGATCAAGAGCGATCTTGTACAAGACAACGAGATGGTGACCATGAAAATCATCAGCGGCGAAGTGGATTTCGCCCGGGAAGCCCCGTCATTGGCAAAAATGCCGTTATACAAAGAAAATGAAGAAAAAGGCGGCTATCATGTACCGATCTTTAAAATGCAGGTAACACCGACGGATATTCATTTGAACTTGACACATAAAGATGCCGCTTGGCGAAAAGTGGTGCGTGATATCCGGTTCAGAAAAGCTTTAAATATGGCTTTGGATCGCAGCGAAATCATTGATGCCATCTACTACGGGTTTGCAAAACCGTCCGAGGCGCTTGACAGCACTTTGAATCTGGAAGAAGCCAACCGGCTGTTGGATGAAATGGGCATGAAAAAAGGCGCTGACGGTTATCGGCAGGGACCTGATGGAAAAAAATTTACCATTCCGTTTGAAATTGCTCCCATGGTTCCGGACATCGTTCCCTTAGCGGAGCTGGTTGTGGAAATGTGGGGGAAACTCGGCCTGCATGTCACGATGAAGACGATTGACAGCGGTTTGTGGGGGACCCGAAATGTGGCGAATGAACTGAAAGCGACAATCATCTGGACGCATACGCCTTTATGGTATGCGGGTGACGTGGGACAGGGATTTTGGGGGCCTTTATGGGATCGATGGTGGAGAACAAACGGTAAAGAAGGTGAGGAGCCTCCGCAAGAAGTTAAGGAACTTTACAAATTGATTAACGAGGTGCTGGTCAGTTCTCCGGAAGATGCGATACAGGCATATGACAAGGTTTTAAACCATATCGGACAACACTATTGGTATTTTATTCATATCCAGGATGTGCAGCAGCCGATCATTGCCAATGCAAAGCTCGGGAACATTCCGAAGAAAGGATTGGCCTTAGCCGTAGCGTTAAGTGCGGAAACGTTTTTCTTTAAATAATAAAAGAAGCTCCAATCCTGTAAAGTGCCCTCACTTCGTTTTAAGATGGAGGGTACTCGCAATGGAATAAATTCGCTATAATATGGATAGTTGCGCGCACCGCACGGGTGGGGAGGAGAACGTTATGGAGAGCATGCTGTTGTTGTTGATCGGTGCATTTGCCGCGTTGTGCGGGTCGATTGTCGGTCTCGGCGGAGGGTTTATTATCGTCCCGTTGCTAGCGCTGTTATATGAGATGCCGGCCGCGCACATTGTCGGGACGTCGATGGCCGTTCTGTTGTTCAGCGCCATATCGAGCACCTGGGCCTACGCCAAGCAGAAAAGAATCGACTACGCCAGCGGATTGGCATTTTCCGTCGCCATGATCCCGGGCTCGATTCTCGGAGCGTGGACGACGAAGTTTATGACCAACAAAGCCTTTTTTATCGCGTTCGGGATCTTTTTGTTTCTGATGGCCTTATTTCTGCTGTTGAAACCGAATAAAAAAGCGGACCGTTTTCTTCGTCCGACCGTGACAAGAACGTTTGTGGACGCGTCCGGACAGGAGCATACTTATTCCTACCATCGGGGATTTGCGGTCTCCATCGCTTTTGTCGTCGGGTTTTTGTCCAGTTTGTTCGGAATCGGCGGAGGGTCCGTTATGGTTCCGACGATGGTGCTCTTGCTGACATTCCCCGCTCACATTGCGACAGCCACTTCCATGTTCTCGATTCTGATATCCGCGATCGTCGGCACCGCTTCCCATATGGCGTTTCAGCATATTGTATGGAGCAAAGTGTTGTGGCTCGCCATCGGTGCGCTGGTCGGCGGACAGGTCGGGGCGAAAATCGCCTCCAAATTGCCGGCCAAAGCCATTCTCCGCACTCTTTCCGTATGCCTGATGATAGTTGCGATCCGATTGATGTTCAAGTGAGAGCGAAAAGCTGGCTGGGGATCTAGGATTCGAACCTAGGCATGACGGAGTCAAAGTCCGTTGCCTTACCGCTTGGCTAATCCCCAGCGCTGTCTAGGCATAGTATGAACAGGTTTATGCGCCTTTATGCGCCGGGCGCCATCCAGGGGATGCGCATCCAACGGCTTCCGGCATTAACAAGGGAACAGCCACTTTACAATCGATGCGATTTGTGGTAATTTGAATTGAAATTTTAAGAATTCAAATCATAGACATTTAAAGCACAAGAGGACAAAGCAAAGCGATTGAAGGGAGAAAGCAATGGTGGACGCAAAAAAATGCAGCATTGTCGACTGTACGATTCGGGACGGCGGGTTGGTGAACAACTGGGATTTCAGCGTGGAGTTCGTGCGTTATCTGTATGCCGCGCTTAACGAAGCAGGCGTCGAATATATGGAGATCGGCTATAAAAATTCGCCGAAATTACTGAAAGGAGCCGAGAAGTCCGGACCGTGGCGTTTTTTGAACGACGGTTTTTTGCAGGAAGTGATCCCGCAAAAGCTGGACACGAAGCTGTCCGCCCTGGTCGATATCGGCCGGGTGGATGAAGGCGACATATTGCCGCGCAGCAAAAGTTTGCTCGATCTGATCCGCGTGGCCTGCTATGCCAAAGATGTCGACAAAGCGATTCAATTGGCAGGCACGTTTCACGAGCGAGGCTACGAAACGACAATCAACATTATGGCGCTTTCTACCGTAACGGAGAACGATTTGCTGGAAGCGTTCGCGATGATGAAAGATAGTCCGGTGGACGTCGTGTATGTCGTCGATTCGTTCGGAAGCCTGGACCATCGCGACATCCGCTATTTCGTGGAAAAATTCAAAACGCATCTGCCCGGCAAAAAACTGGGCATCCATGCGCATAACAACATGCAGCTCGCCTTTTCCAACACGCTGATCGCCGCGGAAATGGGAGTGGAATATTTGGACGCTTCCGTGTACGGCATGGGTAGGGCTGCGGGCAATTGTCCGACGGAGCTGCTCGTCACTCATCTGAAAAACCCGAAATACAACCTCCGCCCGGTGCTCGACGTGATTGAACAGTACATGATTCCCCTGCGGGAGAAAGAAGAGTGGGGTTACATTATCCCGTACATGATCGCCGGAACGCTGAACCAGCATCCGAGAGTGGCGATGGCGCTTCGCAATTCTCCGGATAAAGACAAGATCGTGGAATTTTACGATAAATTGACACTGCCGGAAGTGATGCACGGAGACCGTTCCTAAAAGAACATACCATCTGCCCGGCATGGCGGATAGAAAAGAGGTAGCGACTCGCGGACCGAATGACCGCATCGCTACCTTTTTACATGAAACAGCCAGCATTTTAGGGATTATTTTTTTGCAATGATCATGAAGCGCTTGGAATTGGTTCTTATCCCTTTACCGGTTCGATTTTCTTCGATGAAAGTTTCAAGTACGGCAAAGTCGTTTTCGCTTTCCCCAAAGTTCGGAATGATGGGAGTGTGCTTCAACAGGAATACGATATCTTCGTAAGTTGCGTAATATTCTGTTGCATCATATTCAAACGACTGGACATCTGAAAATCCGGCTTCATATAATTCTGAAATGTATTTCTTTTTTAATGTCCCGTCTGCAGCCTGTTTTTGTCCTCTTCCAAAAGCTTGGACGATATTGAGTTTATCGTTTTCACTTACTTGCTGCGTCAGGAATACACCGCCATCGACTAAGACTTTCGCTGCTTCTTTTGCACAAAAGGGCGATTGCCGGCAAGATACCACATTGAAAAAGTGGTGAGGAAACTCGAGGTTTTCCGCATCCATTTGCAAAAAGCGCACATTGGATTTCCCGGACTTTTGCAAATTTTCATTCGCGGTTTGTATCATGCTCTTCGAACAGTCGATTCCCACTAGGAGCAAACATGAATCCGCGATGGATAACAATTTTTCCCCGCCGCCGGTACCGATATCAAGCAGCAAATCGGACTTCCTGCATCTTTGGGTCACTTCATTGTAAAAATTCCACTGCTCTCCTTCGGATATCTTCTTTACTTGACTAAAGTCCCAACCGTTTAATTTTCCAACTTTATCGTAAAAGTTTTTATACTCCAATCTGTTCATACTGTATTCTCCACCTTTGAAAATGAGATCATTAAAAGCCAAGGAATTGGGCGATGTGCTTGAACCGGAGCCTATGGAATTTCATGCATCCCGTGATCAAACCACCCTGGTGTCCTTGGCTTTCCTATTCCGGACGACAGCCGACACCGTTCAAAGTACTAGTTTTTCAATCAAAAGGGCATAGAACCCCCTTGATGGCTGGTACGCGTTTTTCTCCAGCCCGAAAACTAATTACTTCGAACGATACGGAATGACATCCGCTTCACCTCATTTTGGCAGATTAAGCTTATTATAAATGGGGGAACACGATTCTACAAGAAAT
>JAWLCZ010000246.1:0-4518 GCA_041686835.1 Paenibacillaceae bacterium | reverse complement strand
GATCCGCTCGGGAAGCTCGGTTTTCGTCGGCCCGGACAGACGGCAATCGCCCAGCACCTTACCATCGTAAGATTGCGACGGCGCAATCCGCTGTGGCGGTCGCCGTTATCACTTCAACAACGCCTCATTCGGCTAACAACAAACCCATCAATATTTCAAGCTGGCCTTCCCATGAATACGGGTCGCTGAAGGTGAAAATATTGTAGTCGACCGGAAACGCCCGGTCTTCGGCGACGGCGGGGAGACCTTTCCACATCTCGCTTTCGAACACCGCTGACGCTCCCTCCGCATTGCCCAGCCACGGCGCATAGAAGATATAGTCCCCCGCCATTTCGGGGAGTACTTCCAGACTCAGCAGCACGAAGCCTTGCCCTTCTTCGAACGCCTTCTCGGCCCGTTCCGGCATGTTCAGCCCGAAGTCGCCGTACAAAATCTCGGTTCCGCGCCCGTAGCCTTCCCTGAACATGTACACGCCTTTATCCGACGGATACATGATCGAGAACGTTTTGCCGTTCGCCGCGGCTTCGACTTCGTCTTTGTAGCCGTCGATTTTCGCATCCCACTGCTCCAGCCACTTGCCGGCCTCTTCCTCCCGCTGCGTCAGCACGCCCAAATCCCGCAGAACTTCTCTATTGTTTTTCGTAGGAGCGAAAAGGACGACCGGCGCCACCTTCTCCAGTTGCTCCGTATTTTTCAGCGCCGTCAGCCCGATAATCAAATCCGGTTCAAGCGCCGCGATCTGTTCGACCGATGGCTCGATCGCGGCGGTGGCTCCGAGATTTTCAACGTCGGCGAGCTCGTCCTGCAAATACGGGTTGCCCAGCGTAAACTCAGGAACTGCGATCGGCGTAATCCCAAGCGCCAGTAAGTACCCGGCGTAATTCGGGGCCAGCAGCACGATCCGCTCCGGCTTGACCGGAACGTCCACCTCGCCGTTCTCCGCCGTAAACGACCGCGTTTCCGACGCATTCGGAGCGGCACCGTTGGAGCAAGCGCTGCCCAGCCATAACAACATCAACAACAAGGCGGACAGCATCAACACACTTGTTGGTTTTTGAACAAGCCTATTCCTTTGCACAAAACATTCTCCTCACCACTAATTGTTAATGATTATTATTCTCAATGGTGATTATACAAAAGAACAATTGCCCTGTATATGAATGACTCGGACCGGTTTCATGAAACTATCGGACATCTCGAGCGAGAGTGTGTTATGTAAGCAATTTGAGCGCCTTTTCCAAAATAATGCCATGGTTGTAAGCCGTATATTCGAAAGCGGGCCCGATGGAAATGAGCTGAACGCGCTGCTCCCGGACAGCCTTCTTCCTTTTCCAACCATCCGAAAGCTGTATGTTGTTCCACGTAAATTCGGAGTGCCGATCCTCCGACAGCAGGACGACGATCCGATCCGCCTCGCGTTCGCTCAGCGCGGCCGGGTCGATCCGCCGGTATCCGGAGCCGTCGCAACCGAGATGCCGCGCCGGAGCGAACGGGTATTGGTCCGCACCTCGTCCCCGGGTCTCCTTTCCCTCCCAGCAATAGCAGTTGGCTCTATCGATCAAGATCAACAGCGGCTTCTCCCGTTCGGAAATGCGGATCCACCGCTCCATCAATAGATCTGCCTTCCGATCGAATGCAAGCAGCCACGCTTCCGCCTCCTTCGTTTTTTGGACAAATTCAGCCGTCAGCAGCAGATGCTCCCGCCAGGTTTCCTCATACCACGGAATAAACAACACGGGCGCTACCTCCGCGAGCTTTTGCTTAAACTCGTCCGTGCTGAACGCATCGATGGCCACGATCCGGTCCGGCTTCGCCTCCCGAAGCGTCTTGTAATTCGTTTCGTTGTTGTGATGAAGCAGATATAATACTTCAGACCGGTATTTTCGCCGATAATAATCCGTCCATTCGTGGTCGATCGGCGCCGCGAAGGGGATCATGCGCAGAGGCAGCAGCTGTCCTATGTTGGGGAAGCTGCACGCCGCGACCTTCATTCGGCGGTTTTTCACATAAGCCGCTGGAGAAATACCGGTCGTCTTCTTGAACGTTCTTCGGAAATGACTCTCATCGCGGTAGCCCACCTGGAATGCGATATCGCCGACCGGCATGTGCGAAGATATCATCAATCGCTTCGCTTCAGCCATCCTCAAGTCCGTCACATAGTCCGCTGCGCTCATCCCAAATTTTTGTTTGAATGCGCGGCGAAAATGTCTGGAGCTGACCCCCGCCTCGCCAGCCATTCTCTCAAGAGACAAGCTTTCGTGATAATGCATGTCCAAATAAAGCCTCGCCTGCTCCAAAGCCCCCTGCAAGCTTCCTCTGGAGGCTACGCTTCTCTCTTGCAGCAAATAATACATCATCTCATAAAAAACCGCGTGACTGCGCAGCCTCCCCCATTCAGACGAATCATGCCAACAGGCATACGCCGTCTCGCTTAAGCTTGCCAACAGCGGCGGACCCGACTCCTGCACGACTCCTCCCTCGGGCACGCCCCCCAGCCACCCTGCCGTGTTCTCCCGGCCGCTTTCTCCAAAAACCTGAAAGAAGAACAAAAAGCCGTCGCCCGAATTTGAAATCGATCCGCCCAAATACTCGATCTGCCTGCCCGGCACGCACATGTAGACAGCGTTTCTCTTGAGCGTGTACAGTTTGCCGTCGACCAAAAACTGCTCTTCATTGCGGTTGGCCGCAATCAGAACATGATCACCGATCGGTCCGTTCAGCAGCTCGCTGCCGGCAGCTTCCTTGAATCGTACAATCCTCAGCAGTCTGAACGTGAGATTTTCCATCCTTCGCTATCCTTTCCCAACATCGTTTCATGCCGCCTCGCTTGCCCGAACGGCCGCCAGCCGCTGACGGACCGCCGCCAAACATACGACCGCCGAGACGGCGACGGATAAAGCGCACACGAGAAACAACACATCGTACCCTGCATAATGGGACACCCATCCGAGCCCGATCGCCCCGAAGCCGATGCCGATGCTGAGATCGAACGCGGTCATATAGGAGGCGTTGGCGACGCCCCGCTTGTCCGGCGGCGCAAGCCGCAAATTGGCAGCCTGCATCGCCGGCTGCGCCGCCCCGAAGCCGATGCCGTAAATAACGGCCGAAACGATCACGCCGGCCAGTCCGTCCGCCACGCTCAGCACAACAAGCGCGGCGGCTGTCACGGTCAGCGCGGGCACAATGACGTACGATTCCCCGAACCGGTCGGACAGCTTGCCCGCCGCCGGCCGGCTCCGGCCCGGAACGGAGTGCGAACGGTCGCTACGAGCACCAGCAAGCGCAAACGCGCCCGCAACGAGCCCGACCTGCGCTTCGGTGCCGCCGATCTCTTTCACGAACAGCGGCATGACGGTCAAAGTCAGATAAAACCCTGTGAACAGCAGCAGCATGCCGGACGTCATTTTGACGAATGAACTTGTCCATATTTTTTCCATCTCGCGTATACCTATCTTTGTCCGCAACTCCGACTACTATCAATATCACGGCGAATTCACGTTACCATAAACATCCATCTTCTGATTTGAGCGTCTTTCAGAAAAAAAAGCAGTCAGGATCGTTGAAATTCACCAGCACATCCCGGTACCCCGGATCCGTTGCGGCGACAACCCGTTTTTTCGGTTTGCTCAGTTGGGGTACATTCGTTTTTCTTGTTGTAGCGTATTGAAGACCATTCGTCTCCCCTTGGCCAAATGTCGCACCGCTGTCGCTTCATGCGTTTGATTTCGATCCTCTCCCATCACCACGTCCAAGCTCCAGTGCATGCTTTCGACTCCCCAGTGTCCTCTCGCTGCCTTCGCAAAATCCGCTACCCGATACACTGCCCACGTAATAGGCCGTTTTGCTCGTCTTTCTCCCCGCCTCCGCCAGATACTCCACTTCCCGTACGACCATCCCGATTCCGCTTAGCTTCTCCCACTCCCGTTTGGCATCCACCATCCATTCCACATTCGTCTCATACCAGTACGTTCGTTTCTCCACTCGCCCGTGCCCTTTATCCAGCGTGCGGAGCACCTGCATCCCTCGGCTCCCTTCCTTCGCTTGGCTGCTTTCGGCTTTTAAGATCCCGGCTTCTTGATGTCCCTCAAGGTAACCTTTCACTTCTTGCTGCAGCGTTTCCTGATTCCCTTTCAGATTGATCACGTAATCGGCCTTCTTGTCCTTCACAATTTTGCTCACAATCTTTTTTTGCAACCCCAACGCATCCAATGTCACGATACAACCTTCTATGAACAACTGATCCAGCAACTCCGGAATGGCTGTAATCTCATTGCTCTTTTCATCGGTTTTGATTTGCCCGATCACCAGTCCGTGCGAGTGGCAATAGGCGCTCACCATATGCAATGCTTTCTGTCACGGATCGCCTGCAGCGTCCGACAATGAACGCAGGTGCTTATCGTGCACCGTCCTAATTCTCTCTTTCATTATACCACGTCCATACCACGGTCGTCCGCCGCCGGGCGGCTGCACGATCATGCTGCCAGACCGGTTTCGCGCGAACCTCCCGTTCTCGCCTGC
>JAWLCZ010000245.1:0-4551 GCA_041686835.1 Paenibacillaceae bacterium | reverse complement strand
GCGGCTTTTGCTCAAGCGGTACGTTTCGATATATTGCCCGTCGGAAAACCGGTAAAAATCGTAATAATGGCGTTCTCCGTCTTCCCCGGATGTTTTGTAAAACACTTCCCACACATACATGCCGTCTTTCACGCCCGGCGTGATGCGCAGAAGCTCGATGCCGGGTTTTTCGCGCAGCAGACGTTGTTTCAGCTGTTCTTTGCCGATTCCTGCCGATGCGTATTCCGTATGAATTTCTTTTTCGCCCACCCATACGATCATATCGCGTCCGTCTTTGTCTTTGCCGTAGATGATCGTTAACGGCTCGTCGCCGTTGAACTGTCCGATGCCGTCCACCGTTTGCAGCGCCGTATTCTTATAGGCGGCTTGCAGCGCGGCGTTTTCTTCCTGCCAATGCCGTCCTTGAATCGATCGGTAAAAGATGAACAGGAAGAAGCATATCAGAAGGAGACCCAGCAGGGAGCCCATGAGCACTTTTTTCATCCGGACCCTTCCCTTCTTTCGAATCGGCGGATTATCGCGCCAGGCGCGCAAAACACTGCTCCGCTTCGTACAATATTTTTTCTTCGTCGAGCGTCAGGCAGTCCCTGTTTTTCACGATCCACCGCCCGTCGATGACGACGTCGGTGACGTCTTTCGCCGAGGCTGAATATATAACGTGAGAAATGTAGTCCGTTTTCGGGTAAAAATGGGCCTGATCGATATCAAGCGCGATAAAATCCGCCTTCATCCCCGCTTTTAACGCGCCGACGTCATGCAGCCATATCGATTGGGCGCCGTACAGCGTTCCCATGCGCAGCGCTTCCCGGGCGGGAACGGCCGTCGGATCGCCCGACACCCCTTTGTGGATAAGTGCGGCGAGACGCATTTCCTCGAACATGTCGAGATTGTTGTTGCTTGCGGCGCTGTCCGTCCCGAGCGAGACGACGACCCCCGCTTTCAGCAGATCGGGAACGCGGGCTACACCGCTTGCCAGCTTTAAATTGCTGCCCGGATTGTGGGATACGCTCACGCGATAGTCCCGCAAAATGCCGATTTCTTCGTCGGTCAAATGAACCGCATGAGCGACGAGACACGGCCGGGAAAAGACGCCCAGCCTCTCCAGATGGGCCACCGGACGCAGCCCGTACTGCCGCTCGTTTTCCTGCACTTCCCGCAGCGTTTCCGACATGTGGGTATGGATCGGCAAATCCAGTTCATGCGCCGCCGCCACGAACTTCTCAATATAATCCGGCGGGCACGTATAAGGCGCATGCGGCGCCATCATCGTCGTAATGGTTCCGTTCGCCCGGTTATGCCAGTCTTTGGCGAAGCGGATCGCTTCTTCGAGTTTCGCTTTGGCGACGTCAGGCGGACAAAGCCCGATCACGCCGCGGGCAAGACAGGCCCGCATACCGGACTGTTCGACGGCCTGCGCGACTTCGTCCATATGATCGTACATATCGACGAAGCACGTCGTTCCGCCTTTCACCATTTCGAGAATGGACAGCATCGTGCCGCAGCGAACGTCTTCGGCCGTAAATTTCTCTTCCATCGGCCACATTTTCTCCTGCAGCCATACCTGCAGCGTCAAATCGTCGGCGTAACCGCGCAGCAAAGACATGGCGGCGTGCCCGTGCGTATTGACCAGGCCCGGCATGTACAATTTTCCGCTGCCGTCAATCACTTCCGTAAACCGCTCAACCGGTTCGGGGGGCTGCTCGCCCAAATAAGTAATGCGGTTGCCCTCCACCGCCATATATCCGTGTATATACGGCGCTGAATCGTCCATCGTTATGAACGTGCCGTTTCGGATCAGCATTTTGTTCACATGAATCCCTCTTTTCCCGCAGTTCCATCCTTATCAATGTACAATGCACGTATGATAAAATCAAGAACTATGCAGTCCGTCCGATAAACACGTTGCTTTTCCTCCGCCGCATATGTTAATTTTAAAAATGTAAATCGCATACGTTAATTTATGAAACTGGATGGGGGTCATCAGTTTGCTGGGATTGCGCAAAAAAGGGGATATCGATTTCCTTAATATGCTCATACAGGCCGCGGAAAACACGCTGAAAGGGTCGCATGTTTTCAGAAGCGCCATGATGAGCGACAAATTGCCGGCTTCGTTTTTAAACGAGCTCAATGATCTGGAGAGCAAAGGGGATCAGATTACGCACGACATTTTCATGGGATTGAATCAGGTGTTCATCACGCCGCTCGACCGGGAAGACATTATGGAGCTGGCTGTGCGCATGGACGATGTGATGGACGGAATCGAAGCGACGCTTGCGCGGTTCGATTATTTGAACATCAACTATACGGACAAATATATGAAGGATTTTTCCGAAGTGCTGGTCGCTTCCTGCGAGCATATCCTTTCGGCGTTTCATCTTCTTGCCAAAAAGAAATTTTTGCAAATCCACGAACATACCGTACATATCAATCATCTGGAAAACGAAGCGGACCGGTTGATGCGCGAAGGAATACGGGACATTTTCCGCAATCCGAAAAACCCGTACGACGACTTTAAATTGAAGGAAGTGTACGAACGGCTGGAAGAAACGACGGACGCCTGCGAAGATGTGGCCGACATTCTGGAAAGCGTCCTGCTTCGTTATGCTTAGATCGTTTGCGAACAACCGGGGGTTCGCCAAATCCGTCAAGATCTGCCGGGAAAAAGGGAAAGGGGAGAACGCTGCACGGACAAGCTTGCCGGCAAAACGGCCGTTCGTGCATATTTTATGGAATATGGACTGTTGATTATCGCATTCGTAGTCTTCTTGGCGCTCGCATTCGACTTCATTAACGGATTCCACGACACGGCCAACGCGATCGCCACATCCGTGTCGACTCGCGCGCTTTCGCCCCGCAAGGCGATTATCCTCGCTTCCACGCTGAATTTTATCGGTGCGCTTACGTTTACCGGCGTAGCCAAATCGATTGGCGGAAAAGTCGCCGATCCCGCGACGCTGGACCATGGCGTGGAAATTGTCATTGCGGCGTTAATATCCGCCATTGCGTGGAACCTGATTACGTGGTGGTTCGGCATACCGTCATCGTCGTCGCATGCTCTGATCGGTTCATTGGCAGGAGCCGTCATCGGAGCGGCCGGGTTTGCCGGCATCAATATCGGCGGTTTCGGCAAAATTATTAAAGGGTTGATTTTTTCCCCCATTATCGCGTTTACCGTCGGATTCCTGGTAATGGTTGCGCTGAAATTTATCTTCGCTAAAGCGAGTCCGCATAAAGTGAACAAAGGGTTCCGGACGATGCAAATCTTTACCGCCTCCTTCCAGGCGTTCACCCACGGAACGAATGACGCGCAAAAAGCGATGGGCATCATCACGTTTGCCCTGGTCGCCGGCGGGTTCCAAACCGATTTGGAGGTCGCGCTTTGGGTGAAGATCGCCGCGGCGACGGCAATGGCGCTCGGCACTTCCGTAGGCGGGTGGAAAATCATCAAAACGATGGGAACGAAAATATTCCGCATCGAACCGATTCACGGGTTTGCCGCCGATTTGACGTCATCTTCCGTCATTTTGACGGCAACGGTAACCACGTTTCCGGTCAGCACGACGCATGTCATTTCGTCGGCGCTGCTCGGAGTCGGCTCGGCCAAACGCTTCTCCGAGGTGAACTGGGGCGTAGCGGGCCGCATTGTGATGACCTGGGTGATTACGATACCAGCTACGATGATTTTAGCCGCGCTCATCTTCAAACTCATTGCGCTGCTGTTTTTATAATGCCGCCCGGGCTCATTCCCGCAATTTAAGACCCTGGCGGGGCGCTATTCACCACATTTTCGGTTGAAATGCCGGAATCGAACAACGATAAGACCCCGCAAAGACTTTATTTTCGGGAAATATCGTTTTTCATCCATATAGGACCCCGCCGGGGTCTTATTTTCATATAGGCAGGCGGTATTGCATAGATGCGGCCCGTTTGGCGAATAATATCGGAAAAGACTGAGCCGATGGGGCGCGTCTAGCCGTTCAATCGGAGCGGAGACCGCTGCATCAACTGAACCGATGTGGCGCGTGTCCATTGGGTCGCCCCTCGCTAAACCTGTGCTCGCACTTGGGCCGCGCTCCGCTTTAATCGAGCCGATTGAACCGGAGGCCGAGCGGCAAAGGCGCGGGCCGGCTACATGTGCTGGAGATGTGGATATGCCGTTCTTCCTCGGACGACTCGTGGATCGCATGCATCACATCCAACACATGATAGGCAAGTTCCCCGTTTGCCCTGTGCGGCCTTCCCGAAAGAAGCGCATAGGCCATATCGGCGACGCCGAGTCCGCGTCCTTCTTCGGTAAAACCGTGCGTATACGGGATTTCCTGCTTCGAACCGTCTCTTCTTTGAATGTAGAGCGGTCCGCCGAACATGTTCGGATCGTTGGCGTACAGAATGCCTTCCGTTCCGTAAATTTCCAGGCGCGGCGTATAGCCGAAAGCTTCTTTGGCCGTCGTCAAGGTCGCGACGACGCCGTTTGCCAAATCGAGCACCGCCGATATGTTGGTCGGAACTTCGACTTTAAACGTTTCCCCGTATCTCGGCGATTTCGGGTTA
>JAWLCZ010000244.1:0-4639 GCA_041686835.1 Paenibacillaceae bacterium | reverse complement strand
GTCGAAGGCTTGACTTTACTGGCCAACTTCTTGATGTCGTTTTCCGAAATGTTTTTTCCCGTTTTCTTTTTAACGACGTTCAGCACCTCTTTGGATAAGTCTTTGCCCATAATATCCCTCCTCATAAGTTGTTCTTGTATTTTATGAGTCGGGCTGTGCTTTGGTATAGGCAAACACTCGGAGCAATATCCCAATTTTGCAAAACGGTGTACCGATTATACAAGCTACACTTTGGCGATGTCCTCCATCTCATGCGTTTTGCCGCGTCCCATCAAATCCTCCACGGCGGATCTCGGCGGTTTTCCCGCAAACAGCACCTGGTACAGCTCTTCGGTTATCGGCATCGTCACCCCGTACTTTCGGGACAATGCGTAAGCCGCCTTTGTCGTTTTGACGCCTTCGACCACCATCCCCATCTGCCGCAATACGTCATCGAGAGGAATGCCCTGCGCCAATAGGGACCCGGCCCGCCAATTCCGGCTGTGCCGGCTTGTGCAAGTGACGACCAGATCGCCGACTCCGGCCAAACCGGCAAAGGTGAGCGGGTTCGCTCCCATCGCCGTGCCGAGACGGGAAATTTCAGCAAGCCCTCTCGTAAGCAGGGCCGCTTTGGCATTGTCCCCGAAGCCAAGTCCGTCCGACAAACCCGCGCCGAGCGCGATGATGTTTTTTAGCGCGCCGCCGATCTCCACGCCGGCGACGTCCGGATTCGTATAAACACGGAAATAGGAATTGATGAATACATCCTGTGCGGCTTCGGCGGCCTCTACGGTTTCGGCGGAGACGACGACCGTGGTCGGGCTTTTGCGAATGACTTCTTCGGCGTGGCTCGGGCCCGACAATACGGTAATTCGCCGTTTGTCATACTCCGGCAGCTCCTCGGCAATAACGGTCGACATTCGTTTCAAAGTATCCGTCTCAAAGCCTTTCGCCGCATGAATCAGCAGCGCATCGCGGGATAAGTAAGGGCGGATTTGCCCGGCCACCTGGCGAATTCCGTGAGTCGGCGCCGCAAGAACGACGATGTTCGCTCCAGCAACCGCTTCCTCGATAGAGGTCGTGGCGCGTATGCGTTCCGATAGCGTAACGTCCGGCAAAAATTTGCTGTTTTTCCGCCGTTCGTTAATTTCCCGCACCTGATCTTCGTTTCTGGACCAAAGCGTCACATCGAAATCGTTATCCGCAATGACCGAGGCGAGGGCGGTTCCCCAACTGCCTGCCACAAGAACGGATGCTTTTTTTCCGTCCATTGCTATCCTCCTAATTTTTTGCTTGCGCCCGCTCCGATTTTATGCTCTTTTCCCTGCACCAGTTTCACGATATTCGATCGGTGCCGGACAAAGGCGAAGACGCAAATGATCAAGCTGGCCCACCAAATTTCGTCCGGGCGGCTGAAGATGAGCAGCGAAACCGGCAGAAGCGCGGTAAATATGAGCGAACCGAGGGAAACGTATCTTGTCACCACAATCGAAAGTATAGCGACGATTCCGGCATAAAGAGCGGGGAAGAAGCAGAGCGACGCCACGACGCCTATCGTTGTGGCGATGCCTTTACCGCCTTTGAAGCCGAAAAAAACGGGCCAGTTATGGCCGGCAATGGCGCTAAGCCCGGACAGCACCGGAACCCACTCGTTCCCGCCGCCCAGCCATTTTCCTATCCATACCGCGGCGATCCCTTTGCCCACATCCAATGCCAGCACCAGAACGGCCGGACCGAGGCCGAGCACACGCAGCGTGGTCGTCGCTCCCGCATTGCCGCTTCCGTGTTTGCGGATATCGATTCCTTTCGCGATTCTGGCGACGAGAAAACTGAAACTGACCGAACCGAGCAAATAACCGATAAGTATCGATAAGGCAAAAATCACGAAGCCTCTCCCCTATTCATCAACCGTTTTTCTCCGCGTAAGCAATCTGATCGGCGTCCCTTCAAAGCCGAACGCGGCGCGAATTTTATTTTCCAAAAAACGTTCATATGAAAAATGCATCAATTCCGGATCGTTGACGAAAAAAACGAACGTCGGCGGTTTCACCGCCACCTGCGTCGCATAATTGATCCTTAAACGCTTCCCTTTGTCCGTCGGCGGCGGCGTCATCGCAATGGCGTCGGAAATCACGTCGTTCAGAACGTGGGTTTGTACGCGCAAAGCATGCTGATCGGCGACGTGGTTCACGATCGGAAACAGTTTGTGCAGTCTCTGCTTCGTTTTGGCCGACACGAAAACGATCGGGGCGTACGTCATGAACAAAAAGTGATCCCGAATCTTTTGCGTGAACCGCTGCATCGTTTTTTCGTCTTTTTCCACGATATCCCATTTGTTGACGACGAATACGGCCGCTTTTCCCGCTTCATGCGCGTAGCCGGCAATGTGCTTATCCTGTTCGATGATGCCCTCTTCGCCGTTAATGACGATCAGCACGACGTCGGAGCGTTCAATCGCTTTCATCGCGCGCATGACGCTGTATTTTTCGGTCGTCTCGTACACTTTGCCCCTTTTGCGCATGCCCGCCGTATCGATGAGAACGTAGCGCTGTCCGTCTTTTTCGAACGGGGTGTCGATCGCGTCTCTCGTCGTTCCCGCCACATCGCTTACGATGACGCGTTCCTCGCCGAGAATGGCATTGACCAGCGACGACTTGCCGACATTCGGACGGCCGATCAAAGCGACGCGAATGACGTCCTCCTCATATTCCTCCTCTTCCGCGTCCGGCAACCGCTCGACAACCGCGTCAAGCAGATCGCCCATCCCCAGTCCATGCGCGCCCGATATGCCAATCGGCTGCCCGAATCCGAGCGCGTAAAATTCAAATAATTCTTCCTGCCTGCGCAGGTTATCGACTTTATTCACCGCCAGAACGACCGGCTTGCCCGAACGAAACAGCATTTGCGCCACTTCTTCGTCGGGCGGGGTAAGGCCCGCCTTCGCATCCGCCATGAAAATAATGACGTCGGCCTCCTCGATGGCCATTTCCGCCTGCATGCGGATCGACCTCATCATCGCATCGTCGCCGTCCATTTCGATTCCTCCGGTGTCGATGACGCTGAACGTTCTGCCGTTCCATTCGCCCGTACCGTAAATCCGATCCCTCGTAATGCCCGGCTTGTCTTCGACAATGGCCAAACGCTCCCCGATAATGCGGTTAAATATGGTCGACTTGCCGACATTCGGGCGGCCCACTATCGCAACAATCGGTCTTGCCATACGGTTTCACTCTCCCGTTAATACTCGTAGATTCCATCATAACAAAAATTGTTGCGCTTTGCCATGAAGAAAAGCTTCTATTATCTTGAAGGGCCGGTTATTTTCTCCGCGCCTCCCGCAAATCGTTCCAAAGCCTGCTCAGTCGTTGGCAGCCGCTGATGGCGTACTGCACACCGAGTGAAAACGATCGGGTCACAAGAAGCGTCAGCCACCATTTGTCAAGAAATTCGGGATGGCCGAGAAAGAAGGGCGCATAGCCTTTATGCGCATAAAGGAACAATCCGTCCCCGACGATTAAACCGATCGTCAAACCGGCGATTTGCTGCAGCGGCTGGCGCAGCAGCAGCGCGATGGGAACGCTGATGGACGCGCAAATATCGAAAACCGGCCGGAATACGACCGCAGCCGGGTCGAGGCTGTATATTTGCTGCAGCAAAAACTCGAACGAACCGGCGAGAAACCCGATCGACGCCAGGTGGAACGCCTGCAGCGGGGAACGAAGCGAGCCCAGAATGAGCAGCGCGACGGCGGCAAGCAGCAAATAACATGCATTGATGCGCAGACCGCCTTTTAAAGACAGTTCGGCAAAAGACAGCGGAATCCAGCAAATAAAAAAAAGAAGTATCGCTTTGTGGGGAATACCTCTTAGCAGCTCCTCTTTCCAGCCGCATGCCAGCAAAATAAGCATCATGCCGATGATGATGAGCGACAAATAACCCGGGTTCATGCGGATCACCTGCAAACCTTCTTTGCGTCAAATGCGCGTACCCTTATTATTTGAAGCCGGGGCTAATCTTACTCATGCCCGTTTCTTTGCGCATAACCGCGAACGTCAATCCCCCTTGCCCTGCACCATTCCGAAGTTTCGCCGGTAATGACGACCGGCACGTTTTGCAAACGGTCGATTGTCGGGGCGCCCAGCGCCGTCATCACCATTTTCATTTCTTCTTCCGTGTCGGCTATTTTGCCGATGAGCGCCTTTGTTCCTTGACCGCACAGCACGCGCAGCAAGGCGCCGGCCATTCCGACGGCGGAAGCGCCGAGCGCCAATGCCTTGCAAATATCCAAACCGTTCCTGAACCCGCCGGAGGCGATCACTTGCCCACGGGAAAAACAGTTAAGCGTTTCCAACAAGGCGACGCTTGTTTTGTTCCCCCAATCGTTCAACCAGTTTAAAGGAGCTTCCCGGCGCGCATTTTCGATTGCGGCGAAGTTCGTTCCTCCCGCGCCCCCGGTATCGACGAAGCGGACGCCGATTTTCTTCAGCTTGGCGGCGCTTTCGGCCATCATTCCGAAACCGACTTCCTTTACGATGACCGGAACGGGCGAATGGCGCACTATCGTTTCCACTCTTTCGAGCATTCCGCGAAAATCCCTCTCCCCTTCCGGCATAATCAGTTCCTGCATGCAGTTTAAATGAATCTGGATCGCATCCGCCCG
>JAWLCZ010000243.1:0-4646 GCA_041686835.1 Paenibacillaceae bacterium | reverse complement strand
AGGCTGAGAACACCTTATTCGCGGAATGGGGCTGTGCACGGTCAAAATAGGATGCTGAAAACCCGCTATGGGACGCAATGAAGCCGGAAAAGTCACATTTCGGGGGGCATAGCGGGATTGCAGCCCGCTATTTCGCCGGTTTCCTTCAAAATGGAACCAATAGCAAGGTTTCAGCCCGTTATTCCTCCCACGCGGCTCGCCCACTCCGCCCACTCCTCCCACGCGGCTCGCCCACTCCGCCCGTTCCGCCCACCTCGATCCCGACGCCGGCCCTGCACACTCAACCCGTCCAACAACGTATCAGCTCGTCTCCCGCGGGCATTCTCCTTCAAGCAGGACGAATGGCGACTCTTTCTCGGCAGGCTCACTTTTCCAGTCCCTTTGAATCAGTCCTTGCCGCTACGCCGTTCATGGAATCGCCCCCTTTCGTTCATGGAATCGCCTCCTTTTTGGACAAACTGGAAAAGAGGAAGTTTTTCGCCGCCGGCATGGCGTTGTTTGTGCTCGGACTTTGTGCGCTGTCGCAAATCGTCTGGCACGTAAATGTGGAAGGCAACGGCAAAATCGCCGCCGAACAAGTTTTGGATGCAGCCAGAGAACAGGGGATTTATCCGCTGCAGTGGAAATTCCGGTTGAAGGATCCGGACGTTCTGTCCAAACAGCTGCAGAGCAAGCTGCCCGGAACGGCATGGGTCGGAGTCCAGATTCACGGCACGAACATTACGATCAAAGTGGTGGAAGCGACGGAACCGGAAAAAAAGCCGCTGGTGAGCCCGCGCAACCTGGTAGCGTCCGAAAATGCGCTCATTACGCGAATTTATGCGGAAAAAGGGAAGCCGATCGCCAAAGCGAATACGTATGTGAAGAAGGGGGACGTGCTCATTTCCGGCATCGTCGGCAGCGGGGGGAATTACCGGGTCGTCGCGGCGGAAGGCACGGTGAAAGGCATCGTCTGGGAAGAAGCGGAAATCGAAGTGCCGCTTAAGCGGACATATAAAGTATATACCGGCCAGTATAAAGACAAGTCGTATCTTGTCATCGGCAGCAGGGCGCTTCAACTGACGGGCTACGGCAAAACGGCTTTTGACCGGTACGAAACGAAAGCGGAACGCAAATCGCTGCAGTGGAGAAATTATATTGTTCCGGTAGGATGGCTGAAAGAAAGAGTGATGGAAGTGCGGTACGAAGAACAGTCCATCGGCCGGGAGGAAGCGAAGCAATCGGCTCTCGAGCAGGCGAAAGCGGATATCCTGTCGAAAGCGGGCGAAGACGCGGAAGTGAAATCGAGAATTATTTTGCAAGAAAAGAGCGAGAGTGGTAAAGTTTATATGAAAGCATTGTTTGAGGTGGAGAAACGGATCACCGAGGAACAACCAATCGTTGAACAACCAAAACAGCAAGGAGAATGAGGCTTTTGTCAGAAAAAGCACAACTGGTTAAAATCCCGCTGCGTTCGATGGAGGAAGGGCTCGCATTATTCGGTCCGCAGGACAAGTTTTTGCAAGCCATTGAGCGGCAGTTTGCGGCAAAAATAACGACGCGCGAGGCAGAAATCGTCATTCAAGGCTCGCCTTTCGAAGCAGAATGTCTCCAGCATTTGTTCGAAGTGCTGCTGGAGCTGATCCGCGGCGGATACTCCCTATCCGAGAGGGATATCCATTATGCGATAGAATTGGCCAGGCAGTTTCAAGCCGATCAGCTGCTCGACTTGTTCAAGGGCGAAGTCGCGGTCACATACCGCGGCAAGCCGATTCGCGTCAAAACGCTCGGACAGCGCCATTACGTATCGACGATTCGCAAAAAAGATATCGTATTCGGCATCGGCCCCGCGGGAACGGGAAAAACGTATCTCGCGGTCGTGCTTGCGGTCGCGGCGTTAAAGTCGGGACAGGTGAAGCGGATCGTGCTGACCCGTCCCGCCGTGGAAGCGGGCGAAAGCCTCGGCTTTTTGCCCGGCGACTTGCAGGAAAAGGTTGACCCTTACTTGAGGCCGTTGTATGATGCTCTTAACGATGTGCTCGGGCCCGAGCAGGTAGTAAAGTTTCTCGAACGCGGACTGATCGAAATCGCTCCGCTGGCCTATATGCGCGGACGGACGCTGGACGACTCGTTCATCATTCTGGACGAAGCCCAGAATACGACGCCGGAACAAATGAAAATGTTTTTAACCCGGCTCGGCTTCGGCTCCAAAATGGTGATTACCGGCGACGTGACGCAAATCGATTTGCCGAGCGGCAAAAAATCCGGTCTGGTCGAGACGGAGCGCATTCTGAGCGGCATCGGGGAAATCGGGTTCGTATACTTTGCGGAACAGGACGTGGTCCGTCACTCGCTCGTACAAAAAATTATTGAAGCCTATACCAGGGATAATGAGAAGCATGGATAGAAGATTTGCTTCACCGTTGTCGGCAGCCGATGAGACGTCCCGAGTCAACTGAGAGAGGACTGACCTTCCATGATTCAAAAGCAGGTTTCCATCAGAGGAAAATACTATTATCGTCTGGGCGGTTGGAAATATAGCGTCGGTGTGCGCCTCCTTCTTTTTCTCATGTTGGCGCTGCTTTTTTATTTCTCCCTCGCGGATCGGCTCGTGCCGCAAACGTACGATATCCGGCTGAACGCCGTCAGCGAGAAGACGATCTACGCGACCCGTCAGGTCGAAGATTCCAAGGCGACGGAAAAAGCGAAAGAAGAAGCCGTGCAGAAGGTTCAGCCGGTCTACACGATCGTTTCGATGAAAAATGCCGATTTGATCGAACAAATCTTCGATCGGATGGAAACGATCAATCAGGACGATCAAGTCACGTTTGAAGATAAAGTGAACATTTACCGGAAGGTCATCCCTTCCCTGAAAGACAATTTTTATGCGCAGCTATTGAAAAATCTCCGGTCCGGAGAACAGTATAACGCCGATCTCGTGGCGGAAATCGGAAAACAGCTTGATGAGCAGCAGTATGTCATGCCGGAAGAAGCGTATTTCAAGTTTCCCCGTCTGGCGCGGGAAGAACTGCTGGCCATGGAGCCGATTGCCAAAGATATCGCCTCCAAACTGATGACCGATCAGATTACCGATGCGCAGGTGGCGCGTTCCAAGGTGGCCGAACTCGTCAACACTTCTCCGCTTACGAAAAAATTGACGCGGGAACTGGTTCAGGAAATCGTCCGTTTCGCCATTACGCCGAACAAATTTTACGATCAGCAGGCGACGGAAGAAATGAAAGCGCAGGTCAGGGAAAACACGAAGCCTGTCTTTATCAACAAAAACGATGTCCTTGTCGAGAAAGGGCAGGTCATCACGAAGGAAATATACGAGCGGCTCGACAGTCTCGATCTGTTGAAGGACAAAGTCAATTATTGGCCGCAGCTCGGTCTGGCGATCATGATCGTTCTGTTCGTGCTGGTGCTATACATGTTTATCCGGCAGAGCCGGTTGTCCATCGCCAGCCATAACGGCCAGCTGTTTATGCTGGTGCTGATTATGGTCATTAACGTGGTCGCGATGAAAATTGTCGGAAATTTGAACTACCCGCATATCGGGTATATCGCCCCCGTAGCGATGGGCACGATTCTAATCACCCTGCTGCTGGATAAATCGCTTGCGTTCATTTCGAGCGTCATTTTCGCCATCATGGCCAGCATCATATTCAATGTGGAGCACGCGCAAATCTTCGATTTCCGTTACGGTTTCGTGGCGGCTGTCGTATGTTTCGTCTCCATTTTCGCCATTCAGCGCGCCAGCCACCGTTCCGGCATCGTTAAAGCGGGTATACTGGTTTCGCTGTTTTCCGTTCTCTCGATCGTATCGGTATCGCTGCTTGACGATCATACCGTATTGTCGAATGAAGATATCGCCTTTTCTCTCGCTTTCGGTTTTTCCGGGGGATTGTTAACCGCGATATTCGTCATCGGTTTAATGCCGTTTTTTGAAGCGTCGTTCGGCATCTTGTCTCCGCTTAAGCTGGCGGAGCTGTCCAATCCGAATCATCCGCTCTTGCGCAAACTGCTGACGGAAACGCCGGGCACGTACCACCACAGCATCATGGTGGCGAATTTGTCCGAAGCGGCTGCGGAATCGATCGGCGCCAATGGGCTGCTTTGCCGCGTAGGCTCTTTTTATCACGATATCGGTAAGACGAAGCGCCCGAGTTATTTTATCGAAAACCAGAACAATATGGAAAACCCGCACGATCGCATCGATCCGGGCTTAAGCAAATCGATCATCATCGCCCACGCCCGCGACGGAGTAGAAATGCTCAAAGAGCATAAAATGCCGAAGCAGATTCAGGATATCGCCGAACAGCATCACGGAACGACGCTGCTCAAATATTTTTACCATAAAGCGCTGGCCCAGGCCGGCGACGATCCGAACGAGCGGGACAAGATCACCGAGGAAGATTACCGCTACCCGGGGCCGAAGGCGCAGTCCAAAGAAGCGGCCATTGTCGGCATCGCCGATTGTGTCGAAGCTGCGGTCCGCTCACTCAGGAATCCGTCTGTCGAACAGATCGATTCGATGATCAGATCGATTATCAAAAACCGGCTCGATGACGGGCAGTTTAACGAATGCGACCTGACGTTGAAAGAACTCGACGTCATCGCCAAGACGTTGAAAGAAACGCTGCTGGGCATTTTTCATTCCCGCATCG
>JAWLCZ010000242.1:0-4662 GCA_041686835.1 Paenibacillaceae bacterium | reverse complement strand
CCTTCGCTCCGTAGATCGGTTTCATATACGCATGAGGGTGTACGGTTAGAAATGATCCGATATCATCCGGTTTTTGTATTGGCTTTGTAACCGGCAAATGTTTTTTGAGGATCGGGGAAGCTTGCAGCAGTTCGAACATTTTCCATTTGTCATAGCTAAAATTATTGAATATGGCATCTCCCAACAGAGATTGAAAATGATTTTTCCACGGATTCAGCAGCAATTCTCTAAAAAAAGACGCCGGATACGCATATGTGCCTTTCTCCCATTGTTTTGAATCAGGATTGTACATATATCCTTGGATTGTCAGATCGGACGTATTCATTCCTTCATACGAAAAGACCACTACCGCCCCGCCGATCTCGTCGTAGCAATGAAGGTAGCCTGAACTTTCGTCAAGGGATGTTTTCAAGTTCCCCGGCTTGAGCGATACCAAAAAACCGATGTACGGACCGATTCTGATTTCATTGTCTTTCACTACGATCTCGTACCGGGGGGCCATGGGTATCTTTAAGCTGGTAATGATTCCATGGGATAACGAAGCCTCGTCCATATGAAGTTCGGACGAGGTAGTGATTTGAATATCATGGGATTGTATGCCAAAACGAATGCTACGTATGTCTCTATTCAATAATTCCAGCTTAGCGGCGGTATCAGGGTGAACGGTCAGGCAGTCCGCCTTCGCCGCATCCGATCTCAGTTTTAACTGTATGTTCATTCGCCGATCCCTCCCAGCACGTACGCCGAGCTAAATAATAAAATGGAATGGAAAGTCCTCTATATATGTATGAAAAACCGTAAGGTTATGTATGGTCAAACGTATACTTCATTGACAATCTTCTTGCCATTCTGGAAGAAATCAATGGCATGGGCTGCGGGCGCCACCTTCGGCGAAGATTAGCGCGAGATGACGCCTGGCAGCCGAGTGTCATTTATTTTGTCAAAGTCCTTATTCTTCCCGCTCTTTGCCGCCGAGCGCAAGCTGAGCCTGGGCCGCGGCGATGCGCGCCAAAGGCACCCGGTACGGGGAACAGCTTACGTAATCGAGACCCGTTTCATGGCAGAAAAAGATCGACTGTTTGTCGCCGCCGTGTTCGCCGCAGACGCCCGCCTTCAAGCCCGGCTTCGCCGCCCTGCCTTTTTCCGTTGCCCATGCGATCAATTGGCCAACCCCTTCCGTGTCGAGCACTTGGAACGGGTTATGCGGCAGCAGTTTATTCTCGACATAATGGGTCAGAAACTTGCCTTCCGCATCGTCGCGGCTGTAGCCGAACGTCATTTGCGTCAAGTCGTTCGTGCCGAAGGAGAAAAAGTCGGCATGCTGCGCGATTTGGTTTGCGGTAATCGCGGCGCGCGGCACCTCGATCATCGTGCCGACCTTGTACGCCAGTCCGCTCTCAGCGTCGCCCAATATCCGCTCCGCCACGCGGTCAATCAGCTTTCGCATCATACGCAGCTCATTCGCGTGGCCGACAAGCGGGATCATAATTTCCGGCACGACGCGCACGCCTTCCGCCATGCACTTCACAGCCGCGCGAAAAATAGCCTCCACCTGCATCTCGTAGATTTCCGGGAAAACGATGCCGAGCCTGCAGCCGCGCTGGCCGAGCATCGGATTCGCTTCTTGCAGCGAACGGACTTTACGGATCCATTGTTCCAGGTTCTCTTGATCAGAGGACGCCGCGATCGTCGAATCTTCCGCGTATGCAGCGGCAGTCGGCAGCTCTTCCAAAGCGCCCGGCGGTACGAAGCCGCCCGCAGCCCTCCACTCTTCGAGCATCGACAAGCGGATGCTGCGCTGCAGCAGTTCCTCCAAATTCGGCAAAAACTCGTGCAGCGGCGGATCGAGCAGCCGGATCGTCACTGGCAGGCCGTCCATGGCACGGAACAGGCCTTCGAAGTCTTCCTGCTGTATCGGCAGCAGCTTGGCAAGCGCCTCCGCGCGCTCCTCCGCCGTCTCGGCTAGAATCATGCTTTGCACGACCGGCAGACGGTCCGTTCCGAAAAACATATGCTCGGTCCGGCATAAGCCGATGCCATCCGCACCGAACTCGCGCGCTTTCCGCGCGTCTTCCGGGTTATCGGCGTTCGTCAGGACGCGCAGCTTCCGCACCTCGTCCGCCCATTCGAGTATTTTTGCGAGTTCGTTGGAAATTTCCGCTTCTTTCAAGCTTACGGTGCCGCGAATGACGCGTCCGGTCGCGCCGTCGATCGAGATCCAGTCGCCCTCGCGGATGACGCGCTCCCCGACCGTGAATGACTTGCCTTCGATGCGCACCGTTTCGCAGCCGCACACACACGGTATGCCCATGCCGCGCGCCACGACGGCGGCGTGGCTCGTCAAGCCGCCGCGGCTCGTCAACACGCCTTCGGCCGCAAGCACGCCATGAATGTCTTCCGGCGTCGTTTCCGGACGAACAAGGATGACGCGCTTGCCCTCCTTGGCCCACTTTTCCGCCGTATCGGAGTCGAACACGGTTTGACCGGTCGCCGCACCCGGAGAAGCGGGCAATCCTACGGCCAATACGTCCAGCTCGGCGGACGCGTCAATCGCCCGGTGCAGCAGTTGATCCAAATGGGATACCTCGATGCGTTGCAACGCCTCTTCTTTCGACAATATGCCCTCTTCCACGAGCTGCACGGCGATTCTTACCGCCGCCTGCGCCGTCCGTTTACCGCTGCGGGTTTGCAGAATGTACAATTTTTGTTTTTCCACGGTAAATTCAATGTCTTGCATGTCCTTGTAATGGCGTTCCAATTGCTCCGCCGTACGTACGAGCTGGCCGAATACGGACGGCATCATCCGCTCCATACGCGCGATCGCAAGCGGCGTACGGATGCCCGCTACGATGTCTTCGCCCTGCGCATTCGTCAAAAATTCTCCGAACAATTCCCTCTCGCCGGTGGACGGATTGCGCGTAAACAAAACGCCCGTTCCGCTGTCGTCCCCCCTATTGCCGAACACCATCGCCTGGATGTTGACTGCCGTTCCCTGCTCGTCCGGAATGCGGTGCACTTTTCGGTAAACGATGGCGCGTTGGTTGTTCCACGACAAAAACACGGCTTCTATCGCCTTTTCCAACTGCTCGTGCACATTTTGCGGAAACGGGGAATCCGCATGGTTCCCGATCAGTTTTTTGTATTGTTCGATCAGGCTTTTCCAGCTTTCCGCCGTTACTTCCCGTTCTTCGGCGTAGCCATGCTCCTCTTTCATGCGGTGCAGCTGCCGTTCGAAAAGGATCGAATCGATTCCGAGCACGACGTTGCCGTACATTTGGATGAGGCGGCGGTAGCAGTCGTAAGCGAAACGCGGGTTGTTCGTCACTTCAGCCAAACCTTGCACCGTTTCGTCGTTCAGACCCAGATTGAGGATGGTGTCCATCATTCCCGGCATCGAAGTGACCGAGCCGGAACGGACGGAAACGAGCAAAGGACGTTTCGGATCGCCGAAAATTTGGCCTTTTTCCCGTTCGAGATCCCGCATCGCGGAAACGACCTGTTGCCGCAAGCCTTCCGGCAAAACGCAGCTTCCGGCGTAAAAAGCGCGGCACGCCTCCGTCGTCACGGTAAATCCTGGCGGCACCGGCAGACCGGCCTTCGTCATTTCCGCCAAATTGGCGCCCTTGCCGCCAAGCAGTTCCTTCATGGAAGCGCTGCCTTCCTGAAATCGAAAAATCCATTTAGTTTCCTTCATCGGATTCGTCTCCTTTGGTTTGGCTGCAAAGTTTGTTTCCGCATTCCCCATAAAAGATTTTAACCCCGTCTGTCGGCAGCGTATCGATAATTTCCCCGCAGTGGCGGCAGACGAGCGTGCCGAGATGCAGCGGCGGCCGCTCCGGTTTCTTCTTCATGCCCATGTTTTGCTCCATGGTTCGCTCACCCTTTCCGCATGTTTTTCGGCGACATGGGCAACGAAATCGAGCACCCGGCAGGCGTACGCCCATTCGTTGTCATACCATGCCAGCACCTTGACTTGCCGTCCCGAAGCCATCAGCGAAAGTCCGTCGATGACCGCCGATTTGTCATTGCCGATGTAGTCCGAAGAAACGAGCGGCAGTTCGTTGTACTCGACATAGGGGGCGAGCGTTCCTTGCGCCGCCGTCTTGAACGCTTGCCGCACTTCTTCTGTGGTTACCGGACGGCGAACTTCGGCCGTCAAATCGACAAGTGAAACGTCTTGCGTCGGCACGCGCAGCGACAAGCCCCGAATGACGGATGCCAGATGCGGCAGCACTCCGGCCAACGCTTTGCCGACCCCGGTGGACGTCGGAACGATCGACTGGGTGCAGGCCCGCGCGCGCCGCAAATCTTTGTGCGGATTATCGAGATGGTTTTGATCGTTCGTATAGGCGTGAACCGTCGTCATCCAGCCGGATTCGACGCCGAACGCACGGTCGAGAATGTGCAGCACCGGCGCTAGACAGTTCGTCGTGCACGACGCAGTGGACAACAGCGTATGCTTGTCGGGATCGTAGCTCGATTCGTTGACGCCCATAACGACCGTCAAATCGAAATCTTTGCCGGGCGACGTCACGACGACTCGCTTCGCTCCCGCGGCCAAATGTTTGACCGCTCCCGCGCGATCGTTGAACTTGCCGGTCGCGTCGATCGCGATGTCAATGCCGTACCTGCTCCACGGCAGCAATGCCGGATCTCGCTCGG
>JAWLCZ010000241.1:0-4805 GCA_041686835.1 Paenibacillaceae bacterium | reverse complement strand
CACGATGGCTTTGGCGAATTTCTCCGGATTGTCCGATTTGAAAATGCCGGAACCGACGAACACGCCGTCCGCGCCGAGATGCATCATCAGCGCCGCGTCGGCCGGTGTGGCCACTCCGCCCGCGGCGAAATTGACGACCGGCAATTTGCCCGTCTCATGCACCTGAAGCAGCAATTCGTACGGCGCTCCCAAATTTTTGGCTTCTGCCATCAATTCATCTTTTGACATATTCTGTACTTTACGGATTTGGGCGACCATCATCCGCATATGGCGAACCGCTTCGACAATGTTGCCCGTTCCCGGCTCGCCTTTCGTGCGAATCATCGAGGCGCCTTCCCCGATGCGGCGAAGCGCTTCGCCGAGATCTCGCGCGCCGCACACGAACGGAACGGTAAATTCTTTTTTATTGATATGGAAAACTTCGTCAGCCGGCGTCAACACTTCGCTTTCGTCAATATAGTCGACGCCCATCGCTTCCAGTATTTTCGCTTCAACGTAATGCCCGATGCGCGCTTTGGCCATGACAGGAATCGTGACGGCTTTCATGACTTCCTCGATTATCGTCGGATCGGCCATGCGCGCCACGCCTCCCGCCGCGCGAATATCGGCAGGCACTCTTTCCAACGCCATTACTGCGGAAGCTCCGGCTGCTTCAGCGATTTTCGCCTGTTCCGCATTCATGACGTCCATGATGACGCCACCCTTCTGCATTTCGGCCATACCTTTTTTCACACGCGATGTTCCTGTTTCCATTTCCGAATCCCCCATCTTCAATAAATTACTAAACAATAATTTTACATCAAGCTTTGCAAATCTACAACCCGTTCCCCGTACAATGCCGACGGCCGTCCCCTATTTACTCTGTTCAGACAAACGTTTAAATCATGTTGGCCACTTTGGAAAACATCGTAACAAAAAAGTTTTTAATCGCTCTGAACATGAGGCGGATCCAGCTGCCTTTTTCCACATCTTCGGCGGCGATAAGGTTGACTTGCTTTTTTTGTCCTTTATATTCGGCAGTCACCGTACCGACGACCGCACCCTTTTTAATCGGCGCGACCAGTTTGTTGGGATCGGCCGGCTGAGCGGTAATTTTCACCTGTTTGTCTGCAGCTTCGCCCTTTTGCACGACAAAATCAATGTTGGTCTGCGTCACGACGGGGACTTCCGTCTTTACCCCTTTCTTGATCGCGACCGTCTTCACCGAGGAAATTTCCGATTTGGCCGGAATGATCGTTTTCAGCTCAAAGTTCGTGAAACCGTAATCGAGCAATTTCCGCGTCTCTTCAAACCGTTTCGGTTCGGAGGAAGTTCCCATCACGACGCTGATTAACCTCATGCCGTTCCGTTCGGCTGTTCCGGTAAAGCAGTAACCGGCTTCGTTCGTATGTCCCGTCTTCAGTCCGTCCAAACCCGGGTAAGCGTATTTTTTTAAATATACGTTATCTTTGTTTCCTTCCAGCATCCAGTTCCAGTTGATCATCGGCTGGGCGTCGGTTTCTCTCAGCTTTTTGGAAGGGATTTTTGTAAAATCGAGCACCTGCTTATGTTCTTTAATAATATGATAGGCAAGCGTCGCCGCGTCTCTGGCGGACATTACGGTTTCGCCGGGGATCGATTTCGGCGCGTAATCCCCCAAATCCGCCCGCGATAAACCGGTGGAATTAATAAAATGCGCGGTTTTCATGCCCAACTGCTTCGCCTTTTCGTTTGCCATTTTCGCGAAATTTTCTTCCGTGCCTGCAATCCGTTCGGCAAGCGCTATGGTCGCGTCGTTGGCAGAGTAAATGGACATGGCGTAAAACATATCCTTTACCGTCAGTTTGTCGCCTTCCGCGAGCAGCTGCCCCGAACCGATAATTTGCGATGCGTATTTGCTCGTCGTAACGATGTCGTCCCATTTCAGTTTTCCCGATTCAATGCTTTCCATAACGAGGTATTCGGTCATCATTTTCGCCATGCTGGCAGGCGGCAAAGGTTTATCGGCATTCAATTCATACAGCACTTGGCCAGTAGAAGCTTCAAGCAATATGGCCGAGCTCGCCTCCAGTTTCAAATCGATGGATCCGGCTGCTTGTGCTGACGCGGAGGTCATACAGAATGCAAGTAAGTTCCCCAATAGTGTAAAGGTTAATAACGCCGCCACCATTCGCATCCTTCGATACATCCATCTCTTCACCTTGTTCCCACTCCCATGTTATATATTCGCAAGTAATCACCGGCGATCGAAACGCCAGCTTGTCCAGGCTGCACCGACTTACGCGTTTTTCAGAGTAAAAAATGTTTATTTTCGATGAAGCGCTAAAGCGGAGAGAACATTCTTGACCAAGAAAAGCTCCCGCATCATGATGAATCCGCCTCTTCGAATGGCTTTCGATAGAAGCTTTTCTTATTGTAACATACTGATTTTTATAAGAAAAACGTCCAAATGGTGACTTCTCGAAAAAAGCGGGCCATACTGTACCGCGGAAGCGACGAGAACGCCGAAGCTGAACTTTGGGAAGGGAATAAACCCATTCAAAAAAAGACAAGGGAAACTTTTTCCCTTGTCCCGGTTCTTTATCTCTATGCGCTTCTAAAAAGAATAGTTCGGCGCTTCTTTCGTAATTTGGACGTCGTGCGGATGGCTTTCGCGGAGTCCCGCTCCGGTAATGCGTACAAACTCCGTATCGTTCTTCAACTGTTCGATCGTCCTCGCTCCGCAATATCCCATGCCGGCACGCAATCCGCCGATAAGCTGATGAATCGTGTCCGCGAGGGGCCCTTTGTAAGGAACGCGGCCTTCAATCCCTTCGGGGACGAGCTTGCTTTCATTTTCCTGAAAATATCGATCTCCGCTGCCTTCCTTCATCGCTCCCAAAGATCCCATCCCGCGATATACTTTAAAGCGCCGGCCTTGATAAATTTCCGATTCTCCGGGGCTTTCCTCCGTGCCTGCAAACAAGCTGCCGATCATCACCGCGCTTGCGCCCGCAGCGATGGCTTTGGTAACGTCGCCCGAATATTTGATGCCCCCGTCGGCAATAATCGGCACGTCATATTGTCTGGCCACCGTAGCGCAATCGTAAATGGCGGTAATTTGCGGCACTCCGATACCGGCGATGACACGCGTCGTGCAGATCGAACCCGGCCCGATCCCGACTTTGACAACCGAAGCTCCCGCTTCGATTAAATCTTTTGTCGCCTGGCCTGTAGCGACGTTTCCGGCGATAATCGTTAAATCCGGATACAACTCCCGCAATTTTTTTACGGTCTGTATGATGTTGATATGATGACCGTGCGCGGAATCGACGACAAGGACATCCACGCCCGCTTTGACCAATGCGGCCGCCCTTTCGAACGTGTCTTTCGAGATGCCCACCGCAGCTCCGACCACCAGGCGGCCCTGTTCATCTTTCGCCGCATTCGGGAACTGGATCGCCTTTTCGATATCTTTAATCGTAATAAGTCCTTTTAACTCATTCGATTCGTCGACGAGCGGCAGCTTTTCAATTTTATGTTTCTGCAAAATCGATTCCGCCTGCTGCAGCGTCGTACCGACAGGCGCCGTCACCAGATTGTCCTTCGTCATCACTTCTTTGATTTTAATCGAATAATCGTGGACGAAGCGAAGATCCCGATTTGTGATAATGCCGACAAGCTTGTTGTTTTCATCCACTATGGGCACACCGGAAATGCGATATTTTCCCATCAGTTCTTCCGCATCGTAAACATGATGGTCTGGTGTCAGCGAAAACGGATTGGTGATGACGCCGCTCTCGGATCGTTTTACCCGATCGACCTCTTCCGCTTGTCTGGCTATAGACATATTTTTATGAATGATCCCGATTCCGCCTTCTCTTGCGATGGCTATGGCGAGGGCCGCTTCCGTGACCGTGTCCATTCCCGCGCTGAGCAAAGGGATATTCAATCTCACTTTCTTGCCCAGCATGGTGGAAACATCGACTTCTCTTGGCAAAACCTCCGATTTCCGGGGAATTAACAGGACATCATCGAATGTTAAGCCTTCTTTTGCAAATTTGGTTTCCCAAGCCAAAAGTAACCCTCCCTATTATGTTGTTGGCTGTAAGTATTATCGCAATATTATCAAAAGCGCAATTTTCATGTCAAGCCGCCGGTCTTCGGGTTCATCTTTTGTTCACAACCGTTAAAGCGGGAGCCTGTTCCCGATGTTGCGTCTGCTTTGAATTGAACCTTCAATGATGTAGTATCGCCTATATTCTCTCGTTTATGAATGGGGCAAGAGGGCGACTCAAAGGGCCCGTCTTTTGCACGCCAAGCTGTTTTACCGGGTTTGCACCTGCAGCTTCTCACATTGAACACGACGTTAGGAATAAGGGCCTCTGAAGGTCTAAAGCCGCTGGAAGGAACGATGTATTTCGAAGATAAAGCCCCCGCAAGGTCTTACCACGTCAAAACGTTTGCGATTTGCACGAAAATATGACGATTAGCGCCCCGCCAAGGTCTTATCTCATCAAAATCATGGAAAATGACGTGGATAGCGCCCTCTCAGGGGCTTATTTCAAAATCGGACTCGCAGCTATCTGTTACATGGCTTGGCACCTGTTCAATGAAAAAAGAAAAGATTCTTCTGGTAGACGTTCCAAAAGAATCTTTTCTTTGTTTGCCCGCTTCGTTCGACTCTCACGTGGACTCGACATTTGCTCGCTTGGCAAACGTTCGACTGTCACGCGGACTCGACATTCGCTCGCTTGGCAACGTCCTACTCTCCCAGGACCCTTCGGTCCAAGTACCATCGGCGCTGGAGGGCTTAACGGTCGTGTTCGGGATGGGTACGCGTGGTT
>JAWLCZ010000240.1:0-4904 GCA_041686835.1 Paenibacillaceae bacterium | reverse complement strand
GTTTTATTGGAGCAAAGGAACTTAATTCATCAGCCTTTTTCTAAACAGGTTTCCATTATTCTTCTGATTTGGCTTTTTTTTCTGCCGCTTTCGCTATTTGACGTTCCAACTTCTCTACTTTGGATTGCAGCTTTTCCTTCTTTTTTTCATTTTCTTCTGAAGTCAGCTGCTTTAAATCCTCCAATAAGCTTTCCTTTTTAGCTGTTTTTCTGTTTAACCTTCTTTCGCGCAATGTACTCCCTCCCTTTCTTGAGATGTTATCATTATAGTACGCATCGTTCTTTTTGTTGTGGGTCATATCATCAATTTTAAAGCAGAAAAAGACGGCTCATGCAAAAAGGGCGCTCGTAAGTATAGGCAGGACACTCTGTTCCTCTTAAACTACAAAACAGAGCAGCCAGTATATTACGACATATTTTTAACCGCAGGTTTTACGGTACTGTTCCTGAGCGCAACATTGTCTTGAATCTCGTAACTCTTGAGATTCGCGCCTTGCTTATGCCCGTTGGAGAAATTCCCCCTGCCGGTTTGTTTCATTGTTCTCACGCGGTTTGCATAATCGTGCATCTTTTGGAAAAAATAAGGGTATCTTTTTATGGGGAAAGGAAGGTGCCAATTTGGATAAGAAAACCCAAGAAGGAATGAAAAACTTGGATGTGACCGCCAGCGCCGCCGACCTGGTAAAGAATGCATCGACAAAGAAAAATGCGGCATTTAGCGAAAATGACCAAGAAATCGAAGTGATGGATAAACAGAATCGGAAATAATTTTGGAGGAGCTGCCCAGCGCAAGCTCCTCCTTCGTCAATCCTCAGTATCGTTGTGTGAGTCGGTAATGCATCCTTCGCATTCTCTATTTCGCTATACATGCCCCGCACTTGGTTTATCCGCGGTCTTCATCCGCACGTTCATCCAGTCCGTCTTATAAAACCGGATCATGACCGCCAAGCCGAATACCGTCAAAAACGTATACAGCGCGAGCCATGCTCCGACGCTTTTCCAGCCGAGCATGAAGGTCAGCACGTACGTTAACGGGATGAAGAGGAACCAGCCGAGAATCGACGAGATACGCAAAAGAAACGTCGTATCCCCGATGCCGCGCAGTCCGCCGGCGTAATAATTGAGCAGCCCGTCAAAAATTTGCAGAAATGCGGAAATTTTAATCAAAAAGGCAGCCAGCTCGTACACGTGCGGGTCGTTCGTATAGATACGGGCAATCGGCTCGGCAAACACGAATTCCACCGCTCCGAGCAGCAGCAAAAACAGGCTCCCCATCACCGCCGTTTCCGTTCCCACCCGGCGCGCCGCAAGCGGATTGCCTCTGCCGACTTCCTGGCCTACGAGAATCGTTGCCGTCGCTCCGAACGCGAAAGCGGGCATGAAACCGAGCGACATGACATTAAGCGCCACTTCGTTGGCGGCAAGCGCTTTATCCCCCAACCTGCCGACAAACAAAGTGAACACAAACATGGAGATGCTCAAAGCGAACTCCTGCATGCCCAGCTTGCCGCTTTCCCCCAATATCAGCCTGGATTCCGCGCGGTTGAAGCGGACTTTGGAACGGATGCGGTACACGGGATGCAGTTTGATGAAATAACAGTAAAGGCAGCCGGCAAGACCAATCGCTTCGCCGATCAAAACGGCGAGACCCGCGCCGAACAGACCGAGTTGCGGCATGCCCAATTTGCCGTAAGTAAGGGTATAAGTGAAAAAGATGATGGCCGCGTTGCTGATAATCGACAGCACCATCGGCGTCTTCGTATCCTCGATGCCGCGGAAAAATCCGTGGAACACGAAAGTCGATATGCCGAACGCCATCGCGAAGAAGCGGATTTCCAGGTACTGCTTCCCGGTTTCCGCGAGTCCCATCTCCTGACTGCCTTCAACGAGCCGCAAAATGTCGTCCGCGGCAAACATCCCGACGAGAAAAACGAGCGCTCCCATGGCGGCGCTCAAATACAGCGCGATATACGTGCGTTCGATGCCTTTCTTCATATCGCCCGCTCCGTAATTTTGCGCCACCAGATAATTGACCGTATGCCCGAGACCGGAAAAAAGCGCCCATGCATTATACATAATAATATTAGAAACGCCTACAACAGCGATAAAGAGCGCTCCCAATTGACCGACGATAATCAGATTGATCGTTCCTGTTACCGTCATGGACGCGAAGGAGATGATCGAAGGTATCGCCAACGATAGAATCATTTTCCAATTCTTTAACATGATGCGCCTCTCTCTATGTTATTTCGATATCAGTCTATTTTGCATCGAATTCAATATTCTGTCAATCACGCGCGCGAAATGATATAATGGTAGGAAAAAAAGCGAAGTGTTGCTTTATGTGTCGGCAAGATTTGCTGAACGCTGTCCTTCCGGACGGCACGCTGGACGAAAGCCGCCTGCTGAGCCGCGAATTGCTGTATGTCGGACGGAACGGCAAAGCGGTGGAACGGTTTTCCATAGAAACGGCGCACGGTGTGGAAAGCTTCATATTCAAGCCTTTGACGAATGTGGATACGTTAGGGCGCGAACAGTGGTTCAGCCGCCACCTTCTTCCGTCCGTCCCGATTCGTTACCCTCGACTGCTCGGGCAGGCCGGTCACGACGACGCAGACCGCTACTGGACGATTTATGAGGATCTCGGAAACCTCGATCACCGGTTCGACAAGCAGACCCTTTCGGCGGCCGCTGCCGTTATCCCGCACTGGCACCAGCTGCCGCTTGATTCCGTGCCGTCTTCGTTTGCGGGCCATTCGCCGCATGTTAACGACGTTTTGTCTATCGTAACCGAGCGTCTGGACCGTCTGGCGGAAATCGCAACGGGGCTGTCGATGCCGGCCGATTTGTGGTCCGTCTTTCGCCGCGCGCTTCTCCGGCTTGACGGCGTGTTTTCGTCGGAAACGACGGTCAGCCACGGCGATTTTCATCCGTACAACATTACGCTTCGCGGCGGCGAGCTCATCGTGCTCGACTGGGAATACGTCCACCGCAACAGCGTTTACTGGGATCTGTACAACCTGCTCGACATTACGAGCCCGCGATACCGCAGACCGGCTATGGAAGACGAATGGAGGAAGGAAGCGCTGCACACGTACGTTGAGCGTCGTGCCGCGATGGGCTGGGTGCCGCCGGACGATTTTATCCGCGGCTACTACTTCTATGCGGGCATCTATTCGGCCTGGATTTTGCTGCTCATCGACAACGATCTCAGGTCCGGCAGTTTTGAGCGATCCGCTTTGACCGCCCAACAGCGGGAGACGTACGCCGTACTTCATGATTGCGCGCGGCACATCGCATCAAATTCATAGCAAATTCATAGAAAGAGGAATGGTTATCCGATGGAGCGTCCGCTCGTGTCCGTTGTTATTCCCACTTACAACCGCGCTGATTTTTTAGGCGAATTGCTGGAATCGCTAGCCCGGCAATCGTACTCCCCGCTGGAAATCATCATCGTCAACGACTGCGGCGACAATATCGACGTGATGCGCGAACTGTACCCGGAATTAAACATCGTCATCATCGACATGGAAAGCAACCGGAAGCATGTGCACGCGCGGAACCGAGGGGTGAGTCACGCGTCCGGGGAACTCATTATGCTGTGCGATGACGACGATCTGATTCTGCCCGGCCATGTTGAACGCATGGTAAGGGAAATCGAGGATTGCGACCTCGTTTATTCCGATGTGGAAATTTTCGATTATACGATCGAGAACGGCAGACGGATTCCAACTAGCCGCTTCCTGTTCGCTTATGAATACGACCTGGCGGCCATGCGCAAATTTTCAACCTTCGTCCCGTCCGGATGCCTGTACCGCAAAAAAATTCACGACGCCATCGGCATGTTCGATCCGGAAGTGTACCATTACTGGGACTGGGACTTTTTTCTCAGGGTGGCCGAAACGTTCCGCGTCAAGCGGGTGCCGGTTGCCGGGGTGCTGTACGCGTTCTCCCAGGCCGGAGCTCATTTGTCAGGCGGCTTGGACGACATGCGTCCTTATCTTGACAAGCTGTCAAGCAAGCACAATCTCGGATACTTGCCGACGAAAAATTTCTTTCTGCTCCTCGAAGAACCGGAAGTCAAACAGAGGAGAGCAGAAAGCGAAATCGTCTGGGACGGTCGGCCGTTCCCATCGCGCCTGCGCCCGTAAAAGCCCATACTTTTGAGCGCAGGGAGGGACGGGTATGGGGTTCCAACCTCCGCTGCGCTTTTCCCCCGATGGGGGTGTTCAACGCCTGCTTCCTTGCAAGAGAGGATATCGTGCAAAAAATACAATTTAAATGCTCTGTACAAGCCTGTTCGTCCGTTTAAGTTGCACGGAATGCAACTGATTGGGGACAAAACGGGCGAAAATGACGATTTTTCCGGTTCATGTTGCACATCATGCAACCTATTGCGCTCCGTGCCCTTTTTTCCCTGGATATGTTGCATTTTGTGCAACATATCTCGCGCCAGGCCTTTCTCACCTATGTATGTTGCGTTTTGTGCAACATATGCTGGCGCCACATGTGGTTGACCGCCCCATGTGGCGAGCCGCGCGCTGGTTGGGGGCACCCGCCGTAACGCGCCAGGAGAGGAAGTTGCCTCCGATTCGAATCGTTGAACTCCTTCGCTGCCCCGCGGCTTTAACAATTAAGCGAAAATAAACGTTCCGGTGTTTTAAGAATACCTTCTGTCGAAGCCTTTCGATGATGCGGGCTCGTCATGAAGCGGTATCGGAAAGCACGTGTTTCCTGACGCAACCAAACACCGGATCGGTAACGAGAGGGGAATAACCGTCTTCCGCGCGGGGCTCCACCTCCAAGGGAACGAGAAGGTATCCGTATGTATCCTCAGCTTGCCGGGCCTCATCGATTCGCTCGACGGCAGCGGCGTAAACGTTTTTTACGAAAAAACCGCCGTCG
>JAWLCZ010000239.1:0-4938 GCA_041686835.1 Paenibacillaceae bacterium | reverse complement strand
GGGCCATCTGTGCTCACAAAATGGGAAGCGTCCGGCGGCAGTGACAAGGAAGCGGAAATGCGGAGGGTTCCATTCCTGCCAAACCGAAGCATTGAGCTGCCGCCGTATTCGGTTCGCTCGATTGAAGCTTCCCATAACGAAATCATTGGGGACGCGATGAATTATATCCTTAGTGACGGGCAAAAAACGATATTATTCGCTTCCGATACAGGAATGTATAAAGACCATGTCTGGGACGGTTTCAAAGGCTGCCGTTTTGACGCTGTCATTATGGAGGCGACCATGGGCGCAAAAGCGCAGGCTAAGTCACACCTGAGCTTCAGAGATTTCCAGTCGATGATTGACAAATTAAGAGAAATGGACGCCGTGACTTCGGAAACGCTAGTCTGCGCAACACACTTTTCGCATCAGCAGGTTGAGCCGCATGAGCAAATCGAGCGTACGCTCGGCGATATGGGCGTCATATGCGCATATGACGGGATGGTAATTAAAGTGTAATTCCAGACGGATTATTGCAGAAATCGGAGCAAGGCGGCGTTGAATTCATCCGTTTCGTCTATTACCACACCGTGGCCGCTGTTGTAGAAAGGGTATAGTCGAGAACCCGCGATTCCCCGTTGCATCATCAGGGCGTTCGGAAAAGGGACGATCCGGTCGTGGACTCCGTGAAAAATGGCCGTCGGCACGTGTATGCGTCCGAGATCATTTCGTAAATCCTCATCCCTTAGCGAGACCAGGCACTTTATCGTGGCGTGCGAGGAGGCTTCGAGGCCGAGACTGTGGAACCAGTTCAACAGGTCGGGGCCAATGTTCCGGTTGAAAAATAATCTTCTGAAGCCGGCCAGCATTTGCGGACGGTCTTTGTAAGTTTGGCGGATTAAATCGTTCACCTGCTCCACTGGAAGCGCGTACGGATAATCGGGCCGATTTGTAAAAACGGGAGCAGCCGCATCCACCAGCGCGAGCCTCCCGATCCGGCGTCCGCCATGACGGGCAACGTATCGGATGGAGATCGCACCGCCGATAGAAAATCCGACCAAGGCGGCATCCTCCAGCTGCAGCGCATCGAGGACAGCGTATAGATCGTCGGCCAGGCGATCGTACGAATAGCCGTGCCAAGGCTTGTCGGACTGGCCGAAGCCGCGCTGATCCAGGCCGAGGCAGCGGAAGCCGTACTCAGGCAGCACGTTGAACTGGTACTCGAACATTTTATGATTTGCCGGCCAGCCGTGTAAAAAAACGACCGGTCGGCCTCCTTTGCCGGGATCCAGGTCTTGCACGAAAATGCGGACTCCTTTTTCGACCTCAATATACATCCATGTTTCCACCTTTCCGGATTCGGTTGGCAAAACCTAAGTAGTACAGATATATTCGCTTACAGCCCATTCTAATCACATTTATCGCCTTTTGACCGCTTAAAAGCTTGACGCCAATATGGCGATGCGAAGAAGGTTGCGGCGCTTGCTTGTTGAATAAAGAATGTTCTTATGACATTGTCAATGAAGACAGAGGGACAAGGAGAGAGGTCCACATGGAAAATGTAAAAATTGTCTTTACCGCTCCGTGGCAGGTTGAAGTTCAACGGGAGCGGCTTACGGCGCCCGAATTGTCGGCGAACCAAGTATGGCTGAAGAAGCGTTATACGCTCATCAGCGCAGGAACGGAGCTGGCCTGCCTTTCCGGAGGCGAAAGCTGGTTTTCGATGCCGTCCGTGCCCGGATACGCAGCCGTCAGCGAAATTGTCGAGACAGGTCCTCAGGCGGAAGGCTTTAAAGCGGGCGATATCGTCTTCCATTACGGCAACCATTCGTTATATGAAGTGACAACGACGGGCGGGGTGTTTCTGAAAGTTCCGGCCGGCCTCGAGCTGTCATGGGTTCCTTTTACGCGCATGGCGACTGTCGCCATGACCAGCATCCGGGCTTCCCGCATCGAACTCGGCGACATGGTGGCGGTCACCGGGCTTGGACTCGTCGGCAATATGGCTTCTCAACTGGCGGGCTTGCAGGGAGCGGCCGTTATCGGGGTCGATCTGTCCGCAAGGAGATTGGACATTGCAAAGCAATGCGGTCTGCGGTATGCGCTGCCGGGCGGATCGGATGTCCGGGAGAATATCGCTGAAATTACCCAAGGGCACGGCGTATCCACATTAATTGAAGCGACCGGCGTGCCGCAGGTGGCCGTCGAAGCCGTTTCATGGGTGGCGAAATACGGGGAAGTCATCCTGCTCGGAAGTCCGCGCGGAACGTATCTTACGGACGTGACCGATCTGCTGAATTATGTCCACCTTGACGGCCGCGGATGCATTACTTTTAAAGGCGCGCACGAATGGCGTTATCCGGTTGCGCCGGATCCGTTCGTCAAACATTCGTTGGTGCGCAATTCGGAAATCGTCTTCCGTCTGATGCTGGAGAACCGGCTTCATATTCAGCCGCTGATCAGCCATGTGCTCGCGCCGGATGAGGCGCCAGCCGCCTATGAAGGGCTTCGCGGCAAAAAAGACGAATATCACGGCGTTTTATTCAATTGGCAGTAACTTAGAAGCGAGGAAAATAAAAAAACATCCGGGATGTTTCCGGATGTTTCAGAGTGTCGAGAAAGTCCCTGCGACAAGTTTTCTTTACAATAGGGGTGTGGGGTATCTGCCGGAAAGTTTACGGCCACCTTTAAAATCGCTGTTATTACCGAATAATCCATTCAAGATAACGCGATTTTAACAGTGGTGTAGGCAGATACCCCCACTTTCTCAAATGCAGAAAACTTTACTTGGGACTTTCTCAACATCCTCACATCCGGGATGTTTCCGGATGTTTTTGGTGTTGTCGCGTAAAGCGGTCTAAACTGCGCTCTCGTGTCCGGACGCCAGCCTGAATTTGCTGATTTCGGCGAACAATTGCTTGGAGAGGACGTTGATATCCGCCGCCTGCCCGGCGATTTGTCCGATAGCGTCATTTTGCCGGGCCGATGCGGCATGAACCTGCTGTCCGCCCGCGGCGGTTTGTTGCGCGACCGCGGCGACATACTGCACCGATTCGATGAACGCTCTGTTTTTCTCCTTTGCCTCTTCCGTTTTCGTATAGATTTGCCCAATCTGCCCGGAAATTTGCCCGATGGAACGATGAATCGCGGCAAACGATTGAAGCGTGTCCTCCACGTTCAAGCTTTGTTCGCGCATGCTTTCTCTTGTGAGCGCCATCTGCTGGCGTACTTCGGCCAATTGCCGCAAAAACGGTTGAATCATTTGCGCTATATGTTGGGCCGATTCATTCACTTCGGCGGAAAGCTTGCTGATTTGTTCGGAGATGACGGCGAAGCTTTTGCCGTGTGCGCCTGCCCGTGCCGATTCAATAGCCGCGTTCAAAGATAACACGTTCGTTTGCGTCGATATTTCCGAGATGGCTTGCACGATTTTTTCCATTCTCATGGATTTCTCGGCCAATACGTCAATCGCTTCGTCCGCTTTGCCCAGGACGGAATCGCAGCGCGTCGCCGATTCCTGCAGCATCTTTACGGAATCCTCTCCAATCCGGGCGTTTCGCGTCGCTTCCTCGCTCGTTCGTTTCATCGAGGACGCATGGGACGAAATCTCGTTCATCCGGGCTTCCAGTTCGGCACTTAGGCCGGCGCATCGTTCGAGCTGCATCGCCTGATGATCGGCTCCGGCCGAAATTTCCCGAATCGCTTTGACGATGTCGTTGTTGCTCTGAGCCGTATCCTGGGAAAATTCTTGGAAAGCCCGGGCATGGTCGGACAAAGAAGACGCAATATGATGCGCGTTTTTGAGCATGCCGGCCATTTTATCCGTCATTTCATCGAAATGCCTGCTCAGACGGCCGAATTCATCGGCAGCCGAATCATTGATTTTATGCCGCAGATCGCCTTCCGCAATCAAACGGACAGCATTTTGCAGCCTCCGCATCGGGTGGACGAGCGAACGAATGATCCAGAAGGCGGCCATGGCGGCTGCCGCAGCCACAATGGCGGAGGTCAACAGCATGACGGTCCCCGCCGCATCCAGTTGCTTTTGCGACTGAACCGCCGCTTGCTGCGCTTCGGCCGAGTATGTACGGTAAAAGGCGTCCACTTCGGTGAAGATCATTTCTTTCCACCGTTGCGATTCGTCATAGTAATATTTCATATTTTTCTCTTTATCGACTGCGGATAAATTCGGATTCCCGATAATTTGGGCCGCCGTTTCGAAAGTGTTGATATAATCGCCCGCTGCGGAAACGAGCCGACTTCTCCATTTTTGTTGTTCCCGGGTAACCGCGGTGGCGCTGATCGTTTGAATCATCCGGTGAAACTGCGGTTTTTTCTCGTTGTATTTTTGTACATACTCCAAATTTTTGGAAATCATCAGTCCGTTGGATATGACATTCAAATCCTGGACCATTTCCTTCGTTTGCAGTGCCAACAGCTGCAGGTTCTTCTTCTGGTTTTCATCGTGCAGCTGCATTTGAATGCTGTTGAACTGGATCAGGTTAAAAACGGATACGGCGATGAAGGCCGCAAGCAATCCGGCAAAACTGGCAATCAATTTCGTCTTGATCGAAACATTCCGCCACAGCATCGGTTTCCCTCTCTTCTATTTTTTAAGATGAACCCATTATGCGCCGTGAATATTAATGTCGCGTTTCGGTTTTGTAAAGGAATTGTAAAAAAGATTTAAGCCAAACGTAAAAGATCGCCGTCTAATGGGTGTAAGACACAAATTCGCAAAGGAGTAGAAGGTGATTCCTATCATTCAGTTAGTCAAAAAGGCTCAAAAAGGAAACGACAAAGCTTTTTTGCAGCTTTTCCAACAATATGAGGAAGATTTATATCGAATGGCTTATGTGTATGTCAAAAACAAAGACGATGCGCTGGATGTGGTCCAGGAAACCGCTTATCGGTCGTTTAAACACATCAATACATTGAAAAATCCGCAATATTTTAAAA
>JAWLCZ010000238.1:0-5022 GCA_041686835.1 Paenibacillaceae bacterium | reverse complement strand
ATTTCCGAACTGCGGGAGAGCATCCGGATCGCGCACGCGTCCGGCATCCCCGACGAGCGGATTATTGTCGATCCAGGCATCGGTTTTGCCAAAAACGACGAACAAAATTTGCTGCTCATGAACCGTCTGCGCGACATTGCCGCACTCGGTTACCCCGTGCTGCTCGGCACTTCCCGGAAAAGATTCATCCGCCATACGCTCGATCTTCCGGTGCATGATGTCGTGGAAGGAACCGCCGCCACCGTCGTGCTCGGCATCGCCCAAGGCGCAAGCATCGTGCGCGTGCACGACGTGAAACAGATCAAGCGCGTCGCGGCGATGACGGATGCAATTTTGAACGCGGGTTAAATCATGGCCCAAAAGAGGTTGAACGATGGATAAAATCACACTTGAGCGAATGCAGTTTTACGGATACCACGGCGTATATCCCGAAGAAAACAAGCTGGGGCAGCGTTTTTACGTCGATGTCACGATGTATGTCGATTTGCGGGCAGCGGGACAAAGCGACGATCTGAAGGAGACGGTCAACTATGCCGAGGTATGCGGCTGTATCCGGGAAATCGTCGAAGGAAAGCCGCACAAGTTAATCGAAGCGGTGGCGGAGCATATTGCATCCAAACTGCTTGACACTTATACTAAAATCAATGAAATTACGGTCAAAGTAACCAAACCACATCCTCCGGTCCGGCTGCATCTTGACGGCGTTGTTGTGGAAATTCACAGAAAGCGGGACTGACCCATGCCACTGAAAACCGAGCTTCCCTTCGAAGCATACATCGGACTGGGATCCAATCTGGGAAACCGCGAATCTTATTTGCTGCAGGCGATTCGGATGCTGAACGACCACCGCTGCATCGAAGTGATTCGTTGTTCCCATATTTACGAAACCGATCCGGTCGGATACTTGGAGCAGCCGGCGTTTTTGAATATGGTTGTCGCCGTGAGAACATCCCTTTCCGCGGAGCGGCTGTTTGCCTATATGCTGCAGGCGGAGCAGCGTCTGGAGCGGGTTCGCGACATTCGTTGGGGGCCTCGTACGATCGATATGGATCTGTTGTTGTATGATCATTTGAACGTGGCCACTCCTGAGCTGACGATTCCCCATCCCCGCATGTTTGAACGCGCATTCGTGATGATTCCGCTGGCGGACGTTTTGGCGAGCGAACGGTTGGAGGGAATGGAATCCATTTCGGCATTGTTGGAGAAACTGGATGGAAAGGAAGGGGTAAGGCTGTGGAAAACAATCAACTGGCCCAGAGAATCAGAGCTTTTCGCAAATTGAAAGGCTACACCCAGAACGAACTGGCGGACTTGCTGGGCGTTTCTATCGCCGTTTTGGGATCGATAGAACGCGGTACGCGCCATCCGGATACCCACATATTGCGAAAAATTTCCGAGGTGCTCGGTATCGATCCCGAAGAGCTCGTTTCCGCCGGTTCGCGTTGAAAGGAGCAGAAAACATGTTGAAGATCGGAGATATCGAACTGAAAAATAAAGTGGTGCTGGCCCCGATGGCCGGCGTGTGCAATCCCGCCTTCCGGCTCATCGCCAAAGAATTCGGGTGCGGTCTCGTCTGCGCGGAGATGGTCAGCGACAAAGCGATACTGCACGGGAACGAAAGAACGATGCAGATGCTGTTTGTCGATGAGCGGGAAAAACCGCTCAGCCTGCAAATCTTCGGAGGGGACAAGGAAACTCTGGTGGAAGCGGCGAAATTTGTCGACAAAAATACGAACGCGGATATTATTGACATCAATATGGGCTGTCCCGTTCCGAAAATCACCAAATGCGACGCAGGCGCCAAATGGCTGCTGGATCCGGGGAAAATCGAGGAGATGGTATCCGCGGTCGTCGAAGCGGTCGATAAGCCGGTCACGGTGAAAATGCGAATCGGCTGGGACGCCGAGCACATCTATGCCGTGCAGAACGCAAAGGCGGTAGAAAACGCCGGCGGCAAGGCGGTATCCGTCCACGGCCGGACCCGGGAACAAATGTATACCGGCAAAGCGAACTGGGATATTATTAAAGAAGTGAAGCAGGCCGTCAACATTCCGGTTATCGGCAACGGGGACGTATTTACGCCGGAAGACGCCAAACGGCTTCTGGATCATACCGGCTGCGACGGTGTGATGATTGGCCGCGCCGCATTGGGAAACCCGTGGATGCTGTTCCGGACGGTGCAGTATTTGACGCATGGCGAACTGCCCGAGGAACCTACTCCGCGTGAAAAAATCGAAATTGCCATTCTGCACATGGACCGGCTGGTTGCCTTAAAAGGCGAGGCGGTCGCCGTGCGGGAAATGCGCAAGCATTTGGCGTGGTATTTAAAAGGACTGCCGGGAGCGGCCAGAGTGAAGGATGTCATTATGGAAGAGACGAAACGCGACAGGATGGCGGACATTCTCCGCAGCTACGTCGACAGCCTGGAGAACGAAAAGGCGGCGAATGCGGAAGAAGTCGCGTCCGTCGTGCATTAGCCTAATTTCGCGCGAAATGTATATCATTGACATTTGATTTGCCTTGCAATATAATCATGCAATAACATCAACACATTTTAAACCTAAACGTGCTAATGAAGTCATGATGGTCTCGGGTTGTAATATATTGATTAAGAGTGAATTCATACTGCGCAGAGTATGAAAATCTTTTCACGCGACGGGAGATTCATGGAAATGAGTGAGAAAGAAGTAATTCTTACCCAAGACGGCTTGAAGAAGCTCGAAGAGGAACTTGAGTATTTGAAGTCGGTAAGGCGGCGCGAAGTCGCCGAACGAATCAAGACCGCCATCGGATACGGCGATATCAGCGAAAACTCCGAGTATGAGGATGCGAAGAATGAACAAGCTTTTATCGAAGGCCGGATCATTACGCTGGAGAAGATGCTGCGGAACGCCAGAATCATCAACAACGACGAAGTTGACATTAATACGGTCAGCATTGGCTCCAAAGTGACGCTCAGGGACTTGGAGTTTGGCGATACCGTGGAATATACGATCGTCGGCACGGCTGAGTCGGATCCTTTTCAGAGCAAAATATCCAATGAAAGTCCTGTCGGCAAAGCGATTCTCGGGAAGAAAAAAGGTCAGACTGTCGATGTGAGCGTTCCCGCGGGCATCATACAATACGAGATTATCGATATTAAGAAGTAATTCATGATGCACACTTTGAGCCGACTTTGAAAAGCTTCCGCTGGAAGCTTTTTTATTTAAATCATTAGGAGATGAACGCTGTGAATCAAGTGACTGAATTGAATGAACTGCTGGCCGTCCGGCGCAATAAACTGGACGAGCTCCGCCGGTTGAATATCGATCCGTTTGGCCGCAGATACGAAAGAACGCATTACGCCAAGGATATTCTTGAAGCATATCAAGACAAATCGAAAGAAGAACTCGACGAACTGGCTGTTGAAGTCAGCGTAGCCGGACGCATCATGCAAAAGCGGGGGATGGGTAAAGCTTCGTTTGCCCATATCCAGGACATCAGCGGCAAAATTCAGATTTATGTCCGGGAAGACGCTGTGGGCGGCGACACATACAAAGCTTTTGATCTTCTCGATTTGGGCGATATTATCGGCGTCAAAGGGACCGTGTTCAAGACAAAAACGGGAGAAACGTCGATTAAAGCGGCTTCTTTGGAAGTGCTGAGCAAATCGCTCTATCCTCTGCCGGAAAAATTTCACGGTTTGAAAGACGTGGAACTCCGTTACCGCCAACGGTACGTTGATTTGATCATGAATCCGGAAGTGCAGGAAACGTTTATTTTGCGTTCGAAAATTATACAGTCGATGCGCAAATATTTGGATTCCCGCGGGTTTTTGGAAGTGGAAACGCCGACGATGCATACGATTGCCGGCGGGACGGAGGCGCGTCCTTTCATTACGCATCACAACGCGCTGGACATGCAGCTTTACATGCGTATCGCAATTGAACTGCATTTGAAACGGCTGATTGTCGGCGGTATGGAAAAAGTGTACGAGATCGGGCGCGTTTACCGGAACGAAGGCATATCGACCCGCCATAACCCGGAATTTACATTGCTGGAATTGTACGAGGCTTACGCCGACTTCCAGGATATTATGCGCCTTACGGAAGATATGATTACCCACATCGCGCGGGAAGTGTTGGGAACGACCAAAATTACGTATCAAGGCCAAGAAATCGATCTGACTCCGCCTTGGAAACGCATTTCCATGGTGGACGCGATCAAAGAAATTGTCGGAGTCGATTTCAGCCGGCAAATGACCGACGAAGAGGCGCATCAATTGGCGAAACAGCATAAGGTGCCCGTTGAGCCGTGGGACAGCTTCGGCCACATCGTGAACCGTTTCTTTGAAACGTTTGTGGAGGAGACGTTAATTCAGCCGACTTTCGTATACGGTCATCCTGTCGCGATCTCTCCATTGGCCAAGAAAAACGACAAGGATCCGCGGTTTACGGATCGCTTTGAGCTGTTTATTGTCGCCCGCGAGCACGCCAATGCCTTTACGGAGCTGAACGATCCGATCGATCAGCGGGAAAGGTTTGAAGCCCAGCTGCGGGAACGCGAAAAAGGAAACGATGAAGCGCATATGATGGATGAAGACTTCCTTCGGGCGTTAGAATACGGTATGCCTCCAACCGGCGGCCTCGGTATCGGCATCGACCGGCTGGTGATGCTGCTTACCGATTCCGCCTCGATTCGGGATGTGCTGCTGTTCCCGCTTATGAGAGAGCGCGCTGGGGAATAAGACGGACGCTCACAGAAAGAATAAGGCTCCGGGCTTATTCTTTCTGTGTTTTTGTCTTTTGGAAAAAGAAATAAAATTTTGCACTTGCAATTTGCGTGCCGGATGTGGTACATTATTTTTCGCCGCCGGTGAGCGGCGGGAAGTTTTCGGCAGTGCATTGCACAAAAAAATAGCCATTTGGAAAAAACAAGTGGTTGCAATGGACGAGCCGGATGTGGTATATTATAAAAGTCGCCGTTTTCACCACAAAGCGATGCGGAACAAGCTTCCGAATCGTTTGCGGCAGGCCCGAATGA
>JAWLCZ010000237.1:0-5089 GCA_041686835.1 Paenibacillaceae bacterium | reverse complement strand
TGAAAATATCCAGGCCCGCTACGACATGCTGCTGGCCAGCTTGATCGCGGCCATGGCCTTCAATCCGACGCGTCTCGGGTTGTCCCACGCTTTGGCCATACCGCTCGGTGCCCGCTTTCACATTCCTCACGGTACTGTCAACGCGATATTGCTGCCGGAAGTGATGGAATACAACTTAATCGGCAGCTTGTCCAAATTTAAAGAAATCGCGCAGCTGTTCGATATGCCCGTCGACGGTCATTCACCAAGAGAAGCGGCGCAACAATCCGTCGTTGCCGTCCGGCAGCTGAAGCTGGACGTCGGAATCGACCAAAAGCTGTCCGATTACGGAGTGACGGAAGATGATTTGGACGCCGTGGCGGCGGAAGCGATGACTTCCGGCAATGTTCCGGTCAATCCGCGAAAACCGACGAAGGAAGAGTTGAAACAGATTTGCCGTGCGGCGATGTAAAACGCGTGAAAAATACAGTTTAACGGGGAGGCCGACCAAGTGAAAGGCAATCGGATGCGGAGCTGGATTGAGTCCAACTCCGGCGCGATCTATCGCAATTTCATCAATGGACAATGGGTGCCCGCCGTAAGCGGAAAAACGTACCCTCTGTATGAGGCGGCGCTTCCGGAAAACAAGCTCGGCGATTTTCCGGACTCAGGTCCCGAGGACGTGGAACAGGCCGTGCATGCGGCGGACGATGCTTTTAAAACGTGGAAAAAAACTGCCGCATCCGACCGTGCCGCTATATTGTACCACTTTGCCGATCTGCTGGAACGTAACCGGGAACAGCTGGCTTTCATTGTTTCCGCCGAACAGGGAAAAGTGCTGGCGGAATCGTTAGGCGAGGTTCAGCGAGCGGCGGCGGAGGCCCGTTTTGCCGCCGGGGAAGCATTACGGGTGGAAGGGAGTACGCTGCCAAGCGAACAGGCGCTAATCCGGTGTGAAGTGATCCGGTACCCGATTGGCGTGGTGGCGGCCATCGCCCCTTGGAATTTCCCTCTCGTGACACCGGTGCGCAAAATCGCTCCGGCGTTGGCGTACGGTTGTACGGTGGTGTTAAAACCGGCATCGTCCACACCATGGACATCCGTAAGGTTGATGGAATTGTTGGCGGAAGCGGGTGTGCCCGTCGGGGCGGTCAATCTGGTAACAGGTTCCGGCAGCAAGGTGGGGGATCCGTTGGTCGCCCATCCGTTGGTTCAAGGAATCAGTTTTACCGGATCGACGGAACTGGGCAAGTGCATTAACGGAATCGCCGCCGCCCGGTTGGCCCGAACCCAGTTGGAGTTGGGAGGCAAGAACGCCGCTCTCGTCCTCGATTATGACGATTTGGCCTATGCGGCCGGGCAGATTGTGAGCGCCGCTTTTACTTGCACGGGACAGCGGTGCACCGCCATCAGCCGGGTGATTGTATTGCGGGACAAGGCGGAAGCCTTGGTGGCGCATATAAAAGAACATATGAAGCGAATTCGTGTCGGACCGGCTTGGGAAGACGATGCAAACATGGGACCGCTAATCAACAAACAGCACTACGAGTCGGTCGCCCGGTATATCGAAACGGGAAAACGCGAGGGAGCGCTGCTCGTATGCGGAGGGGAACGTCTCCGAATGGACGCCGGGAGCGGACAGGCGGAAGGATATTATATGTCTCCGGCTTTGTTCGTCAACGTGCAGAAGCATATGACCATCGCCAGAGAAGAAATTTTCGGTCCGGTGCTTTCGGTCATGGAAGCCACCGATATCGACGAGGCGGCGGATCTGGCGAATTCTACGGATTATGGGCTCGCCGCATCGGTGTTTACCCATCGTCTGGAAACGATGCAGCGGCTGTCTGAGGCGATACATTGCGGCATGCTTCATTATAACCATGGCACGTCCAGTCAGGCGCACATTCCGTTCGGAGGGGTGAAGGGCTCCGGCTGCGGACCGTTTTCCATCGGTCATTCCAACCAGGACTTTTTCACGGGGATGAAGGTGCTGTATGTGAAGTCTCGTTAATACGAAGCAGAACGGTGAACCGAGAATGAGGGTCAAAGGAGGTTCAGAAAATGAAAACGCTTTTAACGGGGGTTGTGTGCTTGCTGTTTTTGTTGACGATAGCGGCGTGCTCCGGAAACGATCCGGTTCCGAAGCCCACCGACGATAATAACGCTGCGGCCAACGAAGGAACGGAGCCGGATAAAGGAACGGTACAGGAAAAAGTAAGCATCCGCTTTACGTGGTGGGGCGATACCACCCGGCATGAAAAGTACAACGGCATCGCAGACCGGTTCGAGCAAAAATATCCGAATATTAAAGTGGTGAGAGAATTCGGAAGCTGGAACGATTATTGGGACAAGCTGGCCACGCAAACGGCCGGCGGCAACGCCCCGGACGTCGTCAGCATGCATCAATTCAACGTAGCCAACTATGCGCGCCGCAACGCCCTGCTCGACTTGACGCCTTATGTTCAGTCGGGAGATCTGGATCTGAGCGATTTTCCGCAGCCTGTAACGGATTCCGGCAAATTGGACGAAAAACTGTTGATGGTCGCCAAAGGCGTGACCATGACCGGATGGGTATACAATACGGGGCTGCTTGACAAATTGGGAGTGAAATATCCCGAATTTGATTGGACGTGGGACGATTTTATCGCCAAAGCGGCCGAAATCAAGCAAGCTTTTAAATCCGACGATCACTGGGGAGCTTCCGATATGAGCTCGAACTTGACCATCCTGCAGTATTATGTCCGTCAAAGAGGGAAACAGCTGTTTACTCCCGAAGGCAAACTCGGGTTCGACAAACAGGACTTGGTCGATTGGTTTGCGATGTGGGACAAAATGCGGAAAGACAAGATCATTCCCGACGCCGAAACGAATGCGCAGTATGCGAACGTATCGTTGGAACAAGGACTGTTCGTAACGCAAAAAGTCGGATTGACCCAAATCCCTGTAAATCAGATTCCGAATCACCAGAAGTATATTACGGACGGAAACGTGCAGGCGGTGCGAATGCCTACGAATCCGGACGGACAGAACGGCGAATTTATCGAAGGAGCCTACCTGAGCGTTTCCGCAAAATCGAAGCATCCGAAAGAAGCGGTCCAGTTCATCAACTTTTTCGTGAACTCGGAAGAGTCAATCAATATATTTAAAGTCGAACAGGGTGCACTGGGGTCGTCCAAGATGAATGAATTTGTCAAAACGATCATCGATCCGCCGCAGCAAAGGGCGGTCGATTTTATTGAGAAGACACTCAAATTGGCCGAACGGTCTCCTCTTCCTCCGGTAGGACGGAGCCAGATTGAAAGTTTGCTTAAGGATACGTCGGATTCCATCGCTTTTGGCAAAAGCTCCATAGAGGAAGCGTCCGATCTGTTTATGACCAAAGCCCGGAGCATACTGCAGTGACATTCCTCCGGCGCGCCGCGAAATTCGGAAAATGACTCGAGCAATCGAATGGAAGCTTGTCCGTTTCCATTCGATTGCGGATTTTGGGAGTGAAAGGATGAAAGCAATCAAAAGCTTCTGGAAGAACAATTGGGCAGGTTATTTTTTTCTGAGTCCGTGGCTGGTCGGGCTACTCTGTTTGAGCGCCGTCCCGATGGCCGCCTCGCTCTATTTGTCGTTTACCCATTATGACATGTTCACTCCGCCGAAATGGATCGGACTCGATAATTATGCTGCAATGTTTCGGGATGAAAAATATTTGAGCAGCGTCAAAGTGACGGTCAAATACGTGTTGATGAGCGTTCCACTGCAGCTCTCGTTTGCTTTGGCCGTCGCTTTGTTGTTAAATCGCGGTATGAAGGGGTTAAGGTTTTACCGGGCCGTATTTTATGTGCCTTCCCTGTTCGGAGGAAGCGTGGCGATCGGATTAATGTGGCGCCAGCTGTTCGGGAAGGACGGATTGGTTAACGCGATGTTGGCGCAATTCGGAGTGAAAGGGTCCAACTGGATCGCTTCTCCGGATACGGCGCTTTATACGCTGATTATATTGGCCGTTTGGCAGTTCGGCGCCTCGATGGTCATTTTCCTGGCGGGGTTGAAACAAATACCGGCCGATCTGTACGAATCGTCCAAAATCGACGGGGCCGGAACGATAAAACAATTTTTCGGCATCACCTTGCCTCTGTTGACCCCGATCATTTTTTTCAATTTGGTGATGCAGATCATTGCTTCATTCCAGGCTTTTACTCCGGCTTATATTGTAAGCGGCGGTTCCGGCGGTCCGCTGGATTCCACGCTGTTCTATACGCTCTATCTGTACCAGCAGGGCTTTACTTATTTTCAAATGGGCTACGCCTCGGCAATGGCGTGGGTTTTGCTGCTCGCTGTCGCGATGGTCACGGCGCTTGTGTTTATTTCATCGCGAAAATGGGTGTATTATGAAGAATAGAGGTGACCTCATGTCCATGTTTACGATAAAACGGGAAAAACTGCTGCTGCATCTCATCATCATTTGCGGGTGTGTGATCATGATTTACCCGCTGCTGTGGATGCTCGGCAGTTCGTTTAAACCGAACACGGAAATCTTTAAGGACGTATCGTTGTGGCCCTCTTCCATCACGCTCGACAATTATATTCAGGGCTGGAAAGGCCTGTCCGGGTATACGTTCGGCACGTTTTTTCTGAATACGTTTTTTGTGGTCGGAATGTCCGTTATCGGTACGATATGGTCCTGCTCCATGGCCGCTTTTGCTTTTGCCCGTCTTGAGTTCGCGTTGAAGAAACTGTTTTTTGCGGTCATGCTGATCACGCTGATGCTGCCTTTTCATGTTACGGTCATCCCTCAATACATCCTTTTTAATCGCATGGAGTGGATCAACACGTATTTGCCGTTAATCATCCCCAAATTTTTGGGGGTGGAAGGATTTTTCGTCTTTTTGATGGTGCAGTTCATCCGTTCGCTTCCCCGTGAACTGGATCAAGCGGCGGAGATCGACGGGTGCGGTCCGATAAAAATATACTGGCATTTGATTATGCCTCTCGCCCTGCCGGCCGTCATTACCACAATGATATTCACGTTCATCTGGACTTGGAACGATTTCTTCAGCCAGCTTCTGTATTTAAGCGAACTGCCCTTATATACCGTTGCCTTGGGGCTGAGGATGTTTAC
>JAWLCZ010000236.1:0-5208 GCA_041686835.1 Paenibacillaceae bacterium | reverse complement strand
AGTATTTCAACCCCGGAATCCGTAATGACGACGTCATCCTCAATGCGCACTCCGCCGAAGCCGGGCAAATAAATGCCGGGCTCCACCGTAACCGTCATGCCGGGCTCAAGCACCGCATCGCCGAATTTGGACAGCCGGGGAGCTTCATGAATCTCCATGCCCAAACCGTGTCCCGTTCCATGGCCGAAATAATCGCCGTAGCCGTGCTTGACAATGACGTCTCTGGCCAGCGCGTCGGCTTCCTTGCCGGTCATTCCAGGTTTGATGCGGTCGAGGGCGTTCATTTGCGCCTCGAGAACGATGCGGTAGATTTCCTTGTGCTTTTCCGTCGGCTTTCCAAGCACGATCGTGCGGGTCAAATCGGAACAATAGCCCTTATAATAAGCGCCGAAGTCCAAAGTGACAAATTCGTTCGATCCGAGAAGTTTGTCGCTCGCAACGCCGTGCGGCAGAGCGGACCGTTCCCCCGATGCGACGATGGTGTCAAAGGACGACGATGTGGCGCCGTTCTTGCGCAGGTATATTTCAATTTCCAATGCGGCTTCCCGTTCGCTCATTCCCGGTCTCAGCTTGTTCAACATGTGGGAGAACGTCCGATCCGCCAAAGCTGCGGCTTCCCGCATCACTTTCAGTTCATGAGCGTCTTTGATCAGGCGAAGCTGCTCCACGATTTGATCCGTAGGCACGAGTTCGATGCCGCCGAGCTCCGCCGCGTAGGAAGCGTACGTGCCGTACGAGAGATCATTCTGCTCGAAACCGACACGGTTGATGCGCAATTTCCGCAGCGTCTCCCTGACCGATTCGATCACTTTCGGCCCGTGCTCGACAACCTCGTAATATTTCGCTTGCTGAGGCGCCTGCGACATATAACGGAAATCGGTAAACAGTATGGCGCGATCCGCCGTTATCAGCACATATCCGGACGTGCCGGTAAATCCGGTCATATACCTCCGGTTGACGGAGTTCGTAATGAACATCGCCTCAAGCTTCATCTGCTCCATCTTTTCCCGCAGCCGAACGATACGTTGGTGTTCCATAACATCACTCCCCCAGCAAATGGCGGTGTATGGCCCGCAGTGCGAGCTCATACCCGTGCGCGCCGAACCCGGAAATTTGTCCGACGGCCACCGGCGCGATAACGGAAACGTGGCGGAACGGCTCCCTCTTGTGAATGTTGGACAAATGCACTTCCACAGCAGGAATGTTGACTGCACTGAGCGCGTCGCGGATGGCGTAGCTGTAATGGGTAAACGCTCCGGGATTTATAACGATACCGTCAACATGACCGTACGCCTCATGGATGCGGTCGATGATCGCCCCTTCGTGGTTGGATTGGAAGAAGTCCAGCTCTATCGACAATTCACCGGCCAACGCCCGCAAACGATTTTCGATGGCGGCCAACGAGATGTCTCCGTATATGCCAGGCTCCCGAATACCGAGCATGTTCAAATTCGGCCCGTTCAAAACCAAAATTTTGTTCATCGGCGATCACCTCCAAGTTTTCGGAGAAAACTCGCTTCGTAAGCATCCTCCAAGTTTTCGGAGAAAACTCGCTTCGTAAGCATCCTCCAGGTTTGCGGAGAAAACCCGCTTCGTAAGCATGCTCCAAAGTTTTCGGAAACTTGCGTCGCAAGCGTATGCTCAAGCCATTTTACCACAAGTTTCCCCATTTTGAGAAGAACGCTTATGCGCAGCATTCAAGTTTTCCTCAATTCACCGGCTCCCGATGCCGTTCATCGTTAAATTCGAAGGCTGCCGTATAGCCAATGAACAGCCCCCAAAGCAGGAAAATGCACAATCCGGAAGCAAGCGTGTCCGCGCCAAGACGGTTCGGCCAAGCCATCATCCCCGAAGCCGGGCCGACGGCCATATACCATATCCCCCACCATGCGGCGCCGTAAACGATGCCGATCCACGGACCTTTCAACTTGTAAAATAGCGCGGCATACAGGCCGGATGCGGCGATGGAAAAGACGACGAATACAAACCAGCCCAGGATGATGCCGCGGCCCGACTTCAGAAAGGAACCGGACAGAAACGGCGCGGCAAGAAAACCGGGCGGCACTTCAGTAAATTGCAGGTAATAGAACACAATGTGTGCGCCCCCCCCATATCATTCCGGCATACAGGCCCAGATTGGCCGCAAACAACCAGAGATTCGTCCGCGCCGGCGCTTGTCCGTTTCCGTTCATGTTCAGCACCCCTTTCATTTTATCCTGTTCGCGGTTCGCGCAATAAAGATTTTCAGCTTACCGCCCGTCCGCAAGCCGGCACACAAGTAGCAATTCGCGGCGGAATCCGATACAATAAAAGAAAAGCTTCTATAAGCAGCTCTTTCGAGATGCGGGTTCGCCATCCGGCGTTTTAAAATAAGAAAGCGTGTGTGCCGGCGCCTGCGCAAAGATGACAAATCATAATCGGGAAGGTGACTTCGTTGTCGCAAAATAACGTATACGGCGGTCAAGCCGTCATCGAAGGCGTCATGTTTGCCGGAAAAACCGTTCACGTCACTGCGGTACGCCGTAAAAATCAGCAAATCGAATTTTTTGAAGTGCCGAAACAAGAAAAGGCATGGGTCGCGGTGCTGAAAAAAATCCCTTTCGTCCGCGGCCTTGTCGCGATCGTGGAAGCGAGCGCAAAAGGAGCGCAGCATCTTAATTTTTCCGCCGAAGTGTATGCCGAAGAGGAAGGTGTAGTTCAGGGCGACAAGGCTTCGATTTTTTCAAGCCTGTCGATGATTCTCGGCGTCGCGTTCGTCGGCATTCTTTCGTTCGTTTTCGGAAAATTCATCTTTACGCTTGTCCCGGCATTTATTGAAGATCTGCTGTTCCGGAACGTGTTCGAGAATCAAATTTTGCACAATCTGATCGAGGGCATTATTAAAATCATTTTGCTAATCGGGTATATTTATGCAATTTCGTTGACACCGATCGTAAAAAGACTGTTCCAATACCATGGAGCCGAGCATAAAGTGATCAGCGCATACGAAGCCGGCGTGGAGTTGACCGTACCCAACGTGCAGAAGTTCAGCACGCTCCATTACCGCTGCGGCAGCAGCTTTATCATTTTCACCGTCATTGTCGGCGTCGTTATCTATTCTTTCATGGAATACGATAGGTTATGGGAGCGGCTCGTTCAGCGCATCATTTTGCTCCCGGTCGTCATCGGCGTCTCTTACGAGGTGCTGCGGCTGACGAATGCGATGCGGGATATTCCCGTGCTCCGCTATCTGGGCTACCCCGGCTTATGGCTGCAGAAGCTGACGACCAAACAACCCGACGATTCGCAGGTGGAAGTGGCGATTGCTTCGTTTAACCGGATGCGGGAAGCCGACAGGATGAACTTGGAAGCAAGGTCCGCAAAGTAAATGGCATGCGGCAAACCAATCGGTGGCAGAACATTCGCAGGAGGTGTTTTTTACGTGAACCGTCTCAGCATGTTCGGATATGCGATTCTCGCCCTCATCGTCATAGGAATCGCTGCCCAGTTCTTTAACAATCCGGCGAGCATGATCATTCCGCTCACCGTTTTCGGCATCGTATTTTACCTGTATAAGTTTCCCCCGAAGCGAAACCGGAACAACAGCTCGCCCTTTCAAGTTTCGTCCCGTTCCAAACCGAAGAATAAACGCAAAATCGCCCCCTTCCGCGTCATCGACGGCAAGAAAAACGGCGGGGATGAAAATCCCCCGCCCTATCATTAAACCGCTTGATGCCACTCCTTGAATTTGCTCACATAGGAGGACAGCGACCATTTATCGAAAAACGCCCTTGCGGCGGTTCTACCCGATTCGTACAGCTTTTCGCTCATCTCCTGCGAAAGATCGAACTGAGTCGTCTGCACCCCGAGCGTCGGTATTTTAATCGTTCTGAACCGGTTATGTTCCTCAATGTACCGCTCGTCGTGAGCTTCCATCATCGTTGCGAAGAGCGCCTGAAACATCGTTAGGGGCCCCCGGATCGTTCTGGGGGTATTCGCATGTCTGCCGACGAGCTGGAAACCGAGCGTGGGCAAGCTGTTTTTTTCGTCTTTCATCTCCTTGTCGAAAATCCACAGCGGAAAATTGCTCAGCAGCGCCCCATCCACTACATAGATGAACTGTTCGGCGAATGAAGTCTGGGCGATCTTCCGGGATACCGGCTTTCTGATCATGACGGGATCGAAGAAATAAGGGATGCTTGTGCTCATCCGGACGGCTTTCGCCACTTCCAGCCTGGCCGGGTCCATTCCGTACTGGGCGATATCGTCGGGAAGGACAAGCAGCCGTCCTTGCGAAATATCCGAAGCGATAATGCGCAGCTTGTTCGGTTCCATATCCGCGAATGTGCGTATCCCTTTGGCCGACAGTTTTTGGCGAACCCAATATTCCAGCGCTTCCCCGGAATAAAGCCCTTTCTTGACGAAAAGGCGCACGGCGGGCCCAAATACGCTCATGCGATGCATCCACGATTTGCGGAGAAACGAAGTAAAAGGAGTGTCCCGTAACATGATTCTCATTTCATCCGCCGTGTATCCCGCTGCGATGAACGATGCGACGATAGCCCCGGACGATGTCCCCGCAACATGATGAAACTTGAATCCCCGCTGTTCGGCGACGCTCAATGCGCCTATCAATCCGACGGCTTTCACTCCTCCCCCTTCAAAAACGGCGTTAACGAGCATTCGATCACCTTCCCCGCCTATGCATAAAGATGAAAGCTATCCATTGAAAAATGTATGCATGGAAAGATTGTACCTATGTTAACCAACTTTTTCGACTAAAGTAAAATTTTGGGATATTATCTTGCCAATATATTTCATGTCAGGTATGATTATGGGTAAATATAAACGTTTGGAGGAAGCAGCATGCGTCCAACCAGTTCAGCCGATAACGGCGACAAACCAAAGTTCGTTATGCCTGTACTGAAAATGCGTGATGGGGAGTTCGCCGAACTGGTTATGCTCGACCTGAACGAGGTTTTATACATCAACATTGAGGATCGGAACATTATGTACCATACGGAACACGAAAAATTTTGCCACATTTCCAAGCTCGGCGAATTGGAGGAGCACACGTATGAGTTCGGCTTTGATTTGCTGGACAAAACCAATCTGGTGAACATGCGCAGAGTGAAATATCTCGATGAAAAAACGGGGAAAATCTACTTTGAGGAGCATCCGACACCGAAAAGCAAGTTCGCTTTTGTGGCCGCCTTGCAGCGAAAACTG
>JAWLCZ010000235.1:0-5235 GCA_041686835.1 Paenibacillaceae bacterium | reverse complement strand
CAGATGTTTGCCGAGCTGCTCGTGATTCGTTATCGGCTCATCCGCGATTTCGGCGAATAGGTCCTTGAATTTCCGGTATTCTTCAACGGAAGGATCGAGCCAATAGGCGAATTCGGAGCTGAGTAAGCGGTCTTCCGTCGTCCTCTGCAGCTTGCTGGTCGGCTCATAGGTCAGTTCGAAGCTCGGCAGCGCACCGTATTCCACCGCCCGCAAAAATTCGCGTCGCGCATCGTCGCGCAGATTGGCGGGCCGCGCCGTATAAGGCACAAGTCCGCGAACGGCGATTTGGTAGAAGGGCACGGATTGATCGGCATATATAAAATGGCTGGAATCCACAGGCATATCGTCAATCCGATCCGCATGGCCCAGAATGTAGGCGAAACCGTAATCGACCGCCGTTTTTCCAACTTTTTTCCGGAAATCGTCGAGCGCTTTCACCCATGCGTCCGCCGTTTGCCTTCGTCCGGTTAAATATTGCGGATCCTGATCGGAGTACAGCGTGTCCCCCATATATTTCAGATGAACGCCCCCGATTCCCAGCTCCGCAAATTTCCCGACTTCCGCGGAAATATGCTTTTCGTAGACCCTTTGCGGTTTGAGCCAATAGAACGTTTCGCTGTCGTTATTATAGCCGGTGGAAACATAATAGTTCGGGCTCGGCACTACTTCCCGGTCCATGCCGCGAATCGCGTCTCTTCTTTTGCTGATGGGGCTGCTGTCTTCATGTGGTCGGACATAATTCGCTTTTAAATACAGCGATACTCCTTTATCTTCGGCGTATTGCGCCAATTCCCGCAGCTTTTTGGCGCCGCCCAGATGTTTGTCGACGGGAAAGTGGTCGGGCTGATCGCCGTATAAACCGTCTTCAGACCAACCGTCGATGGTCAGCTCCAGATTTTCGATCCCTTTTTCCGCATAGGCGTCGATGATCGCTCTCGCCTGTTCAAAAGTCGTCATTTCAATAAAGGTCGTGCCGATGACTTCATCCCGCAGAATTCCTCCGAGCAGCCTCACGTTTAGAGGAATTTGCCGCTGACGCACTGGTTTGACTCCCGCATCCTCTAACAGGTATTGCCGGTAAGCTTTGGCCATCCCTACATAGCCGGCTTCCCCGCCTTCGAGAAGCACGAAGCGGACTTTCCGGTCTCCGGCGATGAACCGGCCTTGATACAGCGGAATTTGTCCCGAATTGCCGATGAAAATGACGTCGCTTTTCCGATAAACGAACTCGGCGGAAGAACGGTAGAGCGGGATATTGCGTATGCCGGCAGGCGTGCCGTTGATGATGGCGTCGTATTGGCCTTCCGTCACGATTCCCAAAAACGCGGTTTGATTTCTGTAAATGCCGAACACCGGCAGCGCGATGTACTCTTTCGGCGGTTTCGCGTGTTTCCAGAGCGGTCCGATGTCGTCGTGCACTTGCGTAACAAAAGCATAATCCGGACCGAATACCGGCTCGGAATAGCCGCCGAAGTATTTCGGATGCTTCTCTTTAAATTTCATCAGCGCGCCCGATCCGTCCGGCAGGAAAACGGCTCCTTCCTCCGTCTCTTTCGCGGCATTGAAGAAAGGGAGCACTTCCAAACTGACGAATTTCGCTTTGCCCGGTTCCTTCAACGAATCTTCCGGTATCGTCACCTCCAGTCCGTCCTCGCGCAGACGGTACTCGACGGCAAACTGCAGCTGCTCTGTTTTCAGGTTGAAATCGGCGCGAATCCCGTTGTCCAATGGTTTGAAGAATATCTCCGTATCTTTCTGGTCCTTAAGCGTGTAAGTCTGTACGGTATCGGCTCCCTCGGTGTATTTGACATGGACCGGAGAATCGATGAACCGTTTGTTGTTCGGCGGAATCGTCCGGCTTACTTGCGGAGAACCGAGCCATTCCGTGCCGGATCGTTTGCTGACGATCCGGATATTGGCCGTCTTTTCATCGATGAATAGCGCATAACGGCCGTTCTCGGCCACTTTTTTCGTCGCGGTAACCGGATACAGCGATATTTTCGGAAGCGGCTGCCGCTGGCCGCCGTCGGGTCCGCCCGCGTTTTCCCGGCTTTCATCCGCCTTGACTTCCGGAGCTCCCCGTCTAACTTCCCCCATGCTTGCCGTCTCTAATCCGGACTCGCCCGTACTGCTGTCTTTCGCGCCCGTATTGTCGTCTTCCGCCGCATCATTTTGTTGCGCGTTTCGCTGCCCCTGATCCGCTTGTTCCGCCATGCCGACGTACGGGTAAGCGCTGAGCATCGACAAGGCCAGAACCACTGCCAGCAGCCCCGTTATTTTTGGGTGTCTTTTCATGATTACCTCCTACATGCGCAGACTCAATTCTTTGACCAGGTCGGCGATAAAATGGATAAACTGATTGATCAGGCCAAACAACAAAATGCCGATAAACCATATGACGGCCATGCCCAACAGGCTTAAAAATATAATCCAAAGCAGTTTGCCGAGTTCAAAATCGTGGACAATCTTCACTTTGAGCAGCAAAAGCCATGAGACCCAGCCAAAAATAAACGCGTTGCAAAACGAATAAACCGACTGCTCGTCCAGCGAGAGCAGATTCGAAAGCAGAGCCACGGGAACAATGAACACAATATAAGGAACGAGGGCGAACGCGCTGCCTACGAAAACTTCCTTGAATTTCCCTTCGCCGTCCAATATGGCGCTGACTCCCCAGTTCGACAGGCACCACGTCACCCAAGGCACGACAATCCATATGAATTCATGAACCGAGGAAATTTCATAAGGTTCCCTTGTCTGGAACGGATAACCCGTAATCATTAAGGAAACCATGTTTGCCGCATAGGCGAGCAGTATCATCAAAATGCCCTGAAACCATTTCACCCTGCCCGCTTCCTGAATGTCGCCGAAAAAATCAAACGGGTGCTTCAACACTTGCCGCATCAAACGGATCGTATTCATCCCGCATCCCCTTCCCTTGCCATCGCCGCATTGCCGGCATAGGGCTTGTCCCATTTTTTCTTCATTCGTTTCCTAAGCCGGGGAACAACCCATTTATAAAAGGCGTAAAGCAGCAGCATGCCGCCGAACAGGACATTGAAATGTTCTCTGGCAAATTCCTTCCGGTATTCGCGGAAAGCCGCCGAATAATCCGTTTTGGATCGCGCCAATTTAAAATATTCCATCGCTTCTTTGTAGCGTTCAGTACGGTAAAGCGCTTTTCCCAAAGCACGGTATGCCATGTCGAAGTTGCTATTGAGGTGAATGACCTGTTTCCACAGCGCTTCCGCTTCCGCATACCGGCCGTTCACATAAAGCGCCGATGCCCGGTGCACCAGGTCGGCGAAAGGGGTGGAACGAAACCGATCGATGCGGTTGCGCCCCTTATCCACAACGTAGACGGTCCCGTCGGAGCTTTGATCGACGCTTGACGGGGTCGTAAACAGCCCGTCCTGGTTGCCGATTCCGCCGAACACAAACAGCAAATTTCCCAATTTGTCGTACTGGAACACTTTTCCCGTCTGCAAATCGAGCGCCGTCATAAGCCCTTCATGGTTCACCGTAATATCGATAAAGGAAGGAACGTCAAAGGGGCCAAGATCAATTATATCGCCGTATTTTTTATCGGAAGTATTGAGCGTATCGACACCGACCGGGGACAACCGCTTGATCTGATTCACATCCGATCCCAGCGTGGTCGTATAAACCGCTCCGTCCCGATCCTGGTACACATTGGAGAAGGACAGCGGTTTTTCGGCGGAAATCTGTTCTTTCTGCTCTTTCGTCGCCACCAGCCTGATCAGAAGCCGCTTCAGACTGAAGCCGATATGGTTGGCTCCGAAAAACCCTCTGAATTCTCCTTTCTGATCGATCTGCATCAACCCCTGCGTGTTGCCGTCACTGACGACGAACAAGTAATCCCGCTTGTCCACAATCAATTTGGACGGAGAATAGGCGAAATCTTTGCCCAACAGCGGACTGGACGGCGCCTTCAGTTCTTTTACAAACTTTCCATCCCGGTCAAATACGGCGATTCGCTGGTTTTTCGTATCCGCCGCGAAGACGGTTCCGTCCGTCTTCACGAATACGCCTTTGGGCTCGTTTAACCGGCCCGGCCCTTCCGCGTCGCCGATGATGCGCAGCACCCGGAGATCGGCATTCATATGGATGATCCGGCTGTTGCCGGTATCGACGAGGTAAATCGTATCATCGTTTGCGATAAATATATCTTCCGGCGCGTTGAAAGGTCCTGTCGGCATATATACGCCGTCAATCGAATCCGCATACATATAACCGTTGATGGAACGGACATCTTCGCCGAGCGAGTTCCACGTATAGCCCCGATACGGAACGGACGCAGACGCCTGCGCCGGCAAGAGGAGAAGCATCACGAGCCCTATAACGGCCGAAAGCGGTTTACATCGCGAAAGTTTCAATACGGCTCCCCTCCTACTCTTTCAGTCCCGAATGGGCCATCGTCTGCAAAACCATCCGCTGGGTGATGACAAATACGATGATCGTCGGAATAATCATTAAAAAGCTGGCCGCCGCAAAGGTCCCGACACGCGCCACGACTCCGGCGCCGCCGCTGATCGACTGAATGGCCAAGGGCAACGATTTCATATTCTCGCGCGTGGTGTATACCATCGCCGGGTACGGATCGTTCCATGCCTGCACAAAACTGAACAAGGCAAACGTGGCGATGGCGGGCTTCAGCATCGGCATGACGACTTTCCAGAACACTCCCCATTCGGAAGCGCCGTCCATTCTGGCGGCTTCCAGCAAAGCATCGGGAATTTGCCTGAGAAACTGCGTCATCAGAAACATGCCGATCGGTGCGGCCAAGTAAGGAAGCACCATCGCAAAATACGTATTCATCAGTCCGCTTCTGCTGATCAGCAAGTATTGAGGTATTTGCAGCACCATGGGCGAAAACATAAGCGCCAGAACGATCATGTTGAAGATCGCATCCCTGAAGGGCATATTGTGCTTCGCCAGAGGGTAGGCCGCCATGGCCGAGATAAGAACGCCGAACACGACGATTAGCGACGTCACGATGACGCTGTTGAAAATATACCGGGAAAACGGGACGAACGATGTTCCGGTAATGAGCAGCAAATCGCGGAAGTTGAGCAGCGTCGGATTGACCACAAAAAAACGGGGCGGGAACAAAAACAGTTCGCTGACCGGCTTTAACGCCGTCGATGCCATATATACCAACGGAGCGAGCATGAGAAGGCCGAGCCCGGTCAAAAACAAATAAAGAAAGATGCCTCC
>JAWLCZ010000234.1:0-5258 GCA_041686835.1 Paenibacillaceae bacterium | reverse complement strand
GGCAATTGAATATGGCGTATCGCACAAAAAAAGCCTCCCGGCGCAAAACGCCGGAAAGGCTTTGTATACTTCATGCGTTCAACCGTTATGAGGGAGGTCCCGGATAAAAAAAGTCGGATTTTTTGACAAATATGACGACGTTGCAGTAAGTTTCCCATTCGCTGACTTGCGGAATGACGCTGTGCAGCCTGTAACCGTCCCCATCCATCTGGTTCAGCAGCTGTTCGAACTCCGGCTCAAGCAAATTGTTCACCTTAATCACCCGGTAAGTCATCTCACGCCCCCCTTTGACATGGCGGAATCGGGAACGTTTATTCCCGCTACCATATTTATTCAACTGAAGGGGAAAATATGTGAGCGCAAACAGATCCGGCGCGTTACTCGTCATCCGGTTCGCCGCGGTTTTCGGTGTGTTCCCGTTCATCCCTGACGGAGACGCTGCTTTCCGCCATCTGCTTATTTTCTTTAAGGAGAGCGGCTCTTTTGTTCTCCGTGCTTTCCCTGGCCCGCTTTCTGGCTCGATAGACCGCATAGCCGGCAGGTACTGCGATGACCGCAACGACCAGCGCGATAGGCAGCGCACCGGCGGCAATGACGAACAACCCTTCAAACAGCCCGTATAGAAACGCCAGGCTGCCGTTCATCGCATGCAGCGCCTTTTCCAGCACCGTTTGCCCGTTTTCAGGCGCCGCAAGCTTATTCAGCCGTTCATACAACCGGATTTCCACCGTGGAGTAGGCGACATTTTGATCAAGGTACCGCATTCTTCCTTTAATTCGCTCAATTTCTTCCTGCACTTCCGCCAGCCGGTTGGAGAAAGTAACCAGCTCGTCCGTCTTGGTCGCTTTCTCCATAAAGGTGAGCAGCCGTTCTTCGGCGACCTGCTTCGCTTTCAGCCTGGAAGCCAGATCCACGTATTCTTCGGTCACGTCTTGCCCCTGCATGCTGCGCTGCAGCGAAAGGGGTTTCAGCTTTTCGAGCTCTGCGATAAAAGACATGAACCCGTCGGCCGGAACTTTAATGACGAACGTTCCTCCGTTTTCACGGAGCGTCTTGTTGTCGGAAAATTGTACAATGTACCCGCCGGACAGGTGGACAAGATTACGGATGTCCGTTTGCGCTTTGCCGTAATCCTCCACTTCCATCGTCAAATTTGCCGTATAGATTACCTTTCTGTCAAACCGCTCCGCGCCGGCAACCGAAGCCGACGTCGAAGCGAAGCCTTGCTGCCGTTCCGCTTCGGAGCTTGAATTGGACGCATGATCGGCAGACGTCTCTTCAGCCGAAGAAGCGGCGGCTGATTCGGCCGTCCCGTTCGCTTGTGCCTGATCCATGCTCCCTTCGCTTTTCAGCTGCGCGGAACTCGGCGCTTCTTCGCCGGCCGTATCGCTCCTGCTGGAACATCCGGCGGCAAGCGTCGCCGCCAGAAGCGATAAAGCCAACGCATAAACAATCAACGTTCTCGTTCTCCCGACCCGGCCGGCCCGGCCGTTTTGTCCATCCTCACAAGTCGCCCATCTTCTCTTTTTCCCTGCCGCATTCATTCGGCATCCCCCTTTTTTCCACATTGACAACGGTTAGCGGAGCGACCCGCGCTCCAACAGCTCCGTTATCGTATTAAACGAAAAAGGGGAGGAAAATGTTGCCATTAGAACGGATTTTCATGCCGGTCCGGTTTCTGTCTGTGTGCAAAGAATCAATGATCCTCCGTCCAGCTGTCCAAATACTTCTTCTGTTCGCCGGACAACCGGTCGATGGCAATCCCCATCGATTCCAGTTTGAACCGGGCCACCTGTTCGTCCAGTTCGTAAGGAACGTTGACGACCTTGTTTCCGATCCGTTCATAATTCTCATTCAAGTATTTCAGCGACATCGCCTGCAGCGCGAAAGTCATGTCCATAATTTCGGCGGGATGTCCGTCGCCTGCCGCCAAGTTGACCAGACGGCCTTCGGCGAGCAAATAAATCTTGCGGCCGTCGGCCAGCCGGAACTCCTCGATATTCTTTCTAACCGTCCGCACGGACACGGCCATCGCTTCCAGTTCCGGCTTGTTGATTTCCACGTCGAAATGCCCGGCATTGGACAGAATGGCGCCATCCTTCATCACTTCGTAATGTTCGCCGCGGATGACGTCCTTGTTGCCGGTGACGGTGACGAAGAAATCGCCGACTTTGGCCGCTTCGCTCATCGGCAGGACGGTAAAGCCGTCCATATACGCTTCCACCGCGCGAATCGCGTTCGTCTCCGTCACGACGACGTTGGCGCCGAGCCCCTTGGCGCGCATCGCCACCCCTTTGCCGCACCAGCCGTAGCCGGCGACGACAACCGTTTTGCCGGCGACGACCAGATTTGTCGTGCGGTTGATGCCGTCCCAGGCCGATTGGCCGGTACCGTACCGGTTGTCGAACAAATATTTGCAATACGCGTCGTTGACAGCGACCATCGGAAATTGGAGCCGGCCTTCTTTTTCCATCGCTTTCAGCCTTAAAATGCCCGTCGTCGTCTCTTCCGCTCCGCCTCTCACCTGGGCCAGCAAATCCTGCCTTTCGGAATGAAGAATCGACACGAGATCGCCGCCGTCGTCGATAATGAGATCCGGCTTCGTTTCCAGCGTTTTTACGAGCAGTTCCTTATATTCCTGCGGACCCGGATTATACTTGGCAAATACGGTAATCCCGTCCTCGACAAGCGCGGCGCACACGTCGTCCTGCGTGGAGAGCGGATTGCTTCCCGTTATCGCCACCTCCGCTCCGCCGGCGTGAATCACCTTGGCCAGGTAAGCGGTTTTCGCTTCCAGGTGAAGCGAAATCGCTACCTTCAAGCCTTTAAAGGGCTGTTCTTTTTCAAATTGCTCGCGAATCCGGTTCAGCACCGGCATATGGGCGTTGGCCCAATCGATTTTCAGATGCCCGTCCGGAGCAAGCGCGGGATTGGCAATGATACTTCTTTCTTTCGCGCTCATATATTTTCTCCCTGCCTTTCTTTACTAATTTTGCGATTTACAGCGGTGAAGCCGACGCGTGCCCTCCAGCTAAAAGCTGACGATCCGGTGAAGGCCGTCCGTTTCGGTATCCGTCAGCGTCAATTGTTCCAGCCATCCGTTACCATATTTGTTCAAGTAGGCAAAGACGTTGTACACTCTTTCCTGCCGTTTCCCCATCGGGGCTACCGACTGGCGGATGCGTTCCAGCTGGCGGATGGACGCTTCGAATTGCGATTGAAAAGCATCCTTCGACCGCGCTTCGAGGAAGCCGATCTGTTCGATAATTTTCTCCATATTCGTCTCTCCCAGCTTGCGCAGGCCCGGATTGATTTCCGCGACGGCTTCGAGCACCGGTTTGTACAATTCCCGGAACTGCCGCTTCACTTCCGAGAAACGATCCTCCAGGCGCATGGTGTCGCGCGAGTCAAGCCATCCGTTCTTCTTCTCCTCATAACGGTTGACGACATCGTCGAACGAAAGTTCGTATTTGCGCATGTGCTTTTGAATCGTTCCTTCGAGCAACGTGAATTCAAGCCGCGGAACGATGACGGGCATCTTCATGCCGACTGCGCGAAACGCCGCGCGCGTCAAGCCCCAGTAGGCGATTTCCCCCGGTCCCAAAATCGTGCAGAGCACCGGAAACAAAAACTCCTGCATGAGCGGACGCGTCAGCGCATTGTTGCTTAACCGTTCCGGCGACGTTTGCGCGAGCTCGGCCAGCTGCCGTCCGCTGAAAAAAAGGTCCCCTTTCCGGTCCGTAAAGCCGTCTTTAACGCTTTGCAGCAGCACGCGCTCTTCGTTGTGAAAAACGAACAGGTTCGCCTGATCGTCGCGTACCGCCGCCTGCGGTACATACCCGAGCGCTTCCACTTTGTTTTTTCCTTCAAGCAGCGCCTCGTTCACGAGCTGATGCTCCTCAATCAACCGCGAGAACATCGGGCTTTCCAGCCGGCGGACGGCGGGATCGTCGGAATCGATCAGCACGAGGCCGTGCGAGCCGAACAACCAGGCCATGACGCGGGCAAAATAATCGACGAGCGTTGCCGATTGCTCGCCTATCGCTCGCAGCGTCTGCATGATTCCCGGCTTAAACTCCGTGTCCATCAAAGCATGATCCATCTGCCGTAGCGCGTCTTCCCAGTCGGAAGGGCGAATTTGCAGTCGGCTTATCGAAGTACGGACGCCGGACGTATGATCCAGTTTGATTTTCTGAACGGATAAATCCGCCGCCAAATAATAGATATGATTGACTTCGTCAAAATCGTGATCTTCGCCGGCAATCCAGAATACCGGAACGACCGGCCTGTTCAGCTTGGCCGACGCCCGTTTTGCGGTTTGAATCAGCGTGATCGCCTTGTAGATGACGAGAAGCGGCCCGGTAAACAATCCCGCCTGCTGGCCGCCGACTACGGCCAAGGTTTGCTCATCGCCGAGCAAACGGGCCGCGTTTACCGCTTCCACCGCATTGCCCACTTTCCGGTTATACTCCTGCAACACGGCGGAAAGCCGTTCTCTGTCCGCCTTGAGCCCTTCCCGCCGATCAAGCCATGCGGCCCGCTGCCGCAAACTATCGTCGTCCCACGGATCGTATTCAAACAATTCCCTTACTCGGGAAAAATGATGAAGATAATCCTCGGATAAAGGCTGGTTCTGTTTCCAATGATACGTCTCCAATAGCATGGCAGCCTCCCCATATGTATGGTAGAGTAAATGTTTTACAGGCACACGAATACAATCTGATTGTACACGTTGCCTGTGCAATCGTCAAAGGGCGAAATAAAGACCGGCCGCAAACGCGGCCGGTCAAAAAACCGATATCGGGATACGGGCGGATTCGCGCTCACGACCCCGCATAATGACAGGCGGCCCAATGTCCCGGCCTGACTTCGGCAAATGCCGGAGCGGCCTGCGCGCACTTTTCGGTCGCGTGCGGGCATCGGGTGCGGAAGTGGCATCCGCTCGGCGGGTCGATCGGACTCGGCAAATCCCCGGACAGCAAAATGCGTTCACGCTTCTCTTCCACCTCGGGATCGGGGATCGGTATGGCCGACAGCAGCGCTCTTGTGTAGGGATGCATCGGGTTGGCGTACAACTCGTCGCTGTCGGCCAGTTCGACCATTCTGCCCAAATACATGACGGCCACCCGATCGCTGATATGCTTGACCATGGCCAGATCGTGCGCGATAAACAGGTAAGTCAGGCCGAATTTGCGCTGCAGATCTTTCAGCAGATTGACGACCTGTGCCTGGATGGAAACGTCGAGCGCAGAGATCGG
>JAWLCZ010000233.1:0-5288 GCA_041686835.1 Paenibacillaceae bacterium | reverse complement strand
GGTCTTAGCCCGCGTTTCCGTGGGTTATCCCGGTCTTACGGGCAGGTTGCCTACGTGTTACTCACCCGTCCGCCGCTAGGATGCTCAGGAGCAAGCTCCCTCGCATCCCCGCTCGACTTGCATGTATTAGGCACGCCGCCAGCGTTCGTCCTGAGCCAGGATCAAACTCTCCAATAAAGTTCCCGAATTTTCTTCGGGGCCCCCGAAAAGTAACCGGATTACGCTGCAGAGCGTAACGTCACTTTTGGGGTATGTTGAGAGCCGATTCGCTCATAAATGTTTAACCATTGAAGAAAATCATTTGGCGTATGTTCGAAATCGATTTGTTCAATTTTCAAGGAACATCGTCACGATGAATACATTGTATGTCGCCGTGACAAGAATATATATTATCAAGTTTCGAAATGAAAAGCAACTGTTTTCTTTTTCCAGATCAACGCCGGCAGACGCTTACGCGGTTCCTTCGACAAGCTTCAAAAACTGCTCTTCATCATCGATAACCGGAATTCCGAGCTGCCGCGCTTTTTCCAGCTTGCTGCCCGCGTTTTCGCCGGCAATCACGAAATCCGTTTTTTTCGAAACGCTTCCCGTCACTTTCGCTCCCGCCGCTTCAAGTTTTCTCGTCGCTTCATCCCGGCTGATGCTGAGCGTGCCGGTAATCACAACGGTTTTTCCGTTGAAAATACTGTCGACAACAGCCGCTTGTTCTCTTTTCCCGGTTTTCGGACGGACTCCGGCCGCCAGCATCCTCTCGATACTGCGCTGCATAACGGGATCTTTAAAGAAGGAAACGATGCTTTCGGCAACGATATCCCCGATATCGGGCAAAGCGACAAGCTCTTCTTTCGTCGCCTTCATGATGTTTTCCAGGCTGCCGAAATGATCGGCCAGCTCTTTCGTCGTCGTCTTGCCGGTATTCGGAATGCCCAGAGCGAACAGGAACGACGCCAGATCGCAATCCTTGCTGTTCTCGAACGCCTGGAGCAGTTTCGTCGCTTTTTTCTCGCCGAACCGTTCCAGCTGAATCAGATCATCGAACGTCAAATCGTACAAATCGGCCGGATCCCTGACGCCCAGCTCATTATAAAGCTGCTCCGCCGTCATGACGCTGAACGTTTCGATATCCATCGCGTCCCGCGAGGCGAAATGGGTAATGCGCCCGATAAGCTGGGGCTTGCACCCCGTTTTGTTTTCGCAGAAAAGATGCGCTCCTTTCAGCACCAGCTTAGACCCGCAGGCAGGGCACGTTTCGGGATAAACGATTTCTTCGCCGTCCGGCTCATCGGTTACTTTGCCCAGAATCTCCGGAATGACATCGTTCGACCGACGAATATAGACCAGCGAACCAAGAGCATGCTTCAAATTTTTGCGTTCGATGTCCCCCATGTTGTTTAACGTGCAGTTTTGCACGGTGACGCCGGCCAATTCCACCGGCTCGACCTTGGCTACCGGAGTCAGCTTGCCCGTCCGTCCCACTTCCCACGAAACGGACTGCAGCACGGTTGTCGCTTCTTCCGCTTCGAATTTAAAAGCTACGGCCCATCGCGGGAACTTGTCCGTATATCCTAATACGTCTCTCGTCCGCATATCGGCAATTTTGACGACACCGCCGTCGATAAGGTAGTCAAGCCCGGATCTCATTTCCGCTACACGGCCGAGCTCTTCCGCCACTTCTTCGATCGAATCGAAAAACCGGATGTAAGGATTCACTTTAAACCGGTTTTCTTTCAAAAATTCGACCATTTCCCGGTGGTTGGCAAACTGAATCGCGTCGGAGTAGCCGACATTGTAGAAAAAAGCGTCCAATTTCCGTTCGGCGGTAATTTTCGGATTCAAGTTGCGCAGCGCTCCGGCGGCGGCGTTGCGCGCATTTTTCAGCGGCTCCGCCGCCGTCTTGTTGTACTCCTCCAGGAAAGACAAATACATGAAGCCTTCGCCCTGCACTTCAATAATGCCGTCCTTGTACGGAATTTGCAGCGGAATCGACTTGATCGTCTTCACCTGCGGCAGAATGCTTTCCCCGACAACTCCGTTGCCGCGCGTCGCCGCCTGCACCAGCTCTCCGTGATCGTAAGTCAGGTTCAACGTAAGCCCGTCGAATTTCAGCTCGACGACAAAAGACAGCGGCGGGAGCGGATTGTCCGGATGATGGGCGTTGTAGTCCGCGACCAGTTTGGACACGCGTGAGTGCCAGGCCATCAAATCTTCCGTGTTCTGCGCTTTATCGAGACTCCACAGTCTTGCCAGATGCCGGTGTTCCTCAAATCCTTTCAGCAGTTCACCCCCGACCCGCTGTGTGGGGGAATTCGGCAAAACTACGCCGGTCTCCTTTTCCAGCGCAACGAGCTCGTCGTACAAGGCATCCCATTCCTTGTCGCTGATTACCGGTTTGTCCAAGGTGTAATAATAATAGTTGTGTTTGTTGATTTCTTCAATCAAGCTTCTCATTCTTGCCTCTTTGTCAACCACGGTAATACGCCACCCTTTCATCAACGTAATTCGGTAAGACGAGGTACACCTTGGAAACCGATCAAATCTTCGTAATCGGAGCGAACCGCGCAAGCAGCCGTTTTACGCCCACGGGAGCCGGAAACGCCACCTGCAGTTCCATGTCGTCGCCCGTCCCTTTGACGGCAACGATGACACCCGTCCCCCATTTATTATGCGCCACTTTATCTCCGTTGTTGAAATCAAGCGCCTGCCCCCCGTTCGCCTGGACGCGTCCCGTGGCCGCCGCTCTGTTTCCCGCCGTGCCGGCTGGGCCGGGCGTTGCAGCCGGGACGGAGCCCGCCGCGCGATGGCCCGCCCCCGCTCCGGCGAACCGGCCGGAAAAACGGCCGCCGCCCGAATCCAGGGCGGAAAAAGCTCCAAAGCGTTCACGGACAGGCGAGACGATCTCCTTCAACGGTTCCGGAATTTCATCCAAAAACCGGGACGGAGCGTTCGCCGTCGTTCGGCCGAATAATGTCCTTAATTTCGCGCAAGTGAGATACAATTCCTCCTCGGCGCGCGTAATGCCCACATAAGCGAGCCGCCTCTCCTCTTCCAATTCCTCATTGTCGAGAAACGCCCTGCTGTGCGGGAACACGCCTTCTTCCATACCGACGATAAATACGACCGGAAATTCGAGCCCCTTTGCGCTGTGCATCGTCATCAGCACGACCGCGTCTTTGGAGTCCTGATCGTTTTTGTCCATCGTGTCGATATCGGCGATGAGCGCCAGATCGGTGAGGAAGGAAACAAGCGACTTATCTTCGTTCCGGCGTTCGAAGTCAAGTGTGACGGATAAAAACTCATCGATATTTTCAAGCCGCGATTTCGCTTCCAGCGTCCCCTCGCGGATAAATTCCTCCCGGTACCGCGTCATCTCCAGCACCTGCTCCGTCAGCTCGGTGACGGACAAGTACTCGACCATGCGGTGCAAATTGCCGATCATTTCCTTGATCCGTAAAGCGCGTTTTTTGCCCGGCCGGTCAACTCGAGAGCGTCGAGATCGTCCAGCAGCGCAAAGATGGAGACGCCCCGCTTGCCGGCGAGATCGGCCAGCTTTTCAACGGTCGCCTCGCCGATCCCCCGTTTCGGAACGTTCACGATGCGGGACAAGCTGATATCGTCGTCGGGGTTGGAAACGAGGCGCAAGTAGGCGAGAATGTCTTTGATCTCTTTGCGGTCGTAGAACTTGATGCCGCCGACAATCTGGTACGGAATATCCGATTTTATCAGGATTTCCTCGATGACCCGCGACTGGGCGTTCGTGCGGTACAATATCGCATGATCGCCGTAAGCTCTGCCGGCGTTCACACTTTTGTTGATTTCGCCGGCGATGAAGTATCCTTCTTCATGCTCGGAATCCGCTTCATAAATTCGCACCTTTTTTCCCGCGCCTTTATCGGTCCACAAGTTTTTCGGCTTCCGTCCCGTATTGCGGGAAATCACTTCGTTGGCCGCCTTCAATATATTCGAGGTGGAGCGGTAATTTTGCTCCAGCAATATCACTTTCGCTTCCGGGTAATCTTTTTCAAAGTTCAAAATGTTGCTGATATCCGCCCCGCGCCACCGGTAAATCGATTGATCGCTGTCGCCGACGACGCAAATGCGGCGATGCCGATCGGCAATCATCCTGCAGAGCAAATATTGGGCGCGGTTCGTATCCTGATACTCGTCGACGTGGATATATTGAAATTTGTTCTGGTAAAAATGCAGCACTTCCGGAACTTCTTGGAACAGCTCGATCGTTTTCATGATCAAATCGTCGAAATCGAGCGAATTGTTGCTTTTCAATTTTTTCTGGTACAGCGTATATACTTTGGAAACGACGCTTTGATAATAGTCGCCGATTTTCTGCTCGTACCTCTCCGGGGTGACTAGTTCGTTTTTCGCGCTGCTGATGGCCGACTGGATCGCCTTCGGATCGAACTTTTTCGCGTCGATGTTCAGATCCTTCAAGCAGCTTTTCACGACGGAAAGCTGGTCCGTCGAATCGAGAATCGTGAAACCGGACGTAAAACCGATCCGCTCGATATCTCTGCGCAAAATGCGCACACACATGGAGTGGAAAGTGGAGACCCAGATGTCCTGTGCGGACGGGCCGGCCAGTTTTGCCACCCTTTCCTGCATTTCGCGGGCCGCTTTGTTCGTGAACGTAATCGCCAGTATGCTCCACGGCGCGGCTTTACCGGTGGCGATCAAGTAAGCGATGCGGTGCGTCAGCACCCGCGTCTTCCCGCTGCCCGCGCCGGCCATAATCAGCAGCGGCCCGTCCACCGTTTCAACCGCCTCGCGCTGCTGCGGATTCAGCCGGCGAATGGCCTCATAGATGTCAACCGCTTGATTCATGATTTTACCTTCCTTCGTCCGGCAGCTTATTCCCGTATACTCGGGAACGCTTCACTGCCGCAGCATTTAAAAGTGTTGCGGGCATTAGCCCCATGCCCGGTGCCTGGTGCCCGGAACGGAATGCACGACGGATAAAAAGGAAACATACGTTCCACTTTCTATTGTGCCACACCCGCTACGCTTATGCAATCGGCTTCACCGCTTTCACTGCTTTAACCGTTTCCAGCGCACGCTTCATATCTTCATAAATGACGTTTCCGACGACGATCGTATGCGCCGCTTCCGCCGCCAGCTTTGCCTTTTCCGCACTGTCGATGCCGCCGCCGTAAAACAGCCGCGCTTCATTCAATTGTCCGGCGGCCCGCTTCACCAGCTCCATATTTCCGAACACACCGCTGTATTCCATATAAAACACGGAAAAACGGAACAGCCTGTCCGCCATCCGGGCGTAG
>JAWLCZ010000232.1:0-5294 GCA_041686835.1 Paenibacillaceae bacterium | reverse complement strand
ATAGGCAACTTCGCCCACTTGATTCCCGATCCGGCTCGCAGCCACTTCCTCGGTTCCATCGTAGTTGCGATGATACTTGATGTCATTGATCATCAAGAAATCGATCCAGTCTATTTCCGCCATGCACTCATTGGATTCCGCCCCCATCCGTGCCAAGCCGCAGCCAACCAAAGTCAGTACAATAAGAAGCGCACCTAGCGCTCGACCCATTCTTTTCATTCGCACTGCCAATCACCTCAACCCATAGACGAGACAGCGAATCTCGATGTTTCGGCTGTATAACTGAATTTATGATCTTCACGGCTTTCTCTCGGTCTACTTATCAGTTTTTATGCACTTGATGATCATGCTTACGATTTCGTGCACTGGTAACGTTCCATCAACAATCATGTCGCAAGTCGGTTTAATCGAATGCAGCATCTCAAGATACCCCCGTCTTCCTTGTGAAACATAATTATTCATTTCCGCCATGATGTGCTCTAAGCTTTTTGTAGCGGCGTGTTTATAAGCAAAGGGAAAGTCGACGACGATGTAATCCAATGGTTCGTTAAGCAATGCCTTCAAATCTCTAATCAAAGGATCCAAATTCCATTCGTCATAATCGGCGCCATTGTCGACCCAACGGATCATGTCATCAGGTCCATCAAAATCATAGTCGTCAAAATAAAGCGAACTAGCATTTGGTAACGATTCATGAAGTTGAGTTGTTGTCGTCGTTTTTCCTCCACCAGAGACCGCTGCAATTGCAATAACAAATGGCCGCTTCCCGTTTCTCATAACATCCCCTCCACTTGACCTCCGCTACCCAACCCGGGGGTCCAATTCACTCCGGCAATGCACCCGTCTTATTGACTTTTAAAATTTGTGGTACTAGCATTGTAACATGAGCGAAGAGCCGTTCAGTGGTATTCATAACGTGAATAGATACAAGTTTCGTAACAGATGGGGTGATGACGATGGCGCGGGTATTGTTTATCAATGCAGGATCCGAAGGACATATCAATCCAACGCTCGGAGTGGTCCAAGAGCTGATCCGCCGCGGTGAAGAAGTGGTTTATTTTGCCGCAGAGCCATTCCGTGAACGGATCGAGCCGACCGGCGCGAAAGTGATCACCTTCGATATCAAGAAGTTCCTGGAGGCATTTCTGGCTGGAGGGCGCAGTCCTTGGGCTCGAGTTGGCGGGCTGCTGCGCACCGCCGATCTCGTCATTCCAAGCGTTCTGGAGCAAACGAAAGGCGAACGTTTTGATTACATCATTCATGACTCGATGTTCGGCTGCGGGCGATGGCTGGCCCAGATCCTCGACCTGCCGGCCATCAACTCGTGCACGAGCTTTGCCATGCAGCCGAACGATTTTGACCACATGCAAGAAAATCTATCGCGTCAGTTTACGGCGAACGAGAATGAGCGCGCCCAAGAGGAGCTGCAGCAGCTGACCCGTCACGTACAGGAGAATTACCACGTGCAAATTGGCTCCGCCTACGAAGTTTTTTGGAACCCTGCTCCGGTAACGATCGTCTACACTTCGAAACAGTTCCAACCCGATGGCGAAAGCTTCGATGATTCGTACAAGTTTGTTGGACCGTCTATCGTCCCGCGCGCATCTGATGAACCACATCTTTCTCTTGCCGATATGGACAACCTGATTTACATCTCACTTGGAACCGTGTTCAATCAGGCGATGGATTTCTACAAGCTCTGCTTTGAGGCGTTCGCGGGCTACACCGTCGTTCTTTCTGTTGGCAGCCGTATCCAGATTTCGGAATTCAGCGATATTCCTGCGAATTTCATCGTCCGCAACTATGTGCCGCAGCTCGAGGTGCTGGAGCATGCCAAGCTGTTTATTACACACGGCGGCATGAACAGTACAAGCGAAGGTCTTTATTACGGCGTACCGCTGCTCGTTCTCCCCCAAGGCGCGGACCAGCCCATGATCGGGAGACGTGTCGCTGAGATTGGTGCCGGTATTCGTCTTCATCCGGAAGGCTTGACCGCAGAAGCTCTTAGAAATGGGGCGGAGCTTGTGCTGGGGGACGCCTCGATTCGTCAAACATGCGTTGACATTGGCGATTCCTTCCGGGCCGCGGGCGGGTACCATCGAGCTGTGGAGGAAATTTTCGAATACACACGAAGGCTGGGGATTGATTGAAAGGTAACCGGGAATTCCAATCAGATCGGTTTAACAAATTTACAATAAACGAGTGTGGCTCGCTCATTTAGCTTCTTCAGCACACCTGTTTTTACGAATCCCAACTTTTCATACAGGTAGCAATTTCGTTCTTCCTCTAAAATGGTTGCCAACTCCCATGTATTGGCTTCAGGATATAGCTTCCTTAATAAATCAAACGATCTTTGTGCTATCCCTTTTCCTTGCTAATCAGGCTGTACGAACATGGGACTAATCCAAAAATGCCTTCTCCCCTCCTTCCAAAATACGCAAATGGCCCGACCCCAATATTTCCAACGGCGGCAGCCTTGAACAAGAAAATAAAGTTATAGACTGCCGCTGTTTTGTTGAACTAACGTATCCGTTACTTCAATGGTTTAAAGCCGATAAAACACTAAATTAAGCTGAATAATCTACAATAATCTCAACCACTTCAAATTTCCCGTTTCGCATCTGCCGGCATTTACTTTTTATTAACCGCTTCCTTCAATATTCTTTATCCTTATTACGTGACTCTTTCAAAGAATGAATCATCATAAAATGACACCAATGCATAAGAAGGAATCAGCTACATTAAAAACGGGGAAGTTGAAAAAATGAATTTGAATCATGTGGTCAGGGATTCAATCTCTTTGCCAACCGGCAATATCAAATAAAACTCACTACCCATCCCCGGCTTGCTCTCCACTCCAATATGGCCGCCATGCTCTTCAACGATTTGTTTGCATATGGCAAGGCCCAATCCGGCTCCTCCGAACGCTCGGGAACGCGACTTTTCTCCTCGGTAAAAGCGTTCAAACAAGTATGGAAGATCCTCTTCGGAGATTCCAATCCCATTATCTTTGATTACAATCCAAATCCTGTCCCCTTCGTCTCGAGCTGAAATTGTCATTTCAGTGGGATTGCCGGCATATTTTTTCGCATTTTCGAAAATATTTTCAAACACCTGCGCCATGCGATCGCTATCGACTTGAATGGATCTGGAGGGGAAGGGTCGTTCAATAGTCAAAACAACTGCAGCATCATGAAACTCCATTTCGAATGGGGCTATCATCGCTTCGAGGAACTCTCGGCTGTCTAGATCCCGAAAGTCCATCACCAGTTGTCCTGATTCTATTTGTGAGAATTGAAAAAGATCTTCAATCAAGCGGTCAAGCTGATCGGTTTTGTTTTTGATAACCGCCAGATATCGGGTGACCTTCTGCTCGTCCCGGGCTATGCCGTCCTGCAAACCTTCGACGTATCCGCGAATGGATGTAATCGGTGTCCGTAAATCGTGGGAAATATTCGCAATCAGCTCATTGCGGGACCGTTCGTAAGCAGCTTGCCGATCCAGGGATTCCTTTAACCTGGCTCGCATGACATCGAAAGCCGAACTGAAACGGCCCATCTCGTCATTGTATCGATTTCGAATTTCAACATCCAAATTGCCGTTCATAATCTGTTCCGCGGCAGCATTCAATTCCTTAAGCGGCAGGAGGATACGTCTTGTGATTACCCGCGCTAATATATAAGCACATAAAACAAATGCCACCGCCAGAAAACTGTACACGAACATTAAGTTTATACCAGGAGCCCCTTCGATTGGATCTGTATGCTTTTCTTGAACTCCTGATATGCTCATCAAAATAGCAGGAACGATGATAATCACGGTCAGCGATGCGATCAGCTTGAAGCGAATTCCGAGCTTCATCGCGGACCACCGTCGAGCTTGTAGCCGACTCCCCACACTGTTTTGATCATCGTCGGATTGGTGGGGTCGGCTTCGATTTTTTCCCGGATTTTCTTAATATGAACGGTTACGGTATTCAAGTCACCACGTTCGTCGAAGCCCCATACATGCTGAAAAATTTGTTCGCGAGTCAATACCTGATTCGGATGAAGGGTCAAAAAACGAAGCACCTCGAATTCCTTAGCCGAGAATGCGACAGGTTGATTCCGGACCGTCACTTCATAAGCCTTGACATTGAGCTCCAGATCTTGATATCGGATGATTTCCGACGTCTCCGCAGGAGACGAAAGCTGATTTGCCCTTCTGAGCTGCGCTTTGACCCTTGCGATAATCTCGCCCGGACTAAAAGGCTTAACGACATAATCGTCTGCGCCGATCCCCAGTCCGACAATTTTATCCACATCACTTTTCTTGGCGCTAAGCATGATGATCGGTATCGACGATTCCGAACGGATCGTGCGACATACTTCCATACCGTCAAGCCCCGGCAGCATGATATCCAAAATCATCAATTGCGGCCGGTATTCTCTGTATAGGTGTATGGCCTCTCGTCCATCGCTGGCGACGATGACCTCGAAATGTTCTTCCTCTAGGTAGTCTTTTAACAATTCGGCGATTTCTTCCTCATCTTCCACGATCAAGATTCTGTCAAACGGCACGGGTTCACCCCATTTAAATCAAAATATCTTTCTTCTTTATCATCATAACACTACCTGCGTATAAGACACCAAAATAGGCGAGGATGACGGCCAAACTGCCCCACAAGTTCATCGCAGCCATATCGTGCAGGGGAAGAAGGGGAAAGACCCGCATTTGATATCCGATAAAAAAATCCCTGACCTGCGGGATTCCTTCGACGAACGGAGAAACAGCTATAAGCACGAGAGCCGCTCCGATGGAACCGCCCGGATTCGTCGTCAGCAAGGCCACAAAAATAACGATCATGCCGAATGCCAGATTTGGCAGCACTGATAGCAGAACGATTTGGGCTACAAGTCCAACCCCTTCGCTAAACGTATAAGCGGTTTCGTCGACAACCGTTCGCTCCCCCCACCCAAAAGCCAGTGTCCCGACAACATAGGAGGAGAGAACCAGAAAAATAAGCAGAACCGCCACAACAGTGAACATAGATACGATTTTGGCATGAAGCAGATCCATCCTGCTTACCGGGCAAAGAAGCGCCTTTTTCAGCGTACCGCTCCGGTATTCCTCCGCAATGGAATCAGCCGCCATGATCGCAATCAAAATAGGGATAAAAAATGTGCTGCTATTTAGTACGATCAGTGGAAACGACTGTCCATTGGGCCCGATTTCAGTGAAACCGGCTGCTTCCCGATAGAATTGAAAAACAGCCGATACTTCCACTGCCGTCAGTATAAGCATGAACAAATATA
>JAWLCZ010000231.1:0-5300 GCA_041686835.1 Paenibacillaceae bacterium | reverse complement strand
CGACTTCTGCGGTGCGGGTTCGGATACGTCCGCCATAGTTGCCATGATTTAACTGGAAATTCTTCGAAAAGAAGATTCTAAACATACTATACGAGGAGGACATAAAGTGAAGTTCAAGAAGGTCATCTCGATTCTGCTAACCGCTGTACTACTATTTTCCTTTCATACGGGAACGATTCGGGCCGAGGAAGAAATATCCCGTCTCGTACTTTCCAAAAACGAGCTTTCCATGGAGATTGGAGATATTCAGTCGCTAACCGCGACAGCCGTTTACGTAAGCGGGAGGACGGAAGATGTGACCGTGAAAACGGATTGGACAAGCGGAACTCCGTCAGTGGCCTCCATTTATGCCGGCACAATATCGGCCAAGTCCGAAGGCACGGCGGTAATCACAGCGACCTATATGGGAAAAACGGTAATTGTAAATGTTTCCGTACATAAAAAAATCAAAAACTTATCGAAAAATAAACAAAGCATCGCCATCCGCACCGGAGTCCGGGAACAAATTCAATTAACGGCGCTGTACACGGACGGCACGCAGGAAGATATTACGAACAAAGCGGATTGGAGCGTGGACAATGAGGCTGTTGCCACCGTATTGAACGGTCTGGTTACCGGACAAGGCTCGGGAACGGCAACCGTGACGGCGAAATACGGCAATCAGGTGACCGAAATTCCGGTAAGCGTCGAAATCGTCAACAGGCTCGATCCGAGCAAAACGCAAGTGTCCCTTCTGCTCAAAGGAACGGAAAAAGTGGAACTGCTGGCTACGTTTCCCGACGGAACGGTAGAGGATGTGGCGGAAAAAGCGGAGTGGTCGACGGATAAAGCAGACGTTGCCGATGCCCTGAAGGGAGTCATTACGGCTTACGGCCCCGGGGTGGCGACGATCACCGCCAAATACGGAACAAAAACCGCTTCGATCAAGGTCGATGTAGATACGACCAGAAAATTGGAAATCGACAAGCAAAGCGTATTTATGCATGTCAATAGTTCGGAGCAGCTCAAATTAACGGCTACCTATGCGAACGGAGCGACCGAGGATATTACGGCAAAAGCGCAGTGGTCCTCCAGCAACGAATCGGTTGCTTATGCGAAGGAAGGAACCGTTCAAGCGTATTCGTCCGGAGAAGCGGTCATCACCGCCAAATACGGCGACAAGTCCGTTCAGGTCTATGTCGACGTCGAGGTGCCGAGAAGATTGGAAGCTTCCAAAGATTACGTTTCATTACGCGCCGGCGATACCGAACCGCTCATATTGAAGGCGACTTATGCGGACGGCACGACGAAAGAGGTTACGAATCAGGCGCAATGGTCATCGAGCAACGAGAGCGTCGCTTACGCATCGGCGGGCAAAATTATGGCGTTTGCGTCCGGAGAAACTAAAATTACAGCCAGCTACGGGGGAAAAACGGTCACGATTACCGTGGACGTGGACATACCGCTAAAATTGACGGCGAGCAAAGAGTCCGTGTCATTACAAGTAGGGGACGGCCAACAAGTGAACGTGACGGCGGTGTATTCGGACGGACGCGAGGAAAATGTGACGGAATCGGCCGAGTGGACAACCGGTTCGCCGGAAATTGCCGGCGTGCGCAAAGGTTTCGTCACCGGCGTCGGAACAGGCGCAGCCACGATAACCGCCAAGTACGGGACGCGCTCCGTCACGATTCCGGTCTCCGTCGGAGTCGTTCAGAAGTTAACGGCGGATAAAACAAAGCTCGTTTTGTCCAAAGGCGGTTCGGCAACGGTCAAACTGACCGCCGCGTATACGGACGGCACGACGAAAGACGTCACAACCCTGGCGGCATGGACGACCGCCGACGCCAACGTGGCGGAAGTCGATTCGGGAACCGTAACGGCTGCGGGATCGGGACAAACGAAAATTACCGCCGCTTTTGAGAATAAAACGGTGACCGTACCCGTTGAGGTCGATTGGGCGCAATCCTTGAAAGCAGATCTCAAGATAGCGGTGCTCGGTATCAATGAATCGAAACAAATCACGTTAACGGCTACCGATTCTGAAGGGAACAGCAAGAACGTGACCGGCGAGGCGGAATGGCGTTCCTCTTCTCCGGCCGTCGCCGATGTGTCCGAAGGGCTGGTCACCGGATACTCCAGAGGAAAAGCGACGATCTCGGCGAAGTACGGAGGAAAGACGATCACGATTCCAGCCGAGGTCGAAATCCTGCAGAAACTGGAGGCCAACAAACGCTTCATCCAGCTCAAAACCGGAAGTGAAGTGCAAATTACGCTGACGGCCACCTACTCCAACGGGAGCACGAAGAACGTGACGCAAGACGCCGAATGGAAAACGGGTTCCTTCAAAGTTGCCGATGTGGAGAAGGGGCTGGTTGTCGGAACAGGTTACGGCAAAACGACAATCACTGCCAAATACGGCGGAAAAACCGTGTCGATTCCGGTTGAGTCGGATCAGTTGAAATATCTGAAAACGAATGCAGTCCTTTTGGAAATGAAAAAAGGAGAAACCAAGCAGGTTACCGCCATAGCCACCTATACGGACAACACGGAGCAGGATGTGACGGTCCGCGCATTGTGGACGACGTCCAAACTGCTGGTAGCCGATGTGAAGGATGGTCTCATTCAAGCCCACAGTCCGGGAAAAGCGACCATTACCGTAACGTATGCGGGAAAGAAGACGCAGGTTGTCGTGACCGTAGCGAAATAGAAGAATGTTCACGCCGGCGGCATAAAAGGGCCGGGATTCCGAACCGAAGGAATCCCGGTTTTTTTCTTAGGCGCTTCGTTCGGAAGAGCGGCACCCGAACATTCAGCTAACTTTCAGCAAGCATTCATGTTTCTCTAAGCTTTCTGCTATACAATGAATACGTACCAAGACAGGATCCACCTGTTATTTTTGGAAAGCGGAATATTGGAAGGCGGAACATCGTATGAAGAAATGGATCATAATGGCGGTCGGTCTCGTTGTCGTCTCCGCTGCCGTCGTCGGATTTATGCAGTACGGCAAAAGCGGGGCACAGAGTGCGGGCCCTCAGCTCAGAACCGTCGAAGTGCGCAAAGGGAACATTGCGGTCAGCATTTCCGGCGCCGGCACAGTCGCGCCTCTTGAACGCCAGACGATCAAACCGGGAACCTCGGGAACAGTCAAGGCCGTGCTGGTACGGGAAGGGGACGTAGTCAAGAAAGGCCAGACTCTCGTTACGTTTGAAGGCAAAGATATGAGCGACCAGATCCGGCAGGAGGAACTGAATATACGGAAAAAACAGCTTGAGCTGGAGAGCGCCCAAGAAAATTTGAAGAAACAGGCCCAGTTGAGCGACGCCGATTTGGACGAATGGAGGACAAACATCGAAATGGCCAAGCTCGACATCGAGTCATCCCGCAAAAAAATTGAGCAGTACAAGAAAGATCAGGCCGCTCCCGATCCCGTAACGGCGCCCATCGATGGAGAAATCGTTACCTTGAGCGTCGCAGCGGGCGAGGAAGTGAACGGAAACGCCGAGATTGCGGAAATCGTCAACTACCGGAAACTGAAAGTGGTCATTCAAGTAGACGAACTGGACATTCCCAAAGTCAAACTTGGAATGGCCGCGGACGTGACTTTGGATGCGCTGCCCGGCAAAAAGGTGGAAGGGAAAGTAACCGATATTGCCAGGGAAGGCGTAGCGGAAAACGGCGTTTCGGTGTTCGACGTTACGATCGGCCTTAACGACAATGAAGAAATCAAGGCCGGCATGTCCGCCCAAGCTGTCATCCGGGTCGAAGACAAACAAGATGTTTTGGTGCTCCCCATTGAAGCGGTTCAGCAAATACAGGGAAGATATATGGTGTTCGTCCCTGCGGAGAATGGAACAGCCGCAAATGACCGCTCCGGCGCAAACGGCAGAAACAGAGCCGGCGCAAGACAACCGAAACCGGTGCAGGTCGGAATACATAACGAAACGATGATCGAAATTACCGGAGGGCTGCAGGAAGGAGACAAGGTCATACTGCCTACCGTGTTGAGCTCGGGCGGTAATCCATCGTTCAATAACAGCCGTGGTGCAGGCGGTTTCGGGGGCTTTGGCGGCGGATTCGGAGGCTTCGGCGGAGGAGGCGGCAATCGTAACGGCGTTTTCGGAGGCTCTGGCGGGGGAGGAGGGAACCGAACCGGCGGCAACGGAGGCTCTGGTGCAGGAGGCGGCAACGGGGGCGGAGGTGGTTCAAGGTGATTCGGACGCAACCGCTCATTCAGATTGAAGGTTTGGGACGCTGGTACAAAATGGGCGATGAAATCGTCAGAGCACTGCAAAATGTAACGTTTTCCATCTATCCGGGCGAATTCGCGGCCATCATCGGGCCTTCCGGATCCGGCAAATCGACGCTCATGAATATGCTGGGCTGCCTCGATACGCCGGATGAGGGGAAATACCGTCTGGACGGCCAGGAAATCGGCAAACTGTCGGACAACCGGCTGGCGAAAATACGCAATGAAAAGATCGGATTCATCTTCCAGAACTTTAATCTGCTGCCGAAATTGTCCGCTTTGGAAAATGTGGAGCTTCCGCTTATCTATCGCGGGCTATCGCATAAACAGAGGAGATTGATGGCCCAGGAAGCATTGAACAAAGTGGGGCTTGGCGATCGCATGCATCACCGCCCGACCCAGTTGTCCGGCGGCCAGCAGCAGCGGGTGGCGATCGCCCGGGCGCTCGCCGGCAATCCGCCGATTCTGTTGGCCGATGAACCGACAGGGGCGCTGGACACGGCAACGGGCAAAGAAATTTTGCAGCTGATGAAAAACCTGAACGAGCAGGGACACACCATTATTTTAATTACCCATGATTTGGATATCGCCAACCAGGCGAAGCGGATCATCCGCATCCAGGACGGACGAATTGTCGAAGATCGGGGGAGCTTGCAATGAGCCTGATTCAGGGCGTCAAGATGGCGTTGAAAAGCATCGGCTCGAACAAGTTAAGGGCGTTTCTGACGATGCTGGGCATTATTATCGGGGTGGCGGCCGTCATTGCGCTCGTATCCGTCGGGCAGGGAGCGACGGCCCAAGTGACGAAGCAAGTGGAGAGCCTCGGCACGAATTTGCTGATGGTCAATATTGCAGGTCGGGGAGCAACGACGTCGCTGACTTATGAAGAAGCGATGGCTTTTGCGAAAAAAAACGGGGTACGGGCGGTATCTCCGGTCATGAGCGGGCAGGTGAGAGCGAAAAACGGCACCCGCAATGCCAACGTTGCGCTTGAAGGCATCACTCCCGAATATGAGACGGTGCGAAACTTTCATGTGCAGGCCGGACGCTTCCTTCTTCCTCTCGATGTGGA
>JAWLCZ010000230.1:0-5454 GCA_041686835.1 Paenibacillaceae bacterium | reverse complement strand
GGTAGCCGAAGTATAAAAATCCGTTTCCTCCCGATAATAATCCAAATGCCAATGTCCATAGCCTTTCTCAATCATGAACCGTAATCCCGCCTTTGCTCAGTCGCTGTGAACCGGTCCATTGCGAGAAGCGTCCTTTCTTTCATACGTAACGAACGAGTAAACGTACGGATTTTTTTCATCCGTCACGCCCGGCGTTCTGGCCGCCTCCCGCCACTTGCGCTCGTCGATTTCCGGGAAGTAGGCGTCCCCTTCCATTTCCTGCTCGATGACGGTCAAATAAATCGTGTCGGCGTACGGCATAAATTGTTCGTATATTTCCGCTCCGCCAATGACAAACAGCGTTTCTCCCTCGCATTTGGCGAGCGCTTCTTCTACGGAATGCGCCACTTCGCATCCATGAGCGGCGAAGCCTCGCGTTCTGGTCACGATCACATTTTTGCGGCCGTTCAGCGGCTTTCCGATCGATTCGAAGGTTTTGCGCCCCATCACGACCGTATGGCCCATCGTCGTATTCTTGAAAAATGCCATGTCCGCCGGCAGCCGCCAAGGAATCCGGTTATTTTGACCGATCACCCGGTTTTTCGCCATCGCGCCAATCAGGCAGATCCGGCTTTCGCGGCGAGTTGCACGGCTTGTCCGTTCCTCACTCATCACTCATTCTCCTCCATCCCATTTTCCCCCTACGTCCCTCGAACCCGGCGCCCTTGGCGCAATGAACGTCATACGGCAACCGGAGCTTTTATATGAGGATGCGCCTTGTACCCGACAATTTCAAAATCTTCGTACTTGTAATCGAAAATCGAATCCGGCTTCCGTTTGATGACCAGTTGCGGCAGCGGATAAGGCTCGCGCGTCAACTGCAGCCTGACTTGCTCCAGATGATTCAAATAAATGTGCACGTCGCCGCCGGTCCAGATGAGTTCCCCCGCTTCCAGTCCGCACTGCTGTGCCATCATATGCGTGAGGAGCGCGTAGCTTGCGATATTGAACGGTAGTCCCAAAAACGTATCGACGGATCGCATATGAAACATGCATGAAAGTTTGCCTCCCGCGACATAAAACTGAAACGCATAATGGCAAGGCGGGAGCGCCATGCGGTCAATGTCCGACACGTTCCACGCGCTGACCAAATGTCTTCGCGAGTCGGGATTCGTGCGAATTTGCTCGACAACGCCCGCAATTTGGTCGATGATTCTCCCGTCAGGCGCCTTCCACGCCCTCCACTGGGAACCGTACACGGGACCCAGCTCTCCGTGTTCGTCCGCCCATTCGTCCCATATGGTCACTCCGTTATCCCGAAGATACTTAATGTTCGTGTCGCCGCTTAAAAACCAAAGCAGTTCGTGAAAAATCGATTTGACATGCAGCTTCTTCGTCGTAAGCAAAGGGAAGCCTTCAGACAAATCGAAGCGAAGCTGTCTGCCGAATACGGATATGGTGCCCGTTCCGGTCCTGTCATCTTTTTGCACCCCATGATCGAGAATATCCCGAAGCAATTCCAAATACGATTTCAATGTGCAACACCCCTGTCCGCGCAATGGTTAAATGGCCGCGTCATGCTCGCCCGCAGCATCGTATGCCCTTTATTATAGCAGGAACCTCGACCGGACGAAATCGGCAATACCGTCCTCTCGGTCCGCTTGGCGAACCTATTGACGAAATTGTGCATATGATGGATAAACATGGGCGGAGAAAGGAAGTGCGGGAATGATTGTAGTATCCGGTACGCAAACGTTTGATTTGTCCGTTTTCTCTGATTTGGAGCGAACGATATTCATGCTGAAAAACAACAGCGAAATCGTTTACCGGTACGATTCGTTCGCTCAGCTTGCCTTCGAACTGAAGCTGAGGGCGGAACTGGTCTATTCCTCCCAGGCTCTTTCGATGAGCGGCGCATCGTTCGCAACGTTTAAAAATTCGAGATGCAACCGGCAATATTGGGATTTGACCTCGTTCGGCGGGTTCCGCATAAAAAAAGAAGTGACTCCTGCCGCAGGCATCAGGGATATATTTGCCAACGGACGTCTTTACGCATTCGAATGCGCCACGGCTATGGTCATCGTCCTGTACAATGCCGTCATGAACTGCATCGGGGAGCATCAGTTCAACCGGCTGTTTGCCGATATTCTGTTGTGGGATTGGCATTACGACAAGGACCTTGTGATGATTACCGTCAACAGCAGCCGCCATGCCTATCCCGGCGACATCCTCTATTTTAAAAATCCCGACGTGAATCCGGCGAGGATGGAATGGCAAGGGCTGAACGTCGTCAAGTTGGCCGAAAATCTGTATTACGGCCACGGTTTCGGTATCATGACCGGCGAAAGAATCATTGCCATCCTGAATACGCTGCGCAAGCCGAATGCCGTACGATCGGCCTATTTGTACGATCAAAAGTCATTTCCCGATTTCAATCATTTATTTGCGTATTCCCCCGCCGGCGGAGGACATCCCGCTCCCCGTCAGCTTTCGCGTGAACATGTGACGGCAAAAGTCGGTTCCTCCACCTACCTTCATATTTGAATAGGCGGTAAGCGACGCCGAACACTTTACCGCCCCCATCTTATTCGGTTATATTTCTCGGATACGCAGTTTTCGCTGCAACAGCTTCCGATAATTCGACGTCTACCGTGACGAACGGCTCGTGCGGAGATGTGGAGGCAAGCACCTCACCGTCCGGAGATATATCCAGCCGCACCCGCCGAAAAAGAATCCGTTCCCGGAGTTCCTCCCCGTGCGGTTGGATGACATGACGAACGCACCGGAAACGATAGCGGCCATGCGAGCGGCAACGTTCCAACGATCTTGAGCGCCGGTGGCTCGCGGTACGGCAATGATATGCGCTCCCTCCCTGCCGTAATGACGCGCCCATTCACTAAACATCGCTTCGGTACAGACGAGGAAACCCACATATACACCGTTTATTGACACTTGTTCGAATCTTCGGCCGTTCCGGTGAAACCAACGTGATTCGTAGAAGCCTTCCTCGTCTGGCATAAAATATTTGTCGCGCACACCGATGACATTGCCGGGACCGGTCCAATAAAACGCTTGATTCAGCCTTTTCCCATTTTGTTCGACAGGTCTCGTACCGAGTACGGCCGCGGGTGAAAGTGCGGAAAGGAAAGATACCTTCCTGTTGTGGGCTTCTACCGCCTTCCGCCATACGCTTTCATCGTACTGAGGCAAGTAAGGGAACCATGGATAGAACGGCATCTCCGGCAAAAGGACGAAATCGCTGCGATGCGACTTTACATGAGCTGCCAGATCGTCCCAAGCTTTTTCCATTTGGCAAGGGTCATCGAGAAGCTCGCATACGGTCAATTTCACCACAGAGGGGTGCCTCATTACGGGAAAAATGAATGGACTGGATGCTCAACCACTTCCATTTGTCCTGCGCAAGTCAATCAAGACCTGCTTTGTATGCCTAGATTCTTCAAAACATACCAAAGAGCGAACCCTATGTCACAAGATAGTATGAAAATCAAAATCATGACAATGAAAGAGCTGAAAAGTCTTTTATTCCGACAACTGCAACAAGAGTTTGCAGCTTGTATGCGGAGTATTATGGTAACATGGGATAATGAGGTAATGGAACAAAGAAACTAGAAACGGTATCGGTTAAAAGACCAACAAGAAATCAGTGTTGATACGGTGTTCGGCACAGTGATTATAATAGACGGCTGTAACTTTACTCGGTGCGGATGTGTCCGCCTGTGTCAGCTTCCCTGCATGAGTTATTTTCCTTGATCCTCTTCAATTAGTTCGGGCGGACTGAGGAAGGACGTAATCCCGACGAAGCGCGAACACATTGTTAGACGAAGTTTTTGCCCTCTCTGATATACTCACACTTAGGTTTTAATTCATGATTTTACTTCGGTTTTTATTTCTGTTTTTAATTTTTGGTATTTTATTAATTTTTGGTATTTTATTCGGTTTCATTTTATGTTATTATTTTAGTTATAAAGCCGAGTGCGGCTAACACTCGGCTATACAATTGGCTTGGATGGGTTGATCCCTTCTAAGTTCAGAAGTTTATAAACCCACCTGTCGGCCGGAAACCTTGGGGTGGGTTTTTACTTTCTCTTGTAGTTGTTCCCGATGTATGTTAAAAGAGCAATGACAAACGTTGAGAAAAGAATCATGATCGATATTGCATCCTTCAACTCCATGGCTTCACCTCCTTTCGAGGGAAACCATGCCCACCCAAGATTCAATTGTACTTTCCTAGTATACCATATCGTTCCATATGAAAAAAGAACTTTTGTTCGGTTTTGTTCCTATACTTGCGATAAATTTTGGCTAACGTTTCCACATTCACAACGCCTCACAGGCTTAAAGCCCGAAGGGCCGGGCGCGATGCGCTTAGCCGGTGCAAGTGTGTCGCCTGAATCCGCTTCCCGAAATGCCTCCGGAGACCGAGGGACGGCGGAGCCGACCCGATGCGTGAATGTGGTGTGCTGAAGTTGATGCCCTCCTGAATTAACTTTCAATTATCTTTACTACTTCCTTAATGTTTTTACAATTTCTTGTAGCTCTTTTATTCGTGTTCCTTATTAAAATTGCCTTTATAACAACGGCCTCAGCTCCAAAAAAGTCAGCATCAATATTATCACCAATCATCCTTGCTTGTGTAGGCCTACACGCCAATTCGATAGCGTACTCAAAAATCTTTGGATTTGGCTTCTCATATCCTACAATTGCTGAATTAAGGCGTCAAATTGGCGGTCACGTCGCTGCCGACCTGTACCGATTTGAATGATAACCGGCTGAACGCCATTTCACAGCCACTTGCAAGATAATAATTTCATCGTATCATTGGAAAATGTGCAATAGTAACTCTCTTTTCAACTGTTAGTACAACGTTTTACTGGAAAATGTCCAATCAAATGAACTCATTTTCTCATGTTTTGGCCATTTTGGAGAGATTCTATTGTACAATTTCCAGTGAAAAACTTTGTCATAGGCCTTGATCTTAAAAAACACTGTACAAATTACAGTGGGGAATCCCGATTTGCTTTATTTCTGAATTTTCTCCATCCAATCATCAACAGAACGACAGTAGATATAAACAGAGTTCCAAACGGGTAAACGATTGGCATCGATATCCGCGGAAAAAATTGCGTGAAGTTGGTTATAAATCCCACTTGAACAGGTACAGCATTCCCACTTCCTATGATTATCGCTCTATACAGAGGCTTCCTTCGTTCGGAGAGGGTAAACTGTTCCGATGTCACTCCTTCTTTCGATATCCACGTAATACGATATAAATCTTTATTAAAATCGTCCTCAGAATATGAAAAAAAACCGTCCATAACTTTTATTCTCTGAGCCAATGCTATTTTTTTCCGATTTTCTTTTAAAAATGTTACTTCAAGCGGAACAAGCCGGTTAAAAACAACCCCAATTTTCTTATTGTCTATCCATAATTCTGCTGGGGATCCCTTGACTTCA
>JAWLCZ010000229.1:0-5465 GCA_041686835.1 Paenibacillaceae bacterium | reverse complement strand
GATCAAGTCTTCTTGGGGAAAAGCCAACGTCTCTTTGTTGCCTTCACGGTCCGTTATGATCAGCCTGTTCTGATAATCCCAATAAACGGTTCCCTTCGATCCTTTCACCAAAATATAGGGCGTAGCGTTCTGCTTGTTGCATAGTGTGGTGTACAAAAGAATTTCCGTACCGTTGCGCGCCTGGATTCGGACACTCGCCGTATCTTCCCCCTCGATTCGGTGCGCTTTATACAGTTCGGCCTGCACCGTCAGCGGCTCGGCATTCCGCGGATCGCCGCATCCGGCAACAATCAGGCAGTTGTGCAGCAAGTGGGCGAGCGGATTGTTCAATGTCCCGTCAAGCACATATTCACCATTGTGTATCAGCTTGCCCGCCCATGGCGTCCGATCATAATAATCGTCCGTTCTTTTCCACATGCCGACGCCGCAAACGCTTTCAATTTGCCCGATTGCATTGTCCCGCAATTTTTCAAGGCATGTTCGAAACGCATGTCCCGATGTGTTTTGGAATTGAACGGCGCACAACCGGCCGCTGGTTTGAGCGGCTTCCATCAGCTCATCCAAGTCTTGAATCGTAACAGCCGGAGGTTTCTCCAGCAGGACATGAAAGCCGCGCTTCAGCACATTCACCGCCATAGGCTTGTGAAGGGCAATCGGCGTTGCGATGATGACCGCATCAAGGTCCGGATGACGAATGAGCATTTCCTCATAATCCTCATAATGCGCTGCCCCGATGGATGTTAATCGGGTATATGGATCTCTGGCGGAATCGGGATCGGTTTCGGCAAACGCGGCACATTGGAGCAAACCTTCTTTTGCCAATTCACAAATCATGTTCGCATGCACGACGCCAAATCCGCCAATTCCGATTAATGCAGTTTTTAACATGGACGATTTCTCCCCCCGGTTTCATCAATCGATAGCCGATTCAATTCGATTCGAGCAAAATATGCTGATACTTCTGAATATCTCCGGCGCCCATGAAGACGAGTACGGAATTTTCATAATCCAACAAATCGGCGACGGTACTCTCCGTTAAAAGATGCGCATTCGGAATCCGGTCGCGCAGCTGGTTTATGGACACGTTTCCTTGCTGCTCGCGCGCAGAACCGAAGATTTCACATAAAAAAACGTCGTCCGCGTCTCTTAAAGAAACGGCAAAATCGTCGAGAAGCTTCTCCAACCGGGTGAACGTATGAGGTTGAAATACTCCGACTACTTTTTTCCCGGGATACTTGCTCCTGACCGCTTCCAGCGTCGCTTTGATTTCAGAAGGATGATGCGCGTAATCGTCAATCAGCACATTGCTTCTCCACTCTTTTTCCGTGAATCGCCGCTTCACCCCTCTAAACGTGGCCAGCTGATTTCTTATCACGTCCAGGTTGAGGTCCAAAATGAGCGCCGTTCCAATGACCGCCAATGCATTGAGCACATTATGCCGGCCATGTATCGGAATCGAATATTTGCCGAGCTTCGTATTGCGCCAAAACACATCGAAGGACACCCCCCGGCAATCGCCGGCAAGCCCGGCTGCTCTTAAATCGTTAGGGTCCCCGAACCCGTAACGCAGCGTTTTTCGATCGGTACGCAGCAAGCGATTTTGAGCGTCATCGCCGCACATGACGATTTGACCGCTTACGAGAGAGGCCATTTCTTCAAAAGCGCTTCGGACGTCCTCCATATCGGCAAAATAATCCGGATGGTCGAAATCGATATTCGTGATGACGGCGATTTCAGGCCGATAAGCGAGAAAATGACGCCTGTACTCACAGCTTTCCAGTATAAAAAAACGCGCGCCCGGTTCCCCTTTTCCCGTGCCGTCCCCGATCAGACTGCATGTCGGCTCGACAGCGCCGAACGCATGCGCCATCATTCCGGTTGTCGTCGTCTTGCCATGAGAACCGGTGACGGCTATGCTCGTATAGCCCCGCATCCATTCTCCCAGAAAGTGGTGGTATCGCTTCACGGAGAATCCAAGACGATTGCAGCGAACGATCGACGGATGATCGTCATCGAACGCATTGGACGCAATCACATTCATACCGTTACGCAGCGGTGCGCTTCCGAACGAATAAACCGGGATGTTTCTCGCTTCCAGCGGTACTTGCGTGAAGATGTGCGCATCGGTATCTTCCCCTTGGACGTTGTGCCCGAGATCGTGCAATATTTGCGCAATCGCGCTCATCCCGCAGCCCTTGATTCCAATCAAATGGTAATGGTCCATTGTGGCCTCCTCATCAAATGACTCACTTCTATATATTTATATGTGAATCATAAAAATGTGCTTTTGCCCAACTACCCGAGTCCTCTGTATCTTGCCGTGCGCAGTTCCTTGATATACGGTTCAAGCTGCGGCATGTTCGCGTCCACGGCGTGGCGCACAGACAATTCGATATCGTAAGGCACTCTGACCAATTGGATGGAAACCGGTCCCGGTTCGGCGGAACCGTAGTTTCCTTCGATGACGGCATACGATGCCTGCGTGATCTCGAGCGGGTTCCCGACACTTCCGGCATTGAACAACGTTTTGCCCTCGAAGTTCTGAATGTATGCGTTGTGAATGTCGCCATATCCTACAATATCCGGCTCGCGCCCGGCCCGGCCGGTATTCTCGGTATCGTTGAACATGGATTTTCTTACTTCTATCGGATCCCACGGCTGGATTCGTTTATATACGCTTTCGGGAGAAGCGTGAAAAAGCCGAACCAGCTTTCCGCCCATGAAAAAGTCAACGGAAAACGGCAAATTTCGCAAGTAATTCATTCTCTCTTCTCCCAACCGTTCCTGGTGCCAAATGATATCTTGATTGTCATGCGGTTTCGTGATTCCGTCATCCCAGTTCCCTTTAACGACCTCTTCACAATGATTCCTCACCAAATCCACCGCAACTTCCGGATGAGGACCTTTGCCGACTATATCGCCCAAGCAAATGATTCTCTTGATGTCCCTGCGTTGTATGTCTTCCATGACGGCATCCAGCGCCGGTATATTTCCGTGAATGTCTGAGATGATCGCGATTCGTTCCACATTTTACCCCCATTAACCAAATTCATTTCCCCGTACCGAATACCGTATGCCGGATTCGCTTCAATTTTCCTTGCCAATCCATATCAATAACAACCGCATTAAGCGTTTTGCCGCTTCCGGGATTGATGCAAACCGTTTCCCCTACCTGATCAATCCAGCTTCCCGATTGGTAAGGCGATTCATGGATATGTCCGTGGAGAGTAAGCAGCGGCTGCAATTGTTCGATTTTTTTACGGACAGCTTTACTTCCTGCATGTTTGCCGCTTTTTATCACATCGAGTTTTGTCCCATAAGGGGGAGCGTGCATGACCCATATCGACGGGTGAACAGTTTGCAGTCCCGACAATTCTTCTTCGATGCTCGGCAGTTCGTTCAAATAATCGGCTTCCCGCTGCACCAGCCGGCCATATTCGTCGAATGTGAACACGGGCCCCGGATGCCGGTAAGTATCATCGGCCAAATCCCTTCTTTCCATTTCCTTGATTGCAAACGGGCTTGGATTAATCTTCTCGTACCCCGATATATGGACATAACCGCCAGCGGAAACGGGGGACAAGCTTAAAACTGTGACAGTTCCATGTTCGTTAAGGCTCCTCAACGCATCAAACGGTCTTTTCCAATCGGTGTTGCCCCTGATGATATAAACCGGAACCTCGATGTTCATGAAATACCCGAGTAAAAATTCATGAACAAACCCAAGCTGCCGCGTATCGTCCCGCCCGTATTCAAACAAGTCGCCGCCGATGATCAGCAGATCGGCATTTTCCTGAGCAACGAAACCCGATAATTGTTGGTAAAGCGCAATATTACCGTGCAAATCGCTTGTATAAATTAACCGCATCACTTTGTACACTTATCTACGCCCTCTTTAACGATATGCAGTCGGTTTAACCGGCATGTCCGTCTTCGTAAAGATACATCCCCGGAATGACAAACCTCTTCACCTTCAGGCCGCCAGTCAGAGCAAAATCCGCGATGCATCTTTCCTCATACTCCTGCAAAATGCACAGAAAAATCCGGGCAATCAATATACCGTCTCCCATCGCATCGTGACGCCGGACATCACTCCCGTCAATATGGTAGTAGTTCAACAAATAATCCGTGGAAAACACATCGTTCAATTCAGGATGAATATGCGCAAACAGCGCCTTCGTATCGATGATCGGGTTGCCGCACATCGGCAAACGATGCCTTGCGCAGTGTCTCTTCAGCATGGGGACATCGTATTCGTATCCGGCCTGCGTCACCAACACCGCATCGCCCGCAAAGCGGATGAACCGCCGGTATACTTCCGGAAACGCCGGGGCGTTCAGCAGATGTTCATTCGTGATTCCGGTCAATCGTTCAACGGCCGGCGGTATCGGTTTGGGAGACTTGACCAGCGATTGAAACGTCCGGGAATGATCGATCTTTCCTTCTCTAACCATAACTGCGCCGATTTGCGTAATATATTCCGTTTCGAAGTGGATTCCCGTGCCTTCCAGGTCAAATATACAGAACGGGCGGTGATGTAAATCTTTCACAACCACATCGTCAACAATATATTCATCTTTCGATAAAAACGTAATGTTCATTGACATACCAGTAAACACCGCTCTCCATCGCGCCGATTACATCTTCAAGTTTGCTTTTGCGAAACCGCGGCTTCTCCAGCGGCTTCCCAATTGCGGCTTCCCCATTGCAGATCCCATTCCCGGATTGCTTTTTTAGCCGCTAATTCACGTCACCGATATATATCGCGCCGGCGCTCTTGTTTTGAATACGTTGGCCCAATGTTTTGGGGTAAAGTCTGATCTCTTCCAATCTATCGATGTCAATCCATTCAACGCCTACCTGATCTTCGTCAGGATTCGCACCGTTGCCGATGCTCCCGCGATCCGACTTTAACCTGCAGCGAAAATAAAATTCCACCTGATGCACTTCGGAATCCCACTGCGCAAATTCATGATTTTTTCCGATATATTCCCGCACATAGATTAAATCATCGACAACGATCTCTTGTCCCGTTTCTTCCCAACATTCTCTCACTACCGAGTCTTTCAGTTCTTCCCCGGGCTCTTGTCCCCCTCCGGGAAACAGATAAAAATAACCGAAATCATCTTTGTTTTTGGTCAATAAAATTTTGTTGTTCCGGATAATGACGGCCTTGGCCGAATTGCGAATCGGTCTCATAGGTTCTCCTTTCCTCTCGAATTTTATATTATTTTCTCGTAAAGCACCCGGTAAGCTTGAAAACCGAAGCGGGCATGCAGATGCTGCGAAGCTTTATTCTCGATCCCCGTTTCCGATCGGAGTATATTCGCTCCCATTTCTTTCGCTCTTTTCTCGATATACTTTAATAACTTATTGCCGACACCTTTGTTTCTGTATTCCTTGATTACGATCAAATCCATAATTTCGGCAATCGATAAATCGTAATCCTCGACATCCGTAAAAAT
>JAWLCZ010000228.1:0-5476 GCA_041686835.1 Paenibacillaceae bacterium | reverse complement strand
CACCTGACGATTCATCAAGTGTTTTTTTTATTCGGAAGCGCCGGGAAAGCTTTTCTTTTTTTTCCTTATGAATATGGAAGGAAAATGCATTCATGAGGAGAATGTATACTTGTGTTATACTCATGTTTACATATACGGCCGCACCACATTTGTAGATGCGAGGAGTGATGGTTCTTGTCCGGACGAAAGGCAAATCTGATTTGCTTATCGAGGCCCGCTTTGGAATTATTCGTTGATCAATGCGTCTCCGCTCCCGCCCTCGTCGTTGCGCAAGACGGTACAGTCGTCAAATGTAACGCTGCGTTCATGCGAACTTCCGGCTACTTGGCGGAAGCGATCGTCGGCAAGCCGTCCCGGCATGTGGTACATTGGCCTGAACCGATACAACAATTGTCCGAAGCATGGAACGATGCTGCCTTAACAGACCCGCTCCCGCTCCCGCGAATTGAACTGAGCACCAATAACGGGGGAATCATCGAGGCCGAATACAGTTTGTTCGCCGTAGATACGGGGAAGGAACGCTTTTACTTGCTGCTCTTGCATCAGGTCCCGCAGCGTCACGGACTGAATTTGCTCCAGCAGTTTTCCGGCATGTTCATGAAAGACGTAAACCTGGGCGTCATTTTAATCAACACGGATTTCATTCTGACCGATATCAGCGATACGGCCTGCAGGATACTCGGAGTGGAAAGGGAAAGCATTATTAACCGGCCGATGGATGAAATTTTTTCGTCCGTTCCGGTCGAACACCAGTTAGTGCAGCGCACGATTCTCGACGGCGCAGTCGTCCGCAACCATGCCGTCTCGTGGACGAACAACGAGGAACGCTACGAACTGCTGATGGATTCGAACTTGCTGAGAAGCGAAAACGGTGACATTATGGGCGCTTACGTGATTTTCAAGGATGTCACCAATCTGCGTTCCCTGGAAGAACAGGTGAAACGGAGCGACCGCCTCGCGATGATCGGTCAAATTGCCGCGGGCACCGCGCACGAAATCCGCAATCCGCTCACTTCGATCAAAGGCTTCTTGCAGGTGCTGAAAAACACGCTTTGGGACAAAGGAATGGTGAAGGAACATGGGTACACGGAAATTATGCTGACCGAAATTGACCGCATTAACGAACTGGTCAGCGAATTTCTGCTGTTGAGCAAACCGAAGCATACTTCGTTCGAACCGGTCAATGTTTCCGTCGTATTGCGGGAAATATTGCCGATCATCAACAATGAAGCGATCCTGCACAATGTGGCGGTGCATTACCAGGCGGCATCCGAACTGCCGCATGTCATTGCGGACAGAGAACTTCTGAAGCAGGTGTTTCTGAATTTATGCAAGAACGGAATTGAAGCGGTGACGGAAGGAGGGACGTTGACGATCACGGAAAAAGCAGACTTCGAGGAAAGGAAGGTTCATATCGATATTCACGATACGGGGACGGGCATACCCGCCTTCCTCATCGATAAAATATTCGACCCGTTCTTTACGACAAAAGCGGAAGGCACCGGACTCGGACTGTCGGTATGCCAGCGCATTATCCACGACATCGGGGGAACGATCCGGGTTGCTTCCAAAGGTTACGGCACGACGTTTACCGTAAGCATTCCTTTCCCCGGGAACTGACTGACGCCGGGGTGGCGGCATCGCCGTTAACGCAAGCATATAACCATGGGGAGAGCCCTTAAAGGCGTCTCCTTTTTTTGCATGAACCGTCTGTGCATCGGTCGCCTGCGGCTGAAGCGCCCGGGAGCGGCCGGTTTGCCGGCGTACAGCCCGGGATTCCGGCGTTGGTCAATCTATTTTATATGTAGTATAATAGGTTCAATTATGGTTGACGCGAGCCGCGTATGGAGAGGAATGCTATGGCTCATATCGCACTATACCGTTCCTGGAGACCGCAGACGTTCCAGGATATGGTCGGACAAAAGCATATCGTGCAAACGCTGCAAAATTCGCTGAAAGAAGGCCGAATCACGCACGCATACCTGTTCAGCGGACCGAGAGGGACCGGGAAAACGAGTGCGGCCAAAATTTTGGCGAAGGCTGTCAATTGCGTCCACGGCCCTGCGGCGGAGCCGTGCAACGAGTGCCCGGCATGCGTAAGAATTACCGAAGGCTCCGTCATGGACGTCGTCGAAATCGACGCCGCATCCAATCGGGGAGTTGAAGAAATCCGCGATATCCGCGATAAAGTCAAATATGCGCCGACGGAGGTTCGCCGGAAAGTATACATTATTGACGAAGTTCATATGCTGACAACAGAAGCGTTTAACGCGCTGCTGAAAACGTTGGAGGAACCGCCGGGCCACGTCATGTTCGTATTGGCGACGACGGAGCCGCACAGACTGCCCGCAACGATCGTTTCCAGATGCCAACGTTTTGATTTCCGCAGGGTGCCCCTTGAGGAACAGGTAGCCAGGCTGCAATTCATATGCGGTCGCGAGCAAATCACCGCGGAGCCCGATGCCCTGCAATATATTGCGCGTCTGTCGGACGGAGGCATGCGGGATGCGCTCAGCCTTCTCGATCAAATCATTTCCTTCACGGGCGCGCACATCACTTACGAGGATGTGCTGTCCATTACCGGAGGCATGGCCTCGGAACAATTTGCGGAGCTTGCCGCCGCCGTCCAAAACCGCGATGTCGGCGCTGTGCTCGAACTGATCGACAGCATGATGCAGGAAGGAAAAAGCGCGGAAAGGTGCATTGAAAACGTAATGCACTACTTTCGCGATGTTCTCATGCTCAAGATGGTCCCCGATTCCCGGGCGATAACCGAACGGATTGTCGACAGGGACGGAATGCTCCGGATTGCCGGACAGTTTTCGAATGAACGCATTTTTCAAATCATCGATATTCTGAACCACTATCAGGTGGAAATGAAATACGCTTCCCAGCCCCAGACGCTGTTTGAAGTGGCGATGATGAAGATTTGCAGCATCGGCGCCGGCGAACCGGAACCGAAACCGGCGGATAACGGCGTGTCGGAAGAGCTGACCCGGCTTTCCCGAAAGCTGGAACGGCTCGAGCAGCAGTTGGCGGAATTGGCGAAGGCAGGAGCTTCTCCGGGGTCCGCCGCGAACGAACCCAGCCCGCCCGCAGCGGACCGGCGGCCGGCGAATAAGCCGCTTGACCTGCGAAAAGGTGCCGTCAAACTGGAACCGTTCCTTGCGGAAAAGGAAAAGCCCGCGTTCAAACAAGTACTGTCACGATGGAGCCAGGTGCTGAGCCAAGTGAAAGAGCGCAAAATTACGGTCCATGCGTGGCTCGTTGACGGGGAACCGGTATCCGCTACGGAGGATGCGGTGCTCGTTGCATTTAAAAACACGATTCACCGGGAAACGACGGAAAAACCGGCGAACAAACAACTGATCGAACAAGTATTGGCCGAAATATTCGGGAAGCCGCTCAAGCTTGCCACCGTCATGCAAAAAGAATGGAAGGAAGCGGCAGCAGACGCGCCGGAAGAGCAAAAATCGTTCCTGCAGCTGGAGCCTGAGGATGTACAAACCGGAAAACACAAGGAAGAATGGATTAATGAGGCGATCCAGCTGTTCGGCGAAGATCTGGTCGTAATTAAAGAAGACGATTAAGAAGGAGTGTTTTTCCATGATGAGAAACAATATGAACCAAATGATGAAACAAGTCAAAAAAATGCAGGAGCAAATGCTGAAAGCGCAGGAAGAATTGGCCAACAAGACGGTGGAAGGAACGGCGGGCGGCGGAGTCGTGACGGTTACCGCCAACGGGCATAAGAAGCTTATGAACATCGTCATCAAACCGGAGGCCGTAGATCCCGACGATGTGGAAATGCTTCAGGATTTGGTTCTGACGGCGGTCAACGACGCGCTGGCTAAGGCGGACGAACTCGCCAACCGCGATATGTCCAAATTTACCGGCGGATTGAACATTCCGGGCTTATTTTAACGACAAGAAGGGGTTATCTCATTGTACTATCCGGAACCTATAGCGAAGCTTATCGACGCTTTCTCCCGTCTTCCCGGCATTGGTCCGAAGACGGCGGGGAGGCTTGCGTTTCATGTATTGCGCATGAAAGAAGAGGACGTGCTTGATTTCGCTAAAGCGCTTGTCAATGTGAAACGAAATTTGCACTATTGCTCTATTTGCTGCAACATTACGGACATCGATCCGTGCAGAATTTGCCAGGACAAAAGCAGGGATGTATCCGTCATCTGCGTCGTTCAAGAGTCCAAAGATCTCGTGGCCATGGAACGCACGAAGGAGTTTCAAGGGCATTACCATGTTTTGCATGGGGCCATTTCCCCGATGGAGGGCATTGGTCCGGATGAAATTCGCATCGCCGAACTGCTCAAACGATTGAGCGACGATCGCGTTCAGGAGCTGATTTTAGCGACCAATCCGAATATCGAAGGCGAGGCGACCGCCATGTACTTGTCCCGGCTCGTCAAACCGTTCGGCATAAAAGTGACGCGGATCGCCCACGGGCTGCCGGTCGGCGGCGACTTGGAATATGCGGATGAAGTGACGTTGTCCAAGGCGCTGGAAGGGCGCCGGGAAATCGTATGACCCATTTGGCAATGTTATGGGGTCCCACTTGCTGAAACATAACGATAACGACTTTCTCCATATCCTCAAGAGCCTGCCGGGCTCTTTTTTTATGCGGAAAAAATGTTCTTCCACGGTTCTAATTTCTAGTATTCCTTTATATCTATTAGTAGTATCGTTCGGCGAATACGGATTCGCCAGCTTGCCGCGATGTCGCTGCGGCTCCGGCTGCGGAGGATCGTATCGTCTAATGGCACACTGTCCGATGGATAGGAGGAAAATTTCGCATGAACTTGTGGGAGAAGCTGAAAGCCGGAAAAAAGGAAGAACAGGAAATCCATCATGAAAAGGAGAATTTACTTGCCGATATTCGCAAAGCGCTGACGGAATGGCAAATTGCGCAAAAGAGGCTCGATTATATCGTCGAACATGATCAGGTCGATTATGCCATATACGCGCTCGAAGCAGCGGAAAAAAGGTACGAAATGCTGCTCAGGCACGCCAAAAAAATAAATCTTAGCGCAACCCATCACGTTGGGACGATGACGGAGGGATAAAATGCAGTCCGTATGGCTTTTTGTATTGATCATTTCCTTGGCATTATTGTTGGCAATCGGGTTTAAAATCAAACCTTCCTTTCGTTGGGTCGGATACGTCGTCATGAATATCGCTCTGGCCGCCGTCATTCTTTATCTCATCAATGTATCCGGCTTTGCTCCTTTCCGTCTCCCCATTAATGAAGCGACCGTATTGACTGTCGGCATACTGGGGATCCCGGGTTTATTGCTGCTTATTGCCCTGAAATTGACAGTGTTCTAACGAACGGTTTCCTGTAGAGGCATGCATTCCCGTCCTGTCAATAGTCTGTGAAAATGTCAGGTTAATTGTTCTATGAAAATGTCAGGGATGATGCCTGACCGGAAATGCATCATTATCCGAAAGCGGCTCACCT
>JAWLCZ010000227.1:0-5496 GCA_041686835.1 Paenibacillaceae bacterium | reverse complement strand
GATTCTGCTTCTCGGCGCAACATGGTGGCCGGACGAATACGTGCCGACCGGGGTGCCGATCGTGCAGATCGACAGAGCGGCCGGGCAAATCGGCGCCGGCATTCCGGTGAACAGAGGTGTGGTCGGCGATTTGCGCGATATCGTGCCCCGATTGTCGTCCCGGCTTGGGCAAGGCCGGACGGACCGCAGCGAATGGGCGAAAAGAGTCAGAGAGGTGAACCGCGGCTGGAAAGCGAAAATCGAACAGGAAGCGGCACAGGACGGCTGTCCTGTGCCTCCGCAGCGGCTGATGAAAACGGTAGCCGACGTCATCGCGCCCGATGCGGTCATCGCGCTCGATACCGGCGATCATACGCTGTGGTTTAACCGTATCTTTCAAGCGAAGCGGCACGATATCGTGCTTTCCGGGCACTGGCGCACGCTGGGGTTTGCGCTGCCGGCGGCGATAGCGGCGCAGCTTGCGTTTCCGCACCGGCAGGTGGCGGCGATCGCCGGCGACGGGGGGATTGTCCAAACGATCATGGAGTTTCAAACGGCGGTCGAATTGGACCTGCCGATCATCGTCATTGTGGCGAACAACGGGTGCTACGCCATGGAAAAAAACCGGATGAAGGCGGGCGGTTTGGATACGATGGGCAGCGCGCTGGCGAATCCGGATTTCGCGCTGTTTGCTCAGGCGTGCGGCGGTATCGGATACAGGGCGGAATCGGCGCTGCAGCTTGAACAGTGTTTGCGGCAGGCGGCGGAGCGGCGCAAACCGGCGATCATCGACGTCCTGACCGCAGACACGGCGGTCCCGCATACTACATTGTAGCGGCTTACCGCCATTTGGCCGGCTGCACGTTCGCGGCAGTTCAGCCAGTCCCGCGGTGCTACAGATGCCGTAAATACCTTTGCGGGTCGTTAAGAAAGGAGCGGGTCAACTGGACATGCTCCAGCTCGTCGTACTGCACTTGTCGAACGGGGATCGAGTCGAAGCTGAGAATCGTCGCTCCGGGAAAAGCCATAAGAATCGGGGAATGGGTTGCGATAATGAACTGGGAGTTTTGCGCCGTCATTTCTTTCAGCATCGAAATAAATGCCAGCTGTTTCATCGGCGACAGCGGGGTTTCCGGCTCGTCCAGCAAATAAACGCCTCCCGGCACAAACCGCGAGTGGAACAGCTGGAAAAAGCTTTCCCCGTGCGATCGTGCATCCAGATCTTGCCCGTAATAGCTTTCCATCTCGGCAATCGACTTTTTATAAGGAGCCATCGCCAGCGCTTTGGCAAAATCCGAGCGGTGCTTGTATTCTTCTTCGACATCCGCGATATGGGCGAGCATTTCCTCGCGCAGGGCCGAAATCCGTCTGGCGAAGTTTAAAAAATCTTCGGAGCGCAGGAAAAAGCCCTTTTTCGTTTTGACCTTCCAGGATAATTTCATGCATTTCGCCAACCGGCGGGCAGGCTCAAGCGACGGATCGGTTTCCACGCTCTCCGCTCCTACCGTTATCGACCCGATGGCTGCGGCCAGGCCTTCCAATACCGTTGATTTGCCCGTGCCGTTTTCGCCGACGAATATCGTCACCGGAGTTTGAAAATCGATGCGTTCCAGCGTTTGGATGCAGGGCAGCGTGAAAGGATACTTGTTTTCGCCGGTTTGCAAAAATTGGACCGATTTGAGCAGCATAGGCATCTCCTCCGCGCGTTGACCTTACTCGGTGCATAAAAGAAAGAAGCGGCTCGCGCTCCCGCCCGGCCGCTTCAAACCTGTTGAAAAGCTTCCATGATGCTTTCCCATTCCCGCTCGTTGCCGGCAAAATGTTCTTTGGGAAACCGTTCGTTCACCCATTGCATCATCGCCGGCCGGCTGAGGAACGTATGGCATTCCTCGCCCCATTGGTCGGATATTTCCCGTACAATGATGTTTTTTCCGTGCACTTCGACCGACATCATTTTCCATTTGTCTTTTTTGTAGATCTGATGCTTTTTAATATTTTGATTTTTCAAGACTTTTCCCCGCTTGTTCTGCTTTTCGTCTTCCTATCATCCAAGTTTACATGTTTTCACACGAAAGCGCAAATTTCCAAGCTTCCGTGCCGGCCGCAATATCGCCTGTCATTTGGATTTCTTGCGGGAAATCTTCATTTGGCCTCTTTTTCCCGAGCCTTTGCTGGATACTGTACAAACATCTTTACTGGTAAATGTAAAAATATGATGCGGAACCGGAATGCAGTGTTGCCGATTTATAATTTGAATAGGATGTATGATTTGCACCAGCTGAGGTTGAAAGAAGTCCCTGAATATTGTCACAGGCGGATCGATGATAGTTTTCGCCTGACACTGTGGGCAACCCGTCATAGTATGCACCTCCTTGCTGTATAGGGTCTGGGATAGTATATGATGTCTGGCAACTTATGGCTTGTTCATTAGCCTTGGTCCAGCAGAAGGCAATTGCAAGGATCGATCAATTTCGTTGAATTGCCCGGCAAGCGGGTGCCATGCGGACGGAAAACCATAAACTTAACGGGGCCGCAGGCTTCGAAACGCGGACACGGCTATTCATTGATTCATTGCTGTTGTCATCGCCGCAGCGGCATGGTAAAATCCGTGTAACGAAGTTCATTCTTCGCCTAAGTTCAGTTGAGTCGAGTTGAGATGAGAAGAGGAGAGATGAGAACAATGACACATGAAAACCGCTATGAACAGATTGGGGTCGCGATGACCTGCCGCTCGTTTGATGAATACGAGAACATGTTTGTGCTGGACGACGCTCTGCTTCGCCGCGGACCGGTTCTCGATGTCGCCGCCGGAGCTTCTTCGTTCACGGCGCAAGCGGTCCGGCAAGGTTATACGGCGTGCGCGGCCGATTCGCTGTACCATTTTACTCCCGAACAAATCGCGGAACACGGCTTTAGCGAGATCGAGACATCGACCGAGAAACTGTCAAAACTGAAGCATCTGTTTTGCTGGGACTATTACGGCAGTTTAGAGCGGCATCGTGATAACCGGCTGCGCTCGCTGAAGCTGTTTATTGACGACTACAGCCTGGATGACGCCTCCTCCCGCTACGTGAAAGCGTCGCTGCCCGCGCTGCCTTTTGCCTCCGATACGTTCTCGCTTGTATTGTGCAGCCATTTTTTGTTCCTGTACGAAGAGCAGTTCGATTATGATTTCCATGTGCGGGCACTCAAAGAATTGGTCCGCGTTTGCAGGAAAGGCGGAGAAATCCGCATTTATCCGTTGGCCGGCTTTAAGTGGAACGTTTATCCGCATCTGGAACGGCTGCTTGAAGAAATGCGGGAGTACGGGGCGACGGCGGAAACGATTCGTTCCCGGCTCCCTTTCATGCCCGGTTCGACGCATCTTTTGCGGCTGGCCAAAACATTCGACTCATTCGACCGCAGCCCGAGCGGACAGCAGCAACCGAAGGAAAGCGCCGGTGCCCAACGACTCACGAAAAACGGTCGACTCGACGTCGGCTCACCGCCGGAAAAAAGATCTTGATTTAGATCGATACATGCGGTATAATTGATCTAATTCGTCGCATACGGCGATATTTTTAGGAGGTTATACGTTTGAAGGGTACAGTAAAATGGTTTAACGCGGAAAAAGGTTACGGTTTTATTCAAGTGGACGGCGGGGACGACGTATTCGTTCATTACTCGGCCATCCAAGGAGAAGGCTTCAAAACATTGGAAGAAGGACAACAGGTGGAATTTGATATCGCTCAAGGAAACCGCGGTCCGCAAGCGGCCAACGTTTATAAGTTATAAGATTCATCCGGCGAAGACCGGATTTCGGCTTATAAATTGAATTGACGCTTTCCGAAAACAGCTTCCGGCATGGAATCCGGGAGTTGTTTTTTTGTTGTACCTATGCTCCGGCGAATACAAATACACTTTGACCGTTACCCGTCCGTGGTGGTAAACTATACGTGGCAATTCAATGGTAGGGAGCGTAAAACGTTATGCCGAAATTCAAGAACATTAAAGATAAAAAGAGCAAGCTGGATCAGGCGAAAAATAACATGTTCGTCAAATTGGCGAGAGAGATTTTCGTGGAAGCGCGCAGAGGAGGCCCGAATCCGGAGGCGAACTTCAAGCTGAAAACGGCGATCGCCAACGCGCGGCAGATCAATATGCCGAACGAAAACATCGAACGCGCAATCAAGAAAGCCATCGGCGACAACGACAATGTGGATTACGAAGAAATCATATACGAAGGATACGGTCCGGGCGGTGTAGCCATCATGGTCAAATGTTTGACGGACAACCGCAACCGTACCGCGGGCGACGTAAGGGCGATATTCAACAAAAGAGGCGGCAATATGGGCGAATCCGGCTGCGTATCGTACATGTTCGACGAAAAAGGCGTGCTGGTCATCGATCGCGAAAAGTATGACCTGGATGAAGACACGATGATGATGCAGGCGTTGGAAGCGGGAGCGGAAGATCTCGTCATTGACGAAGACAGCTTTGAGATCATTACACATCCGCACGATTTCGAATCCGTCAAAAACGCCTTGGAAAAAGCCGGGTTCGAGTTTTCCTCCGCAGGGGTACGCTGGATTCCGCAGAATACGGTAAAAGTGGAAGGGGAAAATGCGGAAAAGCTGCTGAAAATGATGGATGCATTTGACGACAACGATGACGTGCAGGACGTGTACGCCAATTTTGAAATCGACGACGAGGAACTGGAGCGAATCAACGGCAAGTAAAGCGAATCCAGTTCTGCCGAAAGCATCGGAGACAACTGTTAAACGCAGTTGTCTCTTTTTGTTTTATTTTGGATGGAAAAAGGAGGAAATGATGAGAGACGAAACGAATTCTAATGTAAATTTATAGGGTATTTCAATGTTCCGTCGTATAAACAAAATGTTCACGCATATGCTTTTGTGTAAGTACGTTCGAGGAGGCCATATGAAAATTAAAGCGATATTTCTTGATTTCTATGGAACAGTCGTTCATGAAGATGATGGAATCATCCCTGGTATATGTCAACAAATTAAAGAAAATACAGAGTTTGAATGCTCTATCAAAGAAATAAGCGATTATTGGTGGAAGATCTTTTCAAAGATGTTCAATGAGAGCTTCGGGAGCACATTCGAGACGCAACGGACACTTGGAATGAAATCATTAGTCGATACGATTCGTCATTTTCATTCAACTTGTGAAGCCGAAGAATTAATTCAAACTCAATTCGATCACTGGAGAAAGCCCGGTATTTTTGAAGATTCCAAACCATTTTTAGAAACAGTTCATTTACCGGTTTATGTATTATCCAATGTTGATACAGATGACGTGGTTGCCGCGATCCAATATCATGACATTCAAGTAAAAGGAATCATTACAAGTGAGGAAGTTCGGGCTTATAAACCGAGACCGGATATGTTTATTGAAGCTATAAGAAGATATAATTTAAACTGCGATGAAGTCATACATATTGGGGACTCATTAACCAGCGATGTACAGGGTGCTCAGGGAGTAGGGATTAGAGCGATATGGCTGAACCGGAAG
>JAWLCZ010000226.1:0-5529 GCA_041686835.1 Paenibacillaceae bacterium | reverse complement strand
CGAGCGTTTTTATTTTCCGGTGTTGAATACGTTCCAGAGCAAAATCGGCAAGCAGCCCGCCGATTTGTTCGTCAAGCCGCTCCATTCCTTTTAACTGGCCCAAATAGTTCAGCAGTTTCACCGGAGTCATTTCCTCATACAATTCCAGCCCCGCAGGCAGGAATCCGATATGGCTGCGAATAAGCGGCAAATGCCGCTGCGCCGTTTTGTCCCCGTAGCGAATTTCTCCGGATTCCGGTTGGATGACGGTCGCCAACAGCTGCAGCAGGGTCGATTTGCCGGAGCCGTTCTTTCCGACGAGCACGGTGATACCGGGATGAAGCCGCAGCGATTCGATGTGAAGCCGAAACGGTTTTCGGACGACGCTTACGTTCTGAAGCGAAATCATACCCGTTCACCCTCCGCGGCAAACTGCAACGTCACGCTTTTCCGATACGCGGCGGCAAATAACAGCAGCCCCGCCAGCAGCAGCGCGCAGCGGACGATCAGCACGGCTTGATCCGAAACGAAACCGTACTGACTCATCCAATCGTGCGATGCGTTCACCAGAAGCCAGGCGATCACCGCCAAAGCCATCCCCGCCTTCAGCCCCTTCCAGAACATGACATAAGCCATAATTCCCCCGACAAACAAAACAAGGCTTAACCAATTGATCAAAAAGGGAAAAAAGCGCAGGCTGGATACGGTCAAACCGAGATACGCCGTACCCGCCAAGCCCAACAATATGTTGATCGCCACAATGATAAGAAAGCGGCTCAACAAGAGCAGCGCGGGAGGAAACGGCGTCACGCTTTCGACCATGCGCATTTCCGGATTCCATGATTTGAAGCCGTACAGCATCCCGGCAGCGACGAGAAGCGGGACAATCAAAGAATACAGATCCAGGCTGCCGTAAACGTCTTGCGGCCCGGAAGCGCTGGTCAAGGTCAGCATGACGAACACCATGCAGCTGGCCAGCCAAAATGTCTTCGTATACGTCTTTAGCTGCACCATGCATTGTCTGATCAGCGAAGGCGGATTCCGTTTCCGGTCCGCGAGCCATTCGAACGAGTTCTCCCGCTTGCTTTTCAATGCGTCGAATTCCGGCTGCAGACGGTTTATCAATCTCTGCGTTTCCTCCGGCCTTGGAGAACGGGTTAAATATTGGGCCATCGGTTTGTTCAACTGTTTTTCCAGCGCCATTAATTCCTTATCGATCGGATCACGCATAATGCGTTCCCTCGCTTTCAACATAGTTAACGTTTCGGGACATGAGCCGTTTTTTCAGCTTTTTCAGCGCGTTGTACAAGTTCGTTTTCACAGTGCTGAGCGGCATGTCAAGCACTTCGGCGATTTCCTGCAGCTTCAAATCCTGGTAAAACCGCAAGATGACGATTTCACGCTGCGACTCCGGCAAACTGTTCAACGACTGCAAAATTTCCGTTCGCGTTTCCTGCCGTTCGTATATCTCGACGATAGACGGGTTCGTATCCTTATGCTCCGGCGGCTGCGCCAGACGGTTCATTTCCGAGCGGTAGCCCGAACTTCTCCAATAGTCTCTGCACAGATTGAGAGCGACACGGTACAGCCACGGGCGAATCTGGCCCGGAATTTCGCCTTGCTGCAGCCGGCGTAACAAACGGACAAACGTATCCTGCACCAAATCCTCCGCCTTGTCCGCATCCTGAAGCATGCGTTCCAAGTAACCTTGAAGCGGCCTGTGATAACGGTGGACGAACACCTCGAAAGCGGCTTGATCTCCGTCAGCCATCGACCGGACAAGTTCTTCGTCGGATATCATCGCGCGTCTCCTTTCTATTCGACTTCTTTATCTACAATCCAGCGCTCCCTCCGGTTGACGAGCAGTATGGCGGCGGCGAGGCAAATCATGCCGGCCGAAAGCAGCAGCAGGCGGTTGAAGGCCAACGTAATCTGTCCCGGAATGTGAAGCGTGTATATCGCAAACACGGACAAAAGCTTGCCGTCGGACATCGTTTCCGCCATCCAGACGGCAAATCCGCCCGCCAATCCGCCATACAGCGTTTTACTTGCGATGGAGGCGAATATCGCGACTCCCGCCATAAGTGCGTATTCCGGAGCGGACTGGGACAACAGCATGAGCCATGTCGCGTCTCCTGTGAACGGATCGCCTCCATTATATAAATAAACGGTTGCCCGCAGCATATGAAATTTTTGCTTATAAACATATACCCAGCCGAAATGAAGGAGCGCCGACGCCGCCATAGCGACGCCGAATTTGCGCAGCACCATTGCGGCAAACGATACCGGAAACGTCGAGTATATTTCCATCATGCTTCCGCCGAGCTCCCGTTGAAACAAAATGACGGCAATCATGATGACGAGAGGCAGAAATGCCATTTCATTGTAATAAAATACCGAGCGCGGCCGTTCCGGATCGGCGAATACGATGCTCGCCAGAAGGAGCGCGTAATACGCGGCAGGTACAAGCAAGGCCGCATTTCCCGCCGACTTCAAATCGTGCGCCAGCTTACTCATCGTGCATCACCCGCTCCCATTCGCGCTGCCAATCCTTCATCGTGAGAAGCGGATATTCGTACCGGCCGGCGTCTGCGTCTGCCGCGCGAATCGTCAAACCTTTCCGGTAAAAATGAAGCAGGACCCGCTTCACCCGTTCCGCTTTTCCGTCGGCTACCGCTTCATCGATCATGCCGAAGATCGCCTTCTCCTCCCCGCGGTCGCTCCAAGGTCCCATCAATGCAGGAATAACGTTCCGGCTGCCGGTAATTTCGCGGTCGCCCATTTGCAGATGATCCCGGTAATACAAGTAATAGAACGCTCTGCGAATTTCTCCGACGATGGAATATCGCGGATCGCCCGCATTCTCCGAAAACGTCGTCCCCACTTCCAAATCGCCGAACCATAAGGCGTTCACCGCATCGGTAGCCTGATACTCGTCCAAATTGTGATGAAGCGTTTCACCGATGACGAGGCTGTTTCCGCTTATTTGCTCGTAATTTCCGTAATAACTTCCCAAGCGGCCGTTGTAATTGCCCATCGCATGAAAGGGAAAATAGAAGATGCGCCTCAAGTTCCCGGACGGCTCGCCGATCCATGACGCAAAATATTGATTCATCTTCGATATTTCCCGCAAAAACTGTTCGGCTTCCAGCCTGTTGCTCGATGTCGTAACGACCGACAGCCGTTCGTCCGGCGATATCACCTCGATGAAACGTCCGCCGAACAAAGTGACGCCCTCCACATCGTTCTGGCGAAAGATCCGCGTCTCGTTTTCCGCGCCGCTCTCCCTGATCGTCGCATACACTTTTCCGGGGAAGCCTTCAAGCGCTACGCGGAAATCGGCGCGATCGCGCAGCCCGCTCTGCCTGTTCTGCTCCGTATCGTCGTCCCCCCGCAAGTAAATATGCTGTTCGCCCGGAAGCGGATACCATGCGAGGTGCGACGGCAAAAACAGATGCTCCCCTCTGACGAAACCGGCAATCGCTTCGTTGCGCCCCAAGTTCCAGTCAAACACCGTCCCTTCATATTCGACTTGCAGCGTATGCTCCTCCGTCCGCGTGTCCAAGTGCGCCTTGTTTATCCTGAAAAAATCACCGGAGCGAACCGCTTCGATCTCCTCGCCGTCCAACACCGTTCTGGTTATATGGAACGTGCGGTTCAGCGTGAAGACCGCCGCTTGTCCGGACACGTCCGGAGCGGGAAAGCGGATAAGCGCGATCACTTTCAACGAATCGCCTTTTTGCCGTTTCACCGTAATATCGTAGGAGTTTACCGCAAACGTTTCGATTTCTCCGGCGTCGGCTCTTCCGTAATAGTCCGGCGCCCAAGGGGCGTTTTTCAATTTTTCCGCATTGGCTTCGTACCGCTCTTTCCACAGCAGCCCGTAAGGGGCAAACGCCGCCGCCGAACCGATAACCGCCAGAATGGCGAGCATCGTCCATCTTTTTGCGCCGCCGCTCGGTCTCCGCCGGTTCAATACCGCAATGACGACGCAGAGCAGCATCGCGGCGAACGCACATACGAACAGGCGCGAAAGCCGCGTTTCCCCGGCGCTGATGTAATATCCCCACGCTCCGTTCTCATAGGGAGAGTTGTACAAAAAAAACTGATTGAGATGAAACGTTTTCAGAAAAAACAGACCGTAACGCGAAATGATGAAGGTGTCGATAAAAAATGTGCCGAATATCCAGGCGCAGAACGCGATCAAATACGAGATCCGGTTCGGGATGACGAGGGCGAGAAACATCGACAACGCCAAAGTGACCGCATAGGATACCTCGTACTGCAGCGCGAAAAAACCGGTCTGGGCGGCAATATCCCCGGGCATAAGCTCCCGGCGGACGCCGAACAGGATGAAAACCGCGGCCATTACGGCGGTAAAGCTTGTCAGATACAGCAGCCCGGCGGCATATTTGGCCGTCGTCATCGTCGCCGCCGAAACCGGCAGGCTGGCGTTCCATTCGTACGCCGGACGATCCGTATCCCGCCGGACGAGCACAATGCCGATGAGCATCGCAACGCCCAAGCTCAGCGTATGCTGTATTTTGTGAAAATCGTAGACGTATAAATACAGATCCTGCGAGACCGGGGGGCCGATTTGCGACAGCTTTACCGCGAACCATGCGCCGAAGAGCGGCGGAAGAGCGACGAAAAACCAGTTGGCGAACAAAAATTTACAGTGCAGCTTAAATGAGAAAAACCATTTATTCACGATGGCCGCCTCCAATCAGCGCCAAATATCCGTCCTCCAACGACGGCTCGAGCGGGACGGCATCGCGATCCGGTTTTTCCGTGGAAATGATTTTGCATGCCAAGCCGCCCTCGACGCGCCGAGCGGATACCAATTGCATCGGCGAGAGCGACGCGTACTGCTCATCCGTCACTACAATTTCCCAAACCTTGCCCTTCGCGACAGACATCAAGTCTTCCTGGTTTCCGGAAAAGGCAAGCTCGCCCCTGTCGATAACGGCCAATTGGTGACAATGGCTTTCGATATCGGCTACGATGTGCGTTGACAAAATCACCGTGCGATCCATGCTGAACTGCGCCAAGACGTTGCGGAAACGCACCCGCTCCTCCGGATCGAGCCCGGCGGTCGGCTCGTCGACAATCAATATTTCCGGATTCCCGAGGAGAGCCTGGGCTATGCCCAGCCGCTGTTTCATTCCGCCCGAGTACGTTTTCACCTTCTTGGCGGCCGCCCCGGACAGATTCACCTTTTCCAGCAGTTCCGCAATATTCTTCTTCCTTCTGCCGCTGTCCCGCATCCCCTTCATTACGCCAACGTAGTCGAGAAACTCGTAACCCGTCATTTGCGGATAAATCTGAAAATATTGCGGCAAATAGCCGATGATGCCGCGAATCTTTTCCGGCCGGCGCAGCGGCGTCCCGTTCAAGATCGCATCTCCCGACGTCGGGTGCAGCAAAGTCGCAAGTATCCGCATCAAAGTCGTTTTTCCCGCCCCGTTCGGTCCGAGAAGTCCGAACATTCCCTTTTGAATAGTCAGGTTCAACGGTTTCAGCGCCCATACGTTTTTTTTGTACTTTTTT
>JAWLCZ010000225.1:0-5540 GCA_041686835.1 Paenibacillaceae bacterium | reverse complement strand
GTTCCGACTTCCGCAATCCGCCCTTTGTCCAGCACGACAAGCCGATCGGCGTTGCGCAGCGTGGAAAGCCTGTGGGCGATGGCGAACGTAGTCCGGCCCTTGACCAGCCGCGAGATCGCCTCCTGGATTTGCCGCTCGGTTTCCGTATCTACGGAAGCGGTCGCTTCGTCGAGAATCAATATGCGCGGATCGTGGATGATCGCGCGCGCGATGGCAATCCGCTGTTTTTCTCCGCCGGACAAACGGTGGCCCCGTTCTCCGACGCGGGTGTCGTATCCGTCGGGCATTTTCACGATAAAATCGTGCGCGTTGGCGATTTTCGCGGCGCGCATAATTTCTTCGGGCGTGGCTTCCTCTTTCGAATAAGCGATATTTTCCGCCACCGAACCGTCAAACAGAAACGTTTCCTGCAGCACGACGCCGATCTGCCTCCGCAAATCTTCCTGGCGCACTTTTTTCAAATCGATGCCGTCCACCGTAATGATGCCTTCGTCCGGGTCGTAAAAGCGGCAGATCAAGTTGATGAGCGTCGACTTGCCCGCCCCGGAATGGCCGACCAGCCCGATCATTTCGCCGGGTTCCACGGTCAGGTTCAAATCTTTCAATACCGGATGGTGCTTCTCGTACCCGTACGTCACCTGACGCAGTTCGACGCGCCCTTCGACCCGGGGAACGGATACGGCGTCCGGAGCGTTCGCCACTTCGGAAGGCGTATCCATAATTTCAAAGATGCGGTCCGCCGCCGAGAGCGCCCGGCTCGTCCAGTTCATCGCCTGGCTGAACCACTGCAGCGGTCCGAAAAACATCATCAGGTACGAGATAAACGCCATGAGCGTTCCGAGAGTCAGTTCGTTCCGCAAAACCGACCATCCGCCGAAATACCAAACGAGCAGAGCGCCTGAGGTGGATATTAAGGCAAACAGCGGAAACACCCCTTGCCATATTCCTTCCATGCGAATCGTCTGCACGACCAGATCTTCGTTCGCCTCTCCGTACCGTTCCTTTTCCATCGATTCCCGTCCGAATGCCTTGACGACGCGGATTCCTTGCAGCGCATCCCCGACGAGCACGTTTAAATGGAGGACCGACCGCCACTGTCTGTACCACAGATTGCGGATGAACGGCCATACGGTAACCGAGGCGATCAAAATAAGCGGGGTCGGAAGGATGGCGAAAAGAGCCAGCTTCCAGTCCAGGCTGAACATCATGCCGATGACGGCAGCCAACATCATGGCCTGCCCCGTAATCCATACAACGCCGTCGGTAAGAAACTGGCGCATCGCTTCCGAATCGCTGTTGACGCGCCCGATAAACTGCGACGTCTGGCGGCGGTCGAAAAAACTGAGCGACAAGTTCATCAGCGCGCGGTACGTGTCGCGGCGGATGTCGCCCATCAGTTTTCCTCCGACCCATACGCCGATATATCCGCGCAGCACCTGCATCAATGAAAGCATGATTCTTGTAGCCGCCAGAGCGATGACAAGCCACAGCAGCGCGTGGGTCGTATCGCGGGGCTGAAGCACATCGTCGACGATGACTTTGGTCAAGTACGGCGGAACAAGTTCCATCAGCGTGGCGACAATGAGCAGAAAAGCCGCGGTGAACATTTTCTTCTTGTAAGGAAGAGCGTACCGCAAAATCCGGGCCAACACTTTGCTTTTGTCGGTGCAAACGGGACATACCTTCGTTCCCTCCGCCAGAGGATTGCCGCATGTTTTACACAAGTTCGGCAAATCTTTAGCCGAAGCGGCGGGAATCTCTTCGTGCTTCGCCAGCGCCGCAAGCACTCTGCACGCCAATCCGAACTTGCCCGCCAATGCAGCCGTGTAGCGCACGAGCACGACCGGACCGCCGTTTGTATCAGCTACCAAAGCTCCGCCGCCTACAGCCGAATCCAGCCTCGATTCCTTCACCGATGCTATGGGTACCGTCAATCGGACGTCTCCGTTCGGAGCATAAACCGTCGCTTCCCGTTCGGTCAAAACAAGCCACCGTTCCCCGAACCTTCCTTCTTCATCCACATCGGAACGCGCGCTGAATATTGGAGACGAAGTTAATTTGCCTTCCACCGTCTCCGGCAGTTTCTCCACTATCGACATCGGACCCCTCCCCCATTGTCTTTCATCGTAAATAGATTACCATCAAATGCCAATGGAGTCAGCTATTTTTTCCATTTCTTTTTTCTGGGCGTGGATAGGGATCTTACGTTGTCCTGTGCTTACCGAAATAAACGTTAATGTGGTGGACGAGCACCTTCATGACCGCAAATACGGGGACGGCGAGAATCAGCCCGATAACCCCCGCCAATTCCCCACCGACGAGCAGCACGAAAATGATAGACAACGGATGCATATGAAGACTTTTTCCGACGACCTGCGGGGAGATGACGTTGCCTTCCAAAATTTGCACGACAAAATTGACTAAAGCGACCATCAGCACCATTCTCAGCGAAATCGTGGAAGCGACGACGATAGCCGGCGCCGCGCCAAAAAACGGTCCTAGATAAGGGATAATGTTGAATACGGCTACGACACAGGCGAGCAGCAGCGGGTACGGCATGCCGACGATCCAATACCCGAGATAAGCAAGCCCGCCGACGATGAAACAGACGGTAAATTGTCCGCGGACGTAGTTTCCGAGCGCCGCATCGATGTCACTCAGCAGCTTGATCGTTTCATAACGATGGCGTTTCGGCACAAACGTGAGCGCTGTTTTTTCGATCAGTTGAAAATCTTTCAATATATAAAATGCGAGGAACGGGACGATGAAAGCGACAAACAGCATGTTCAGCTTGCCGCCGATATCGTGAATAAAGTTCGAAATTCCCATCGTGATCGTATTTTCCAGCTGGATAAAAGCCTTGTTAATCCCCGAGCGCACGCTTTCCGGCACCAGCCTGCTTTCGTTCAGTCCGTCAAACCAGTTCTGCGCTTTCATCGTAAGCTGCGGCAAATGCTCGTTCAGCTCTTTCAGCTGGAGCATAAATATCGGAATGAGATTGATCATGACGACGACGACGGAAGTGATAAACACCGCGTAAATGAGCAGGACGGCGGCGGTTCGGGGAACTTTGCGCTCATTCAAAATATTGACGATGGGGTTCAGCACATAGGAGATGATCATGGCGATTAAAAAAGGGGCGAGAACGGCTTTAAGAAAAGCGAACAAACTGATAAGGAGCGGTTTGATCTGCAGCAGCATGAACAAAATAAGCAGACAGAGAAGGACGTATACGAGCAGAACGAACCATCGGCTTTTAGCGAATTTATCCATCGTCTCACCCCCTGGGACTTGCTTTCGTATCATTATATGTACAACGCTTGAAAATTAACCCAAGGCAAGCGGCGCCGAAAAACAAAATACGCCCGCTCCGGTTTTTTATGCGGATGTGCATAGTTTCCCGGAGCGGAGCGTATGATGGAACGTAAGCGAAACGCTAATTGGCGTGCACTTGCGTCATATCTTCTTCGAAAAATAAATCGTCCAATGAGCTTAACGTGCCGTCTTCCTCTACCTGGAACACGGACATTTTATCTCCGACAACGCTTAATTCGATAAAACAACCCCAGCAGTAGTACTGGTGAGAGCCGATTTTACCAATATCTTTGGAGTTGCAATTTGGACATCTCAGCACCTTTCTCACCCTATTCTTATAAAATGCGAGCTATTCCTATGTTTTCCAATCGTGTTTCCAATTAAACATCGGACATGCGCTGCAAAACAGCTACCGTTTACTACGCAATTGCTTGACGATGGTTGCAGTTTTTTTCGCCGCGTCCCTTACTTCAACCGCGCTATTGCCCAACCCGAAACTAAACCGGACGGCCGAACCGGAAATGTGTTCCGGCAGTCCCATCGCCAGCAGCACATGAGATACTTCCAGCGAACCGGACGTGCACGCGGAGCCGCTCGCCGCCGCAATCCCTTCCAGATCAAGCCTCATCAGCAACGTTTCCGTGCTGACACCCGGAAAACTGACGTTCAGAATATGCGGCAGACGGTCTTGCGGATGACCATTCACAACAAAGCCGTCATCCCCCAATTCCTGCCGCAGCGTTTTCAGCATCGCCTGACGAAGCAGCTCCATCTGCTGCCGCTTCTCCGCTAAACCGTTGTTCGCAAGCTCGACCGCTTTGGCGAAACCGACGATGCCCGCAACATTTTCCGTCCCCGCCCGCCGTTTTCTTTCCTGGTTGCCTCCGTGAAGATGCGGGGACAGCACGACGTCCGGCGAGACGTATAATGCGCCGATCCCTTTCGGGCCGTTGATTTTATGCGCGGAAAAGCTCATCAGATCGACCGGCAGCGACGACAAATCGATGCCGATCACGCCCAGCGCCTGAACGGCGTCGACATGAAAATAGATCCCTTTATCCCGCGCCAAACGTCCGATCGCTTCGATCGGCTGCACTGTGCCGGTTTCGTTGTTGCCGTACATGACGCTGATCAGCATCGTATCGGGACGAATGGCCCGCTCGACCTCCTGTACGCTGACTTGGCCGTAGGCGTCCACCGGCAAATACGTAACGGCAAATCCGAGCCGTTCCAGATGACGGCATGCGTGGAGCACGGCATGATGTTCGATTTGCGTAGTGACGATATGGTTTTTTTTGCCGCGCAAAGCGGTGGCCGTGCCGATAAGGGCCGTATTGTCGCTTTCCGTGCCTCCGCTTGTAAAGACGATTTGCCCGGGATGGCAGCGCAAGCTGCCGGCAATGCTGTCCCGAGCTTCGTTCATGGCAAGTTTCGCGGCTCTGCCGAACGAATGGACGCTGGAAGGATTGCCGAAATGCTCAGTGTAATAGGGAAGCATCGATTGCAAAACTTCGGGATGAACCGGGGTTGTGGCGGCGTGATCCAGATAGATCGGGGTCATGATGCACATTCTCCTCTAGATGTAGAACATATAGTTGTCATGATTGCCCTCGTCCTGGTATGCAATCAAGTGCGCCAACGTAGTGGAATCCAGCACGTTCGCGATGCTGTCGCGGATGCGCATCCACAAATCGCGCTTGGCCGGATCGTCCTCTTCCGTAAAATCGACCGGGCTTATCGGTCCTTCCAAAATACGAATGATGTCCCCCGAAGTAATCTGTTCGGGATGACGCGATAATGTATAGCCTCCATACGCCCCGCGCACGCTCTTCACCAAACCGGCATTGCGCAGAGGAGCAATCAACTGCTCGAGATAATGTTCGGACAGTCCGTGTTTTTCGGCGATGCTTTTTAAAGAGGTTGGTCCTTCGCCGTATCTATTGGCGAGCTCCATCATAATCGTAAGACCGTAACGGCCTTTCGTCGTGATCTTCAAGTGGGCACCTCTTTCATAGCAATTTGGACGTTTTCCAGTGTTCCCAATTCCAGCTGATAAAAAACCTGGGATCGTTATATCATATTCATGTTAACATATATCCACGTTGGATGGTAACAAAAACAATGACATATTGTTGAAAAATTAGGCATGTTGCGGCAAAACAGGCCGCATCCGTTGCTTCCTGCGTCCGATATGGTAAAATAGACTGAAATCTTCTGCTTGAAAA
>JAWLCZ010000224.1:0-5606 GCA_041686835.1 Paenibacillaceae bacterium | reverse complement strand
TTCCGCAATTCCGGCAACAAACCGGAATGGATGGTGCTCGACATGCTGCCGGTCATCCCGCCGGAGCTCCGTCCGATGGTGCAGCTTGACGGCGGACGTTTCGCCACCTCCGACCTGAACGATTTGTACCGCCGCGTCATTAACCGGAACAACCGGTTGAAGAGGCTGCTCGATCTCGGCGCTCCGGACATCATTGTGCAGAACGAGAAACGGATGCTGCAGGAAGCGGTGGACGCGCTCATCGACAACGGCCGCCGCGGGCGTCCCGTAACCGGTCCCGGAAACCGTCCGCTCAAATCGCTCAGCCATATGCTGAAAGGGAAACAGGGCCGTTTCCGCCAAAACCTGCTCGGCAAACGGGTCGACTATTCCGGCCGTTCCGTTATCGTCGTAGGCCCGAACTTGAAGATGTACCAGTGCGGCCTGCCGAAAGAGATGGCGCTCGAGCTGTTTAAACCTTTTGTCATGAAAGAACTCGTCAATAAAGGATTGGCCCACAATATTAAAAGCGCGAAACGCAAAGTGGAGAGAGTGAGCCCGGAAGTGTGGGACGTGCTGGAGGAAGTCATCAAGGAGCATCCCGTACTTTTGAACCGCGCACCTACGCTGCACCGGCTCGGGATTCAGGCGTTCGAACCGATTCTCGTCGAAGGACGCGCAATCAAGCTCCATCCGCTCGTATGTACGGCCTATAACGCCGACTTCGACGGAGACCAGATGGCCGTTCACGTGCCGCTCTCCGCGGAAGCTCAGGCGGAAGCCCGCATCCTGATGCTGGCGTCCGGCAACATTTTGAACCCGAAAGACGGCAAACCGGTCGTTACTCCGTCGCAGGACATGGTGCTCGGCAGCTTCTATTTGACGGTGGACAATCCCGATGCCAAAGGAACCGGCATGGTGTTCCGCACGGTCAACGAGGCGGTCTCCGCTTATCAACGGGGCGTAGCTTCCCTGCATGCCCGAGTCGCCATTCCGGTCAAGGCGTTGAATAAAGAAAGCTTTACGGAGAAGCAGCAAAACGCGCTGCTCGTGACGACGATCGGAAAAATTATCTTTAATGAAATTTTCCCGTCGGACTTCCCGTACATTAACGAACCGACGAAAGCGAATTTGCTGAACGGTACGCCCGAGGTTTATTTCATTTACGAGAAAGGCGTCAACATTCCGGAGTTCATCAAACAGGTGCCCGAAAAAGGCGCGATCGGCAAAGAATGGCTCGGCACCATTATCGCCGAATGTTTCCGCCGTTACGAAACGACGCAAACTTCGATCATTTTGGACAAAATCAAAGAACTCGGATTTACGTATTCGACCAAAGCCGGCATCACGATTGCGGTTGCGGACGTGACCGTGCCGGATGAAAAAGCGCGTATTTTGGAGGAATCCGAGGAAAAAGTCAAAACCGTGACGAACCAGTACCGCCGCGGCCTGATTACGAACGACGAACGGTACGACCGCGTTATCGAAATTTGGGGCAAGGCGAAAGACCAGATTACGGACATTCTGATGAAGTCGCTCGATAAATACAATTCGATCAACATGATGGTCGAATCGAAGGCGCGCGGTAACAAATCGCAGATTACGCAGCTCGGCGGAATGCGCGGCCTGATGGCGACCCCGACCGGACGGATTTACGAACTGCCGATTAAATCGAATTTCCGCGAAGGATTGACCGTGCTCGAATATTTCATATCGACGCACGGAGCGCGCAAAGGTCTGGCCGACACCGCGCTGCGTACGGCCGACTCCGGATATTTGACCCGGCGCCTGGTCGACGTTGCGCAGGACGTCATCGTCCGCGAAGAAGATTGCGGTACGGACAAAGGATTCGTCGTCAGCAAAATTCAGGACGGCAAAGAAGTCATCGAAGATTTGTATGATCGCATCGAAGGACGCTACTGCTTCGAAACGCTTCGCCATCCGGAAACGGGAGAAGTCATTGTCCACCGCAATGAACTGATCGACGCGGCCAAAGCCGACGAAATCATTAAAGCGGGAATTGAAAGAGTGCAGATTCGCTCCGTGCTCAGCTGCCGCACAAGACACGGCGTATGCAAAAAATGCTACGGGCGCAACCTGGCGACAGGCAAGCATGTGGAAATCGGCGAAGCGGTCGGCATCATTGCCGCGCAGTCGATCGGCGAACCGGGAACGCAGCTGACGATGCGCACGTTCCATACCGGCGGCGTCGCCGGCGACGATATTACGCAAGGTTTGCCGCGTATACAAGACCTGTTCGAAGCGCGCAACCCGAAAGGCCAGGCGATTATTTCCGAAATCGACGGCGTGGTGAAAGAGATCCGCGAGGCCAAAGATCGCCGCGAAATCGAGATTGAAGGCGAAGCGGAATCCAAGGTGTATTCCGTGTCCTACGGTTCGCGCATCCGCGTGAGCGTCGGCCAGCAGGTCGAAGCCGGAGACGAGCTGACCGAAGGTTCGATCGATCCGAAGGATATGCTGCGCATTAAAGGGATCCGCGGCGTGCAAAACTATATTTTGCAAGAAGTGCAGCGGGTATACCGGAATCAGGGCGTGGAAATTAATGACAAGCACATCGAAGTGATGATCAGGCAGATGCTTCGCAAAATCCGCATTGTTGACGCGGGCAACACGCCGCTGTTGCCGGGATCGTTCGTCGACATGCACGAATATGAGGAAGCCAACAAGGAAGCGTTGTTCTCCGGAGCCGAGCCTGCCGTGGCGAGACCCGTCCTGCTCGGAATCACGAAAGCTTCCCTGGAAACCGATTCGTTCCTGTCGGCGGCCTCTTTCCAAGAGACGACAAGAGTGCTGACGGACGCCGCGATCAAAGGAAAAGTGGATCAGCTGCTCGGGTTGAAGGAGAACGTCATTATCGGCAAACTCATTCCGGCCGGAACGGGAATGTCGCGTTACCGCAACATCCGCATTTCCGATCCGCTGGCGGAAGAAGCCGAGCAGCAGGAGAATGAACTGAGAGAAACGGTGGCGGTAGAGTGAGCGGATGCGGCGCCGCTCCCGCCTCCTCAAAATTCTTGACACGCATGCGCCGCGGATGCTAATATATCAAAGTGTGCCGAAGAGAAACAGACCTGTTGCTTTGGAGGAGCTTTCACGATGTTGGATGAAACGTCTTATGAAAAAGTATTACAGGGCGCAAAATTGTCGGTAGGCACAAAACAAACGACGAAGACGGTCGAGCTCGGCAGAGCCGCGGAAGTATTCGTCGCCAAAGATGCAGATCCGAGAATTACGACGAAAATCGTTAACCTCTGCAAGAAGATGGGGGTTAAAGTGACGTATGTCGATACGATGAAGCAGCTTGGTAAAGCTTGCGGAATCGAGGTTGGCGCGGCTATGGCCGCCGTAGTGAACGAGCAGTAGACAGGATGTTTTTGCCGGAAATGCGGCAAAAGCATCTTCCTTTGTTCATTTATGAACCGCCTGGATCTGTGGGCTTGAGTAAACGCAATGTGCAGTGAAGGAACGCCATGGGAAGGAGGTGGCTCGGATGCCAACAATCAATCAATTGGTACGCAAAGGACGCAAAGCGAAAGCGGTGAAATCGAAATCCGCCGCTCTGCAGAAAGGGTTCAACGCCTTGAAGAGGGTGGAGACGGATTTGAGCGCTCCGCAAAAGCGCGGCGTGTGTACGCGCGTGGGCACGATGACGCCGAGAAAACCGAATTCGGCTCTGCGCAAATACGCCCGCGTACGTTTGACGAACCGCGTTGAGGTTACAGCATACATTCCCGGTATCGGACATAACCTGCAGGAGCACAGCGTCGTATTGGTGCGCGGCGGCAGGGTGAAAGACTTGCCGGGCGTACGTTACCACATTGTGCGCGGCGCTCTGGATACGGCCGGCGTGAATAACCGCATGCAAGGCCGATCCAAGTACGGCACGAAACGTCCGAAAGAGAAAAAATAATTCGTAATGATAAAATAACCCGGAAAATGGGATGATGTAACAAGAAAGGAGTGAAAACGATGCCTCGCAAAGGTCCGGTTCCTCGCAGAGACGTGTTGCCAGATCCGATTTACAACAGCAAGCTGGTTACCCGTTTAATCAATCGCATCATGATCGACGGCAAAAAAGGGGTTGCCCAGAAGATTTTGTACGAAGCGTTCAATGTGATTCGCGAACGTACGGGAAAAGATCCGATGGAGGTTTTCGAGACGGCTTTGAAAAATATTATGCCCGTCCTGGAAGTCAAAGCCCGTCGCGTCGGCGGCGCAAACTATCAAGTTCCGGTGGAAGTGAAGCCCGACCGCCGCACATCGCTCGGCCTTCGCTGGCTGGTGAATTATGCCCGCCTGCGCGGAGAGAAAACGATGCAGGAGCGTCTTGCCGCGGAAATTATCGATGCCAGCAACAATACCGGCGCTGCCGTGAAAAAGCGCGAAGATACGCATAAAATGGCGGAAGCGAACAGAGCGTTTGCCCATTACCGCTGGTAATTCCAAAATAAGGTCAGGACATACAGAAAGGAGACTATACAGATGCCAAGAGAGTTCTCCTTGCAAAATACGCGCAATATCGGGATTATGGCCCATATTGATGCGGGGAAAACGACCACTACGGAACGGATCCTGTTCTATACCGGCCGTACCCACAAAATCGGAGAGGTTCACGAAGGAGCCGCTACGATGGACTGGATGGAGCAGGAGCAGGAGCGCGGGATTACGATTACTTCCGCAGCGACAACCGCCCAGTGGAAAGGACATCGCATCAATATCATTGATACTCCCGGCCACGTAGACTTCACGGTTGAAGTGGAGCGTTCGCTGCGCGTATTGGATGGAGCAGTTGGCGTTTTCAGCGCCAAAGAAGGGGTAGAGCCCCAATCGGAAACCGTTTGGCGTCAGGCTGACCGTTATCATGTTCCGCGGATTGCTTACGTCAACAAGATGGACATCATCGGGGCCGATTTCCTGGGCGCCGTCGCTTCGATGCGCGACAGACTTCAGGCCAACGCGGTTCCGATTCAGTACCCGATCGGTGCGGAAAACGATTTTGTCGGGATTATCGACTTGATTGAAGAATGTGCGTTCATTTATAAAGACGATCTCGGCAAGGAAATCGAACGGACGGAAATTCCGGAAGAGTATAAGGAAAAAGCGGCGGAACTTCGCAGCGAGCTCGTTGAAAAAGTGGCCGAACTGGACGAAGACCTCATGATGAAATACCTCGAAGGCGAGGAAATCACCAAAGAGGAATTGAAAGCGGCCCTTCGCAAAGGAACTTGCGAAGTGAAAATCTTCCCGGTCATTTGCGGCTCTTCCTACCGCAACAAAGGGATTCAGCTGATGCTGGACGCCGTTGTCGATTATTTGCCCGCTCCTACGGACGTTCCGGATATCAAAGGCGTGCTCGAAGACGGCACCGAAGTCACGCGCAAATCTTCCGACAGCGAACCGTTTGCGGCGTTGGCGTTCAAAATCATGTCCGACCCGTTTGTCGGCAAATTGACGTTCTTCCGCGTATATTCCGGCATTCTGAATTCCGGCTCGTACGTGTTGAACTCGACTAAAGGCAAACGCGAAAGACTCGGCCGGATTCTGCAGATGCACGCGAACCACCGTCAGGAAATCAACGAGGTGTACGCCGGCGATATCGCGGCGGC
>JAWLCZ010000223.1:0-5652 GCA_041686835.1 Paenibacillaceae bacterium | reverse complement strand
CAAGAAAATAACAAAGGGATGGAAATAAGATAAACATCGAGATATCAAACAACAAGAGCAGTTGATGTCCGTACTCGCCGAAATAAACATAGGGCATCGATGAGTATGTGCAAATCACGGTGCCGGTCGACAAAATAAACAGGCTGAGAGCGAACGACGGCTTTCTCACTTTCCAAAGGAAAAATCCGGAGCATATCAGCATGATTCCCCCAAGGAATACAATCGACGTACCAAGCAGGAGGTTCGGCAGCTCTTGACGAACTGTTAAAGCGGATAAACGGTCGAATTCATCGATATGAATGACGCTGCTGATTCCCGCGCGTTCTTTCGATTCAATCCGGATGAATACATTCGTAGAAACTTGCTCAGATGTAAGCGGAATCAGAACGATGGTTCGTTCAAAATCATAATCGCGCGAGGAGCGAAATACTGCTTGAGTCTCTACGTATACGGTGAAGTCGAGTCCGTAAAACCGTTCAATGTAAAGTCCCGGGTGCGTCAAGTGGGAGGTTGGCGGTATGGTAACATGTACCCATGCGCCGACAGCCCCGTCCGGAATCGTGTTGAGGGGATCGTTAACCGTGGCGGAATGCCAAGTCCCATTCGAAGAAGGAGGCGTTTGGTTTGCTGGTTCCGGCCCGTTGATCCATAATATTTTCCAATCTGTAATGGGACTATCGGAAGCTTCTGTAGGCGATGTTCTCGAACCTATGGAAAGAAAGGAAAATACGATGCCGCAAATTATCATTAGAATCGCCGTTAGCCGGAATGCTTTCATGTTACACCTCGATGTATTAGCGAGCTATTGAATGATTATTTCGACAAAGAGTCAAATCAATCCTGTAAAAAATGACAAATAATTTTTGCAAATTGCGGCGCGCCGTACAAGCTTACTTCATTTGTATATGGTAACTTTATACATTTTCGCAATGGGAACGTCGTGGAACGCGGATGACCATGCCGGCGTGAGGGCCGGGCAAGAATAAACCGGTGCAGCAGACAAAACCGATGCTTCGCCTAGCCGCCAATCCCTCAAAGCGATATTCGGGAAATGAAGGAGTGACCATCCCTGACCGAATCATATCTCTCAAGTTTTGTCTTACCGAACGGAACGCTGGATGGAACCCGGGTACATTATAAAGAGACGATTTATACCGCCCCGTTCGGGAAGAGCATCGAACGATTTTATGTACTCACCCCTAAGGGATTGCAAAGTTACATATTTAAGCCATTAACAAATATCGCTTTGATAGGACGAGAGAGGTGGGCCCATACGTATGTGCTTCCGTCACTTCCGATTGCCTACCCAAAGATCCTTGCTGCTGCTGAACCTAACGATCCCGATCGATACTGGATCATCTTAGAGGATTTGGGCCGTCTAACGCATCAATTCACGGAGAAAGACTTCTACAAATCCGTAAAGTTGATTCCTTACTGGCATCGATTGCCGGTTCATACGGTTCCGGATGATTTCACAGGACATAAGCCGATGATCTCCGAGGTTATTGACATCGTTCAAGAAGACTGGAAACTGACAGGCAACATGTTAGGCATGCTTGGGTTGGCTGAACAGAGGATAGACATGATCGGCAGCTTCTTGCTTCATTCCGCGGATGGCTTTGCTGAACAACGGGTTGTTTCGCATGGCGACTTTCATACGGGGAACATTGCGGTATGGAATGACGGCATATCTGTCATGGATTGGGAGGCCGTACATCGCAATTCAATCTTCTGGGATCTCTATACATTAATAGACATGCCCCATCCGCGAATAAGAAAGTTGATGGTTTCTAGCATCCGGGTAGGATTACTTCATGCCTATATTGCAGAACGAACGAAATTAGGGTTATCTGACGTCAACTCTTCTTTTATCAGGGATTATCACGTGTTCGCCTGCTTATACAGTATTTGGATGCTTCTCTTGGTAGAGGACGATCTGAAGAAAGGGCTGTGGGGAGAATCCGAACTGCATTCTTGTAGAAAAGAAATATATGCGACAATTCAAGATTGTCTGGATTACGTGGGAAAGGATGGGGGACGGGAGATGTAGAGGCCATTTTAGAAAAAATAAAAAGAAAGACGTATCGCTTAAACTCATGGAGAGTATGGTAATATGAGAGAAAAACCTTGACGCATTCGAAACCGTAAGAGCATTGAAAACGATTTCAACCCGCGGTTGAAAGCTCAACCCAAGTCGAATCATGGAAAATCAGGCTGGAACCAATCACTTGAAACCATAAATGAACAATAACAGGAGGTTATTATTCATGGATGCAACCTGCTTGAAGTACGGATTGACGGAAGAAGAGCGTCGCACCTTTAACGAAACCGGGTATTTGATACTGGAGAATGCACTTTCGGAGGATAGCGTTGCAGCGCTTACGGCAGAAACGGACCGCATCTTCGAGGAACATGTCCGCAGGGGGCACGACCCGAAGACGGCGCTGTTTCATCCCAATTTTATCCCCGATCACAAGATGTTTCTGGACCTGGTCGATTATGAGAAAGTGCTTCCCAAAGTATGGGACATTCTAGGATGGAATATATACCTGTATCACTGCCACATGATCGTAACGCCGCCGTCCGGGAAACAGAAAAGCGATAAAACGTTCGGTTGGCACCAAGACAGCGGACGGGTAAATCTGGAAATGGAATCCCATCCTCGTCCGAGACTATCGCTGAAGGTAGCCTACTTCCTCTCGGATACTTCCGAACCGGACCGCGGGAACTTCTACATTATCCCGAGGAGTCACCTGAAGGACAAGATGGCTTTGCCGGAAGGCGGACAAGGGCAGCCGGAGGGGGCCATCCCGATCTGCGCGAAGCCGGGCACAGCCGTCTTTTTCGATCGCCGACTGTGGCATGCGGCAAGTCCGAACTGGTCGAACATAACGCGCAAGGTGCTGTTCTACGGCTACGGCTACCGCTGGATTCGGACGAAGGACGACATGACGGTCCGAAGCTTATGGGAGCAAAGCAGTCCGATTCGGCGTCAACTGTTGGGAGCGGGAGTGAATTGCAACGGGTACTATTCGCCGACGGACGAGGATGTGCCGCTGCGGGTGTGGCTTAGGAAGCATGCTCCGGAGAAGGCGAAATAAGCAGACTGTCGAGCCGCCGCGCAAGCTCCTATCGTCATTGTTGTCGTTATGCAAGCAGGTTGAGATCACCTGTAAATTCGTAATATAATAAGCTTATTCGTATTGATGGAGGGTTCGTGCATTGATGATGATGGCCGTATTCTTGACTGTTGCGATCGGGTAAAGATCAGCTGAATAAGTCGAAAGACATGTGGCGAGCCATCCGAAACTCGTGTTCCGGGTGTGGATCGTTATCATTTTCTTGTGCTTTCGGCAGTCAAGGAACGAGACATTCCATCATGTACAATCTGAGGCACCCTATTCAGGGATTGTCGTATTTGTGCGCATAGACGTGAATGGACGATGGTTCATTCGCGTTTTTTTAATGCGCCAAAACACCAATGCGAAGGAGCAAAGGGAGATGGCACTTTATTTTGCGACCGTTTTGCCGGGACTTGAGCATATAATGGAGAACGAAATTCGAGTGAAGCTAGAGGAGGTCGGGAGTATAAGCATAGAGCGGGGAAAAGTGTTCTTTCATTCAAGCCTGCCTGTTGCGTCATTCACTGTATTACGAACGGCAGATAACCTGTACAGGCTCATCGGCCGTTTCCAGGCGGGTCCTTATAAGAAACACTTGACCGACATCGAATATAAAGTATCCCGGATGGATCTATCTTCCGCTCTACCGAAAGATCACGGAAGGGTGCGTTTTAAAGTCAATGCCAGCAGGACGGGGAAGCACACCTATTCCCGGTTTGAAGCTGCAGCTGCAGCTGCGAAGGGGGTTGCCAGGAAGGATAGCCGATATCAGGAGGATAATACCGGAGCGCACGAGATGGAATTTCGTCTCGACCTTCATCATGAGGATGCGATCTTTGCCGTACGGTTGACGGATGCCACCTTTCGCTATCGCACCGGTCAACGAAGATTTACGGCTGCTGCTTTGCGTCCCACTGTCGCGCATGCTCTTGTATGGGCTTCGAATCCTGGGGATAAGGATCGATTCGTGGATCCTTGCTGCGGCTCGGGTACGATCCTGTCGGAACGTCTGGTCTACCCCTATTCGCAAATATACGGCGGAGATCTGTCCATGGAAGCGATAGCGGCTTCGATCGACAATACCGGGGTCCGCGAGCGATTGATCATCCGGCAATGGGACGCCCGTTGTTTGCCTATTGACGCCGGGGCTGTCGATAAGGTGGTTACCAATTTGCCTTTCGGTAAAAGGATCTTGGCAAACGAGGATATCCCCAAACTATACATTGAGCTCTTTCGAGAGCTGAAGCGGATCATCAGAAGCGACGGGAGAATCCTGTGTCTGACGGACGCAGGCGCTGCAGTACACGATGCGGCGGAGAAGCTGCATTTCAGTTGTTCGCCGTTGGCGAAGCTTTGTTTAAAAGGGGTGTACCCGACACTGTATCAGCTTACGCTGTGATTAGCTAATGATGGAAGGGATGATGCTGCCGAGTTTGTGAAGCGGAATCGGTTGGAACAAAAGCAGCGTTCTATCGTTGAATTGAAAAAATAGAGGAAGGGACATGAGACGTCCCTTCCTCCTCCAGTCTTGTTACGTCATGACTGCACGAAACACTAGAATTCTCCTTTAATTACAAAAAACGAGCCACGAATGGTTCCAGCTAGTTTGGACTTCTGCCTGGCAAACTTAAACTTCCCTTCTAACTCCTTCGGTACCTCCATCCCCTCCGAAAGCTTAAAGCCAACGGCCCGCTTCTTAGGGTCATCAACCGTATACATGACGTTGACCGCAAGACCATCCTCATAGAAAACGAAGGCCCATTCAATATTTTCCACCTGAAAACGCGACGTTTCCAGCGGTTTGGCCGCAAACACAATATCACGTTCTTCTTTCAATACGCGATTCACATAATCAAGAGTCTCCTTGCTTTCGCCGGCGGGTACAACCGTAAATTCATGCTTATATTTGTTCATAAAGTAACGGGCTTCATTCGCGCGTAAACCGGCAAGCGCTTCTGCTGCCGGCGAAGACTCCAAACCGACCGTAGACACATGTTTAAAATCAACGATATTGGACAATTCCATCCCACCTCTTCTCTCTATTAGCGATTCAGAACGTATCTCCTGTTGATTATAACACCTGAAGTCGCTTCGCTGCACAAACCCCTTCCAAAGGGGGCGGCGAAGCCGTTCATCCTTGTTTCCTGACGACAGGAATCCACATTTCACCGAATACGAGGCTGTTTCGCTGCCCCATCTCAACCGTTGCATTGGGCCCGCCGACATAGGCGACATTCTCGGCTTCCGGCAAGACCTGACCGAAGGCAATGCCGGTAAGCTGAATACTCAACTCATCAGCCGTTCTCCCTTCTCCTTTAACAACTCAATACTCCCTCTTTTCCTTGTTACTACCGGCATAGTCTGTGTAATCGCTCTTAAGCTCGATTCCCAAGCCTAAAACGGTAAAGCTGTCTTTTTGCTCCAACGGTATATGCTGCCATATTCAAAACCTTCCTTATTTTAATTGTATCAAATGACTTCTATCTTCATTTGATAGGGTTATAGTAGCCTTAAATCATGTCAAAATGTG
>JAWLCZ010000222.1:269-5707 GCA_041686835.1 Paenibacillaceae bacterium | reverse complement strand
ATATTTACATATACTTCGTTTCTCCTTAAAATAAGGATTAGTGACCTGGCCGGGTACTCTTCATCCTTTTAAGGAGTGTGAATCATTTAGTGCGTATTGATCAAGGCATTGCTATGCTCTCTATAACCGCGCCGGTATTGGGCCGTCCGGATACCGTCCATCCGGTTCTGCTGTGGGACAATCAGGACGTTGTGCTCGTGGATACGGGATTTCCCGGTCAGATCAAACAACTCCGCACCGCAGCGGAATCCTATGGAGTAGATCTGAACCGACTGAACCGAATCATTATCACGCATCAAGACATTGATCATATCGGCAATTTACAGGCATTAACAGAAGGTTCTTCCACACGAATCGAGGTCTCGACGCATGCGATGGAGAAGCCTTACGTTCAGGGGGATAGAAAACTTCTCAGGTTCACGGACGAAGCGATTGCAAGCCTCGATCTGCTGCCTGACCACGTGCCGGAGTCCTTCCGGAATGGGCTCAAAGCCCTCATGCTTCATCCTCCACGGGCTGCGGTCGATCTCGTCATCGCTGGCGGCGAGCGTCTACCATGGTGCGGAGGGATCGTCGTTATCGACACTCCGGGCCATACGCCGGGCCATATCAGTCTCTATCATGAACCGTCGCGCACCTTGATTGCCGGGGATTCCCTCGTTGTGCGGAATGGCCGGTTATGCGGTGCGGACCCCGACACGACGTTTGATCGGCCTGCCGCTCATGCTTCGATCGCAAAACTGACCGCCTTCGACATTGCATCGGTCATATGCTATCATGGCGGTTTATATCGAGATCGTGTCATGGATCGGCTTGCTGAGCTTGCAACCGAAGGCGCATAGCGTCGAATAGAACGAAAGAGTACGTATATAAGGCGATTGTATGGCGAAAAACAGGAGCTCAGCGCCCTGACGCAAGCCGATGAAGGCCATCGCCGAGAAATCAATGAAGACTTAGTCCGTTTTGGCTAAGTCTTCATTTTCGCATTTAAGATACACTTCAATCCCGACTAACCTTTTTATTCGGTTTCGCCCATACCAAATGAACCGTATCCAACCAATAATGCTCCATTTTGATAAGTTGAATCCCGGATTTTTGAAGGATTTGAATCATATCACGTTTTAGATGACAGCCGGCAACCTTTAAATGAACCGGATCGATAACGGTTTGCACATAACCTACGAAACGATTGGAACTGATTCCGTGTTCCATTAAAAGAATCTGGCCATCGTACCTGCACCACTTGTTCAATGCTCTTAGTACGGCAAGTGGATCAGCATATCCGCATAACGTTAATGTGGAAACAACGGTGTCAAATGAATTATCCGGAAACGAAATCGATTCCATATCAGAAAGGATGAATTCCGAACGGACGCCGCTTTCAGCAGCTGCTTCTTTGGCTCTGATTAACATTTCCGTACTAAAATCGACTGCCGTCACTTCAACGTCATTAGGGTAAAATTGAAAGTTGGCTCCCGCTCCGACACCGACTTCCAGAACCTTTCCTTTTGCGCATCGGATCAGTTTTTCACGCCACTTTTTTTCCGATTTCTTTCTTCTCCTCATTTCGTACATTTTCGCTTGTTTATCAAACTTTCGGATTAACTTCTCCGTGTTCATGTTATACACCATCCCGAGATTCAGGCTTGCCGACGGTGAGGCTCCGCTCTTATGTTTTTATAAAGGAAGATCCCTTATGTCATCTTTATGGATGCGGACGATTCTGTCGTTCATCCATTCGACGCCGGGACCTGTCGGCCCTTCGTCCTTTTGCAGCGGGCTCAGATACGCGATCTCCAGCACGTAAGGAGAAGATATTCCGGTAAAAGGCGGGATTTCCGGGATACGCTGCACGGCTTTGGCCGCTCTTTCCCGAATTATGCGGCACGCTTCTTCTCCGGATAAATGGTCGGCAGCTTCGATTCCCCGTCCCTTCTTCACCACGGCCGTTTCAATTTCCGGGATGAACATGCGTGCTTCCAAGGCGGCTTTATCGTCTCCCGACAAAAAGACAGTGGGCACTCCCTGCAGACCGGCGATCAGCGCTCTTGCTCCAAACTCCCCGATAAACACGCCGTTCAACTTATAATACGCGACGGTTTTGGAAGAGTAAGTATGACACAACGGTCCGTTGAAGGTGCCCGCCATCGCATGCTGGCCAACAAACAGAAGCGCGTCATAGCCTTCCAGTTCCTTATAAGGGTGGCCCTCTCTTAAATAATTGCCGCCGATTAGATCTTCCGCGTTCAATCCGCCGGGTCCGTGCCCGTCCCATACATCGATAAGGCTATGGGGATAAACGGAGCGGATTCCTTCTATGCATGCGTTTACTTCCCGGGCCAGCAGCTTCTTGGCCGCCTCCACTCTCTCCGGGAAGCCGTCGCCAGGGCGAGTTTGCGTGAAGCTGTCCACTCCGGCCGGACCTTCAAGATCCGTCAATATAAAAAAAGCTGTCATTGTAATGCACCTCACGCTCATTTGCATGAAAAGACTCTACAGTGTATGGTCATACGATGGGAATCATGCCTTTTCCATTAATCGTCGTTTTGACTATACGCGCATGATAATAAATCAACATCTCCCTGTAAAGAGAGTTTAAAGCCCCATCCGAAGAATTCCGTTCGTTTTATCCGTACTTCTATTTGATGAACCCCGGCTTGCAAAGGTAGCGTAACGGTCATATCAAAAAATACATATCCTTGATCATTCCATTCTGATGAGAATTTATATTTGTTTTCTCCCTCAAATATTTTATTTCCATCCATATAGACTGCGATTTCATCGCTAAAACCGAAACGCAGAATGAGATCGGAATCTCCCCTCACGAAAAATCTTCGAGTTAAACTTGCTTCTGAAACGGTTAGGGGCAGAAACCGGTTTAAATTCATGGAGCCGTTCTTTTCACACTCAACACGCCCATACCCATGAAGAAACCATTCTTTAATGACTCCTTCATCCTCTTGAACGTTCCATCCTTCTGAATATTTGTCGGCATCGGCGGATGGGTAGACGCGCAAATCCCGGAAATATGCGGGCTTGTAACTCCATAAGCCAATGAGACCCTTCTGTGGAGAATGAGCCAATTGGGAAACGATAAGCGGAGGCTGATTCTCCAATTGAATGACTGCCCGTTGATCTTTAAAGTCTGCTCTAAAACGGAACCATTTACCCATTGGAACTTCCGCGGTTTGTTGAAACCCCGGGCCATGATACAGTTGCCAAGTATTGCTGCCATGAAATACGGGATCGTATTGCAGAGCGTCCCATCTCCCGCTTGTATGCGGTTGAGCGTAAGCAAGTTCAAAATTTAATGTATCCCTGATTCGGAAAGCTAAACCGCAATAGCTAACATCGTCCGAACCTATGCAGGCTTCAACGCTCCCCTCCTCAAGAAACAAATCTGAAACGATGGCCAACCCGTTCAAACGCAAGCATGGATAACCTTGCCATGTAACGACAGACGCATCCTGATTTCGAACCATTAAACCATTCAAATGAGATAAATCGTTTTCAAGAATTTTCACTATGGATTTCACTCCCGAAATAGGTTTGCAAATCTCTCCTGCCGCCGCCAAAACTATAGGCTAAAATCAAGCTGACGTTTCTTAAGCTCTCCTGCATTCGACAGTGCGGCGCATTCACGAAAAGCGAAGTGTTTGCATCCCCGGCACTTGTTCACTTCCAGTTCGGTCAAGGCATAATTAATGGCCTCGCCCGTATGTTTAAAAAAGCGGTTTTCTCCAATCACAGTATATAACCCGGTTCTCTTGAGCACTTCCAATGTTTGCGGTTGTATGCCCGATATGAGCACGATCCCTCCCGTTTTTTTGAAGTGTTTCACGAGGCTTGACAGGTTGGCTTCTCCGGTCGTATCCATAAAGGGAACTTTACTCATGCGCAGCAGCAATATGTTGGGCCGGACCCGGAGCGTACTCCATATCGATTTCTCGAACAGATTGGCCGCTCCAAAAAACAGAGGCCCCTCGATGGTGTAAATGCTGATCTGCGGACAGTCATGGCTTTCCGTCACCATATGAGCCCTAACCTTCTCGTGTTTGGCGGAAGGATCGGGAAGAACCTTGGCGATTGTGAGAATTTCGCTCATCCGTTTTACAAACAGGATAACCGCCAAAATCAATCCCACTTCGACGGCGATCGTCAGATTGGTAAATACCGTCAGCAAAAAAGTTACGATCAGAACGACAGAGTCGCTCGTTTTCGTTTTCAACACACGGGCAAATTCTTTTCTTTCGCTCATATTCCATGCGACCAGCATAAGTATGGGAGCCATACTCGCCAGAGGGATATGCGAAGCGTAAGGGGCAAACAAAATCAGGACGATCAATACGACGAGTCCGTGAATCACTCCCGAAATGGGAGACGCAGCGCCATTCTTTATATTCGTCGCCGTTCGCGCAATCGCTCCGGTTGCCGGTATTCCCCCGAACAATGGGGTTACGATATTGGCAATCCCTTGTCCGATAAGCTCTCGATTGCTATCGTGTCGGCTTCCCGACATCCCGTCAGCCACTACAGCGGACAATAACGATTCAATGCCGCCGAGCATGGCAATAACCAACGCGGGCTGCAGCAGTGTGGCAATACGTTCCCACGTGATTTCAGGGAAATGAAAAGTCGGCAAAGTGCTCGGAATCGCTCCGAAAGTCGATCCGATCGTAGCCACTTTTCCGGGAAACAACCAAGCGGCAATGACGCTTGAAAATACGAGTCCAAGCAGCGATCCGGGGATCTTCGGCAAATATTTGGGAGTCAGCAGCAGCACCGTTAAACAAAGACCGGCCGTGATGACGCTGTACACGTTCCAGGTGGAAATATGTACGGCTATTTCTTTCATATTCAACCAAAAAAATTCATGTTTTTCGATGCCGCGCAGTCCCAAAAAATGAGGGATTTGACCGCTAAAAATGATTACGGCAATTCCGGAGGTGAACCCTATCGTCACTGGCCTGGGGATAAATTGAATCAATGCGCCAAGTCTCAACACGCCCATTAGCACGAGGATAATCCCGGCCATAAAGCCAGCTATCAGCAAGTTTTCGTATCCGTATTGCATGACAATCGCAAATAAGATGGGAATAAACGCTCCGGTGGGACCGCCAATTTGATATTTCGATCCCCCGAACAGCGATATGAGAATACCCGCCACAATCGTGGTATAGATGCCATACTCCGGTTTTACCCCTGAAGCTATGGCAAACGCCATTCCCAAAGGAATGGCGATAATTCCTACAATGACCCCTGAAATCAAATCTTTACGAAATGAACTTGTATTGTAGCCTTCGAACCTTCCCGACCATTTCATGCGCTCTAACCTTCTTTTATTCATATATCTGATTATTTGAATATATTGAGAATGTTACTCCTGCCATATCCTCTTGTCAACGCATGAATAAAACCGCATTACTCTGAAATCGGGC
>JAWLCZ010000222.1:0-259 GCA_041686835.1 Paenibacillaceae bacterium | reverse complement strand
GTTGCAAAAATACAAGGTGTTCGCGCGATTGCGGATAGAAGCCCCCGCTTTTTGTTATGTCTCATTGCGAATGCCTTCCAACAGCGTGATGGCATCAACCAGGTGATTGTCAAATATTTGCCTGGCCACGGAAAGCAGATCTTTGATTAAAGGGTCACGCAAAGAATAGATGACGGACGTGCCGTCTTTGATGCTGTTCACCACATTTTTATTCCGTAAAACGGCCAAATACTGGGCTCCGAAGGGTCGGCAGTATCCC
>JAWLCZ010000221.1:0-5801 GCA_041686835.1 Paenibacillaceae bacterium | reverse complement strand
TTCGGAAATATGGTTGAACGGATCGGTCATTTTGTTCCTTGTGTTCGCGGTCATTGCCTTTGTTATATTGCCGAAAAAAATAAAAGCGATTGCGGAATTTGTGTCTAACAGCTCGGGCTACTATATCCCCACGCTGTATCCGGCAATGAAGAAAGCGACCGCTCCGTTGCTCGGGACGATGCATTTGCTGTTGCTCCTCATTTTGATTCTGATGATTGCCAAACCGTTCTAACTTAACGCCACAGAGTACAAAACGGAGAAAAGGCGGCCTTTGCCGCCTTTTTCCTTTCACATTTCCGGTCTTACGCGCTGGCCACTTTGCCCAACAAATAGACGAGCAGCTGCTGGTTGCGCGTCGATATTCGGTCAAGATACGACGCCAGAAACTTTTCCCGGATTTCCACGCCTCGCCGGCATTCCGCTTCACCTTTCGGCGTAACGTGAATCCATACGATTCGCCGGTCGGCTTCGTCTCTTTCCCTCACGATTAATTCGCTTTTCTCCATGCGATCGAGGAGCGTTGTGATGGCGGCCGGTGTTGTCGAGAGCACATCGACCAAGTCCGAAGGCTTCATTTTTTCCCCGTGAGACAGGAGCAGTTCCAGAACGTTCAGCTGCCCTTCCGTGAGCGATGGAGCCAGCTGCGATTCCATATGAATTTTCATCTCTTTGGACAGCTTAAACCATAGCCTGGCAAACTCATTCGTATACATCGTCCCGATCACCTCTTGAGCAAGATTATACCACTCTGTCCAAGAAGTTTAAAGGTTAATATAATTAATAATTTAAGACATTAATCGATAAAAAGACGAACGGAATGACAGTTTTCAACATAAACTAGGCATATATAACGGGAATTCGTGACGAATCGTTAGTGAAAGGGGCTGTTTGTCGTGGATCAGCGGAAGCATGACATCGTCAAAAAAGCGCTGCAGGAAGGGCTGATAACCGACCCACAATGGCTGAATAAGCTGGAAGAGCCTATGCCAGTGTGGGCCGTTGCAGAAATGATGGTGAAACTGCTGGAAAAACTCGATCCGCCGTCAATCAGCTACGACTGATCCCGTATCAGCACATCGACGATCGTTTCGGATTTCGTTACGGGCACTACTTGTTTTCCCGCCGACTTGCGGTCTTCGATCGGAAGAGCCTCGGTGGAAAACAGATGCGTCTGTCCTCCGCTCAGAACCGCGGCAAGTAGCAACGGTTCTTTGACGGCGAACGCCTTGATTAACCGGCTGCCGTTCGGTTTGCTGCGTTTTCCTTCCTTGAATTCAAAGGTGGCGACCCCTTTGCCTCCCCTCCCCTGGACAGGGTAATCGAGGAGCAGAGACCGTTTGGCGTACCCGCGATCGGAAATGACGACTACTTCCCCTTCCTCTCCTTCGACCCGCAGGGCGGACGCCACTTCATCGCCGTCCTTCAATTGAATTCCCCTGACTCCCGACGACACTCTGCCCATGGAGCTCACTTCCTCTTCTTTAAAGCGGATGCTCATGCCAAGCTTCGTGACAAGCAGCATCTCTTGGGAAGCGTCGCTCAGCCGCACATCGATGACTTCGTCATCCGCGGCCAGCTTGCATGCCGCAATGCCCGTCGACCGGTTCGTCATATACTCCTTCAGTTCCGTTCGTTTCACCTGGCCGCCGCGCGTGGCGAAAACGACAAATTGCCCCGGTTCGTTGAAATCTTTGACCGGAATGACACTGACGATGCGGTCCTCTTTCGCAATCGGGATGACATTGACGATGGCCGTTCCGTTCTCTTTCCACTTGTATTCCGGAATTTGATGAACGGGCAAATGGTAGTACTGGCCTTTTTGCGTAAACAGAAGCAGGCTATCGATTGTGTTCACTTCAAGCAGGAAACGGACGAAGTCGCCCTCTTTCAGTCCGGTGTTCCCGATCTCGCCTCCCGAACGGGTAAACGACAATTTGCTCGTCCGCTTCAAATAGCCTTCGTTCGACAGCGTGACAAGCACGTCTTCGGGCGTGACCATCACTTCCAGATTCACCTTCAGTTCCTCGACTTCCTCCTGTATTTCCGAACGGCGGTCTTCTCCGTATTTTTTTCTGATTTCGCCCAACTCGTCCTTAATGACGTTGAGCAGTTTTTTCTCGCTGCCCAATATCGAACGCAAATAAGCGATCGTTTTTTGCGCTTCTTTCCATTCTTTTTCCAGGGACGTGATTTCCAAATTCGTCAACCGGTACAGTTGCAAAGTAAGAATCGCGTCCGCCTGCCGCTCGGTAAATCCGTACTTCGCCACCAGGTTGCTTTGAGCGTCCTGACGGTTTTTCGAGCCTTTAATCGTCGCAATGACTTCATCCAAAATGTTGAGCGCTTTGACCAGACCTTCGAGCACATGGGCCCGATCTTCCGCCTTCTCGAGTTCATAGCGGGTGCGGTTCGTGACGACTTCCTTTTGATGCCCGACATACGCCTCCAGCATTTGCTTGATTCCGAGCAGCTGCGGCGTTTTATTGACGATGGCCACCATATTGAAATTGTACGCGATCTGCAGATCGGTCTTTTTCAGCAAATAAGCGAGAATGCCTTGGGCGTCGGCGTCTTTTTTCAGTTCGATGACGATGCGCAGCCCGTTCCGGCCGCTCTCATCGCGGACTTCCGCAATGCCTTCCACTTTTTTGTCGAGGCGGATGTTTTCGATCGCGGTGACGAGCCGCGACTTGACAACCTGATAAGGGATTTCGGTGATGACGATCTGCTGTTTGCCTCCGCGCAGCTCTTCAACCGCCGTTCTGGCGCGCACATAAATTCGGCCCTTTCCGGTCGCATACGCTTCGCGGATGCCGTCCTTCCCCATGATGATGCCGCCTGTCGGAAAATCCGGCCCTTTGACGATGTCCATCATTTGCTCGACGGTCATATCCGGCCGGTCGATTAAAGCGATGCAGGCGTCGATGATTTCGCGCAAATTGTGCGGCGGAATTTCCGTGGCGAATCCGGAGGAAATGCCGCTGACGCCGTTCACGAGCAGGTTCGGAAAACGGGAAGGCAGCACGACCGGTTCTTTCGCCGTATTATCGAAATTATCCTTGAACGCCACCGTGCGTTTCTCGATATCGCGCAGCATTTCCATCGCGATGCTGGACAGGCGCGCTTCCGTATAACGCATTGCCGCGGGCGGGTCGTCATCGAGCGAGCCCCAGTTTCCGTGCCCGTCGATGAGCACGTGCCCCATTTTCCACGGCTGGGCCATGCGCACCATCCCGTCGTAGATCGAGGAGTCTCCGTGCGGGTGGTAATTGCCCATCACGTCCCCGACCGTTTTCGCCGATTTGCGGTAAGGCTTGTCCGGCGTATTGCCCGCTTCGTACATGGCGTACAAAATGCGCCGCTGCACCGGCTTGAGGCCGTCCCTTACATCGGGAATCGCCCGATCCTGAATAATATACTTGGAATAGCGTCCGAACCGGTCGCCGACGACCTCTTCCAGAAACGCGGGTAAAAACTGTTCAAGCATGCTCACGACATCACCTTCTATTCTTCATACTGTGTAAAATCGACATGTTCGATAATCCAGCGTTTGCGCGGATCCACTTTGTCCCCCATGAGCGTCGACACCCTCCGCTCCGCTTTGGCCGCGTCCTCGATGCGCACCTGCAGGAGCGTCCGCGTTTCCGGATTCATCGTCGTCTCCCACAGCTGCTCCGGATTCATTTCGCCCAATCCTTTGTACCGCTGCAGTTCGATCGGTTTGCCGAGCTCCTTCGTCAGCGCCTGCAGCTGATCCTCGGTCCACGCGTACCTTGACGTCGCCGATTTGCCCGATTTTTTCGTCACCTTGTACAGCGGCGGCTGGGCGATATAGATTTTCCCGGCGTCGATTAACGGTTTCATATACCGGTAAAAGAAAGTGAGCAGCAGCACCTGAATGTGTGCGCCGTCCATATCGGCATCGGTCATAATGATGATTTTCGCGTAATTGCATTCCTCCGGTTCAAACTCGGAGCCGACGCCGGCGCCGATGGCGGAAATAATCGCGCGGTATTCGTCGTTTTTCAAGATGTCGGCGAGCTTCGCCTTTTCCGGATTCATCGGCTTGCCTTTCAGCGGCAGAATCGCCTGGAACCGCGAGTCTCTTCCTTGTTTAGCGGATCCTCCCGCCGAATCCCCTTCGACGATGAACAGTTCGTTGCGCGTAAAATCTTTCGACTGCGCGGGCGTCAATTTCCCGTTCAGGTTAGAGCTTTCTCCTTTCCCTTTTTTCCCGCTGCGCACTTCTTCTCTCGCTTTGCGCGCCGCTTCCCGCGCTTTTGCCGCCTGCAGCGCTTTTTTAATGAGCAGCTGCGCCACCTGCGGATTTTCCTCGAGGAACACGGCCATTTTTTCAGCGACGACGGCGTCGACCGCCCCTCTTGCCGCCGCGCTGCCCAACTGATCTTTCGTCTGCCCGACAAATTCGACGTCGCTCATTTTAACGTTGACGACAGCCATCATTCCTTCGCGCAAATCAACGCCTTCCAGATTTTTCTCTTTTTCCTTGAGCAGCCCCGTCTTGCGCGCATAATCGTTCATGACGCGCGTGTACGCCGTCTTGAATCCCGTTTCATGCGTGCCGCCGCCGCGCGTCGGAATCGAGTTGACGAACGAGGCAATCGTCTCCGTATAGCCGTCGTTATACTGCAGGGCAATTTCCACTTCGATATCGTCTTTTTCGCCCGAAAAATGAATGACGGGGTGCAGGACGGTTTTGTCTTCATTGAGAAATTCGACAAACTGGCTCGCTCCGCCCTCGTATTGGAACGTTTCCTGCTTGCCGGACCGCTCGTCTTTTAAATTGACTTTCAGTCCGGAATTGAGAAAAGCGATTTCCTGCAGACGTTCGGCCAGCAATTCGTAGTTGATCGTCGTTCCGCCCTGGAAGACGCGTTTGTCCGGCTTGAACGTCACCTTCGTTCCGGTTTTGTTGGTCGAGCCTATCACTTCCAATCCGGTCACCGGCTCGCCGACGTGCTCGTTTCCCTGCTTGTCGACCCAATATTCAAACCGCTGCCTATGTATTTTGCCGTCGCGGTAAATTTCCACTTCCAGCCATTCGGACAGGGCGTTCGTGACGGATGCGCCCACACCGTGCAGTCCCCCGGATTTTTTATAGCCGGAACCGCCGAATTTGCCGCCCGCATGCAGTATCGTATAGACGACCTGCGGAGTCGGAATGCCGATTTTGTGCATCCCGGTCGGAATGCCCCGGCCGTTGTCGCGTACGGTGACCGACTCATCCTTATGAATGGTCACGTCAATGACGGTGCAGTGCTTGGCGAGATGCTCGTCGACCGCGTTATCGACGATTTCCCAGATAAGATGATGCAGTCCCGATGAGCTCGTGCTGCCGATGTACATGCCGGGCCGCTTACGGACCGCGGTCAACCCTTCCAACACTTGAATGTCGTCCGCTTCATAATCGGATGTTTGCTGCGCCGCCCGGAACAAATCAAGTTGCTCAACCATCGGTGCGCCTCCTTAATTCAAAATATCTTGCTTCGTAAAAACGAGGAATGAGATCACGAGTGCGGCGATCGCCCACACGGCCAGCACCGCCAAGGAGAACGACAGCGTCATGCCGGGAACGGGAGGAAGCGAGCCCGACAAATATTGAGTCAATCCCAAATTCACCATGAATAAATATTTGGCGCTTTCCCAGGATGAAACCATATTGGTCAAAATCGTGCCCGCAATGAGCGCGGACAGCATGATGCCCATTCCCGCCGCCGTGCTTCTTACGAGTACGGAAACCATCATGGACAGGCAGGCGACGGCGATGCACGCATACCAGG
>JAWLCZ010000220.1:0-5846 GCA_041686835.1 Paenibacillaceae bacterium | reverse complement strand
GGTTACTGATATCCCCGCTGCCGACCATGCCGAGACGGATTTCTTTTTTTTCCATGTGCGTTTTCACTCTCCCTGAACATATTCGTGCCTGCAGGCACCGTAGCGCATCCATCCTTATCAAGAATGCATCGTCTTCTTCATTGTAGCAAATTTTGCAAAAATGAAAACGCATTCGACTTTTTCTTCATAAAAGATCAGCAACTTTTGCCAATGTTTCGAGTCTATTATTAACAGCATCGCATATTAACAGCATCGCAGTTTCATAGAAAGGCAGGTAAAGACAGAGATGAACTATGCTGGCAAAAAGCGGTCGGTTCCGCTGACGATAGCTTTATTGCTGATGCTTGCGGCCGCATCCGGCATTTTATTATGGCGGCATGCATACGCCGCGGCTCCGGCTCCGGAACAAATCCGCGTCGCTCTGTTTATCAATTTGGGAAAAAAATATAAAGTGACGGTGCCGACCGTCACTCTCTCATCTCCGGCGGGATTCGCGATCGGGGCATCGGAAGAAAGCGTATGGCTTAACACCGGAAACGGGAAAGCGGTTCGCGGCAGCGCCGATCTGTATATGGTTCGTCTATTGGAAACGGGGGACGCTTCCGCCGCACGCTCATTGTACAAACAGTTGAAAGATAAAAATGCCGTACCGTACTTGTTTAAGAGAACCAGGCAGGGGAAGCCCGTATATCAGGTGTATGCCGGACAATTCGCCGGCAAGGACGAAGCGGAGCAGGCCAAACAAAAATGGGCCGCAGACGGCTCGCTTGCGCCGCTCTTCACCCCAGCGAAAGTCGCGGTGACCGGTCCGCTTCACTGGAACGCAGGAACATACGGAAGCGAGAAGGAAGCGGTTGAACGCCTGGCGAATCTGGAAAGCGCGGGCTTGAATCCTTTTCTGGTTTACGGCAAAAGCAAGGAAGGCGCACCGCTTTATTCCGTCTGGATTGGCGAAGCGGCCGACGAGGAAAGCTTGAATCAGGCGAAAGCCCAGGCGATGAAATTGTCGCCCGGCATAACGCTAAAGCCGATCGACGCCCGCGAACCGTATTTGCTGCTTAGAAATGACGCGTCCCTGGACGAGACGAACAAGGATGCCGTCAGCCATTACTTTTTCAACGCTTCCTCCGGACAAAAGGTTCGCATTACCGCGAAACAGGGGGAAATCAAAGTGGAGGAGCGGTTCGGACGCAGCTACCGGGGCGCGATCGAATTAAGCGTATTAAACGGAAGTTTGGCGGTTGTCAACGTACTTCCGCTGGAGCAGTACTTGTATTCCGTTGTCGGCTCCGAACTGCCGAAAAGCTGGCCGCCGGAAGCGATGAAAGCCCAGGCGGTGGCGGCGCGGACATACGCGTTGGCGCAAGGCATGAAATATGAAATCGCGCATGTGTCGGACACGACGTACGATCAGGTTTATTATGGCAAAGAAGGGGAGAACGACGCCGCGATACAGGCCGTCGAGGAGACGAAAGGCGAAGTCATCACGACTGGAGCGGGCGCGCTGATCACCCCGTTCTATTATTCCAACGCCGGCGGGATGACAGCCGATCCGGTCGAAGTGCGGGGCAAGACGATCGACTATCTGAAAAGCACGCCGAGTCCGGACGACGTGGCCCAGCAAGGAAAACTGACGTGGCATCAGGCGCTCTTTCCGGACGGTTCCGTCGGCTACATCCGATCCGATTATGTGAAGGAAACGGGAGAAAAGACGTCCACCGGTCTGCCGTACATGGAGGTCGTACAAGACGGGGTCAATGTCCGGCCGGCTCCTTACGTCGATAATTCGGCCAACGTCCCGCTGAAACAAGCCGCCGCCGGCGAACGGTTCGTATCGCTCGGGCAGACGATCGAATCCAATGCATACAACTGGGTTCGGGGTCCATACGATGCGGAGCAGCTGCGTACGGCCATGAATGCCAAACTCGCTTCCCCGGTGACGGGCAGCTTGAATACGCTGGAAATTACCGCAAGGGGACCGTCCGGCCGGGTGACGGAAATGAAAGCGAACGGTCAAGTCATCCGTGTATCCGAGCCCGACGCTTACCGCTCCTTGTTCAACGGTCTGCCCAGCACCCGATTTGATATTGAGGAGATGGGAAGGTATACTATATTGGGGGCTCATGATGCCGTCCGCCATTTTCCGGAACAAAAGGGTCCGCTGTATGTGCTGAGCGGCCGAAGCTCCGGTGCGCCGGCGCAATCGGATGCGGTCGCCATGGGGGCGGATCGGGCCGGATTTTTGCTGATCGGCGGGGAGAACAAGCTGCGCCTGGTGACGAGGGAACCGCAGTTCCGCTTCATCGGCTTCGGCTTCGGCCACGGAATGGGCATGTCCCAGTGGGGAGCCAAAGGACTGGCGGAAGCTGGGTATGATTACCAGAGCATTTTGAAATACTACTATAAAGATGTCAGTATCGTTAAGGAATGAAAACCAGCATGGATGTACAATTGTTCGATTTCGATTTGCCGGAATCGCTTATTGCGCAAACGCCTTTGCCGAATCGTACGATGTCGCGTTTGCTAACGTTGAATAAAACGACCGGCGAAACCGGACATCATTATTTTTATGAGCTCATCGACTATTTGCAAGCCGGCGACACTCTCGTATTGAACGATACGAGGGTGATTCCTGCCCGGCTTTTTGGCGTCAAACCGGACACAGGCGCCAAAATTGAAGTGCTGCTGCTGAAACCGCTGGAAAACGACCGGTGGGAAGCGCTGGTGAAGCCCGGCAAACGAATGAAACCGGGCGCCGTCGTGTGTTTCGGTGCGGAGGACGGCGAGTCGGAGCCGCCGCTTGCGGCAACCGTCGAGGAAATGGGAGAAATGGGCGGCAGAATTCTTCGTTTCCGCTATAAAGGCATTTTCAACGAAATTCTGGAGCGTCTCGGGCAAATGCCGCTCCCGCCGTATATAAAGGAACAGCTGCACGACAAAGAACGGTACCAGACCGTGTACGCCAAACACGAAGGGTCGGCCGCCGCTCCTACGGCCGGTTTGCATTTTACGGAGCAGTATTTGAAGGAAATCGAGCGCAAAGGCATCACTTTAGCTTACTTGACGCTCCACGTCGGGCTTGGAACGTTCCGGCCCGTGTCCGTCACGCGCGTCGAGGAACACGATATGCACGCGGAATATTACTCCATTTCTGCCGAAACGGCGCGCATTCTGAATGAAACGCGGGCGCGGGGCGGCCGGGTCGTCGCGGTGGGCACGACATCGGCCCGCACACTGGAAACGGCGGCCTTGCGGTTTCAGGGAGGCCCGATAGAAGAATGCCGGGGGTGGACCGATATTTTCATCTATCCCGGTTACAAGTTTCGCATGGTGGATGCGCTCCTGACGAACTTTCATTTGCCGAAATCGACTTTGATTATGCTGGTCAGCGCTTTGGCGGGCAGAGAACGCGTGCTGAACGCGTACCGGGAGGCGATCGAGCGGAAATACCGGTTTTTCAGCTTCGGCGACGCTATGTTTATTTACTAGAGGCAAAAGGATGAGAACATGATGGCGGTCACTTACGAACATATTAAAACATGCAAACAATCCGGGGCCCGGCTCGGAAGGGTGCACACCCCGCACGGCTCTTTCGATACCCCGGCGTTTATGCCCGTCGGCACGCAGGCGACGGTCAAGACGATGAGCCCGGAAGAATTGAAACAGATGGATGCGCAAATTATTCTCAGCAACACGTATCATTTGTTCCTGCGTCCCGGGCACGATATCGTGCGCGAAGCGGGCGGCCTTCACCGCTTCATGAACTGGGACAGGCCGATTTTGACCGACAGCGGCGGCTTTCAGGTGTTCAGCCTGAGCGAGATGCGCAAAATTACGGAAGAGGGAGTCGAGTTCCGCTCTCACTTGAACGGGGACAAGCTATTTATTTCGCCGGAAAAAGCGATGGAAATTCAAAATTCGCTCGGGGCCGATATTATTATGGCCTTTGACGAATGTCCCCCTTACCCGGCCGATTACGACTATGTTAAAAGGTCTACGGAACGAACGTCCCGCTGGGCCGAACGCTGCTACAAAAGCAATGCCCGGCCCGACGAACAGGCGCTGTTCGGCATCGTGCAGGGGGGCATGTTCGAAGATTTGCGCAAACAGAGCGCCGAGCAGTTGACTTCCATCGATTTCCCGGGGTATGCTATTGGTGGATTGAGTGTCGGTGAACCGAAAAGTTTAATGTATGAGGTGCTGGAATACACAGTGCCCTTGCTCCCGCCCAACAAGCCCCGGTATTTGATGGGAGTCGGTTCGCCGGACGCATTAATCGAGGGAGCGATACGCGGCATCGACATGTTCGACTGCGTGCTGCCGACGCGAATCGCCCGCAACGGCACGACGATGACCAGCTCGGGGCGGCTTGTGATCCGCAACGCCAAATACGCGCGCGATTTCGGTCCGCTCGATCCGCAGTGCAGTTGCTATACGTGCACTCATTATTCGCGGGCTTACCTGCGCCACCTTATTAAAGCCAACGAGACGTTCGGGATTCGCTTGACGACTTACCACAACCTGCATTTTTTGCTGCAGCTGATGAAAAATGTAAGACAAGCCATTCTCGAGGATCGATTGTTGGATTTCCGCGACCAATTCTTCACGCAGTATGGATTGAACGACGATGACAGAGGTTTTTGAAAGGGGGGAATACCGGTGTGGTTTTTGGCAGAAGGAGCAGCGGCTAACCCGACTGCGGGACAATATATCTCGACATTTTTGCCGTTGATTTTAATGTTTGCGGTGTTTTACTTTTTGCTTATCCGTCCGCAGCAGAAAAAACAAAAGATCCGCAATGCCATGTTAAACTCCCTGAAAAAAGGGGACAAAGTCGTCACCATTGGCGGCATTCACGGAACGATTATGGAACTTACGGACGATACGGTTGTGTTGCGCGTCAATGACGCGACGAAAATTACGTTCGATCGTTCTGCGGTTAACGCGGTATTGAACAGTAAAGAAGAAGCGAAATAAGCTTACATATCATGGATGAAACAAGACCGGAGCGAATACCGTTCCGGTCTTGGCGCGTTCAATGAGAATAAAGTTTTCTTAGTCCTTTATCCCTCAGACTAAGAACTACATGCTTAATCGTAGGAGCTTTGATTGAAAACTGGAAATTTATATTTATAATTCTTTGTGGTTTAATATTAGTGAACCAGTTTTACCCCTGTCTAAAACGTGTAGCCAAAGGACTTCTAAATAAAGTTTGCGGAAAACTGGTTCACTTTCCTTTGTATCGCAGGAAATCATAGTGTGGATGTTGAAAATATTATTTTGTGCAGTGACCTCTAGGGAAGCCACCGTCATAGGCATGAAGCCGGCTATTTCGCATACCTGGACTTCTATTATAGATTTGGGGCACTCCATTTTTATGGCACTGCACTTTTACCTATATTCAAAAACCAAACTTGCCGATGATCAGGCAAGTTTTTTATTTTGGAATAAAGCACCTTATAGAAGGAAAAATGGTCCATTCTGTCGAAACAAAGAACTTTATAAAAAAATGCAGTAACCCTTGAAATAATTGGGGCATATTCATGACCTCTTTGTATAATGTGGGTTTTACTGCGCTATCGTTAAATCCTGACATGCTACATTGGGTCCTTAGGAGCTCTAAAGAAAACTTGGATAGATAGTGCTTTATACTGCAGTAATCCTTTGGAGGAACTATGAGCAATCAATTTTCCATTGAAGTTGAAAAGCACACATCTGAATTTAATAAATGGTATCACTTTTATGTGGGTTTAGACCATCATGCCGCTAACGCGGCACCATCAGATGATGAAAATGGGTGGATTGCGCTATAATTTACTTACGGCTGGCGAAGGGAGGTCGGCAGT
>JAWLCZ010000219.1:0-5891 GCA_041686835.1 Paenibacillaceae bacterium | reverse complement strand
CAGGCAGCAGCTGCTCTCGATTAATGATCACTTCCCCGCGTTCATTGACAACGAAAATATGTCCGGAATCGCGAGAATAAATATCGCGGATTAATTCCTGCAGTTGATCCCCTTTCATCTCAATAATAATAAAGCCCTTCAGTCGGTAGGAAAAACCGTAGACATACTTAATAAAATGAAAGGAATCGGGGGCTACATCAATGATTCCTTCGCCTCCCGGTTCTACCCAAAACCCGTCTTCATATTCTTGTCTGAATCGCTCCATACGTTCGCGTTCAGACGGCGTAAGCTTTTGATACACTCCGGAATTGGCGGAAACCATCACCTGGCTGCTTGCGCTGTAGACATAAATATTTTGCAGCACGGGATGGCCCTCCACGTAATTTCGAAACACTTCCATGACATTCAATATGATTTCATAGTCGGCGTACGCCGATGTACTGTATTGCTGCTTATCCATAAAATCGGTGATCGCCTGGCTCCCGTACAGCTGGTAAGCCACCTGCTCCGTATTTTTCATCACACTGTCAACTGCGGTTTTGGTTTGGATCAACGTAGCCAGTATGGATTGATTGACTTCCGCTTCGAGATTGTCCCGCGAAATATTAAAATTTACAACAGAAATGAGGACGGTGGGGATCAAGATGACAGCAAACAAAGGGAAAAACAGTTTCAAGAACAGACTCCACCTTTGTTTGAACATATAACGAAACATATGCTTCATGACACCTTTACCCCGTCCTCCGCTTTTTTGTATGCGGTTTCTTTTTCGGTTGCATCATATCATATTGATAAGGATAAACGGCTTCGCCGTCCTCGCAAGGACGACAGCCGTTTACCGAGCCGAATCAGGAATTACCATTCTTAAGAACATACATCCATTAATTCATTGTAACATAGATAGCATTGACTTCTTCGAGAATGGCATCCAGATCTCCGCTGACTTCTTCTACAAATTTATCATATTGATCAAGCTCCAGATCTCCGATGATTATTTTGGAAAAGTATTCCTCCATCACCTTCTTGATATCCGCCCCTCTTCGCGCAACGGCTTCACTGGCACTCACGTAGGGGGCCAGATCCTCGACCAATCTGAATCCTCTGGCTCTTTCCATATTGTTCTCCAATACCGGATCGGGCGCGGGGAGTTCGACATCGATGGGAATGGAAGCAATGAGGCCGGAGTTGTAATATTGTTCCGCCCCTTCCGCCAGCCAATGGATCTCACCGTTCTCCACAGTGAAGGTAACGCCTTCTTCTCCCGCGGCCATATCGAGCGTACCTTCGGGACTTAACAGATATTCCAGCACCAGCTTCGCGCGCTCCGTATCTTTGGAAGTATTGGTTAAGTAAACGTTAGCAGTGGAACTGTTAATCGTCGCATAATTCGCTCCATACGTTCCATTGACAATGGGCAATGACGTGATCTCGGCGTCAGGATTGCCTTGTTTGATCTTTGCCGCCCGGGGACCGATCCATTGCACCCCTTTCATCCAGGCGCCGGTTTTCCCGGTCATAAATTTATCCTCCGAGTTGGATTGCACTTCCAGGATCCACTCCGGATCCAGGACGCCCTCGGCATGCGCTCTTCGAAACCAAGCCAGCGCGGCTTTCATATCGTCGATTAAATAATAGCTGCTCTTGATTACTCCTTCTTCTTCATCCAAATACAATCCCATGTTCGTCACATGTACCGGCAGGAACATTTGAAAATAAGCGCTTGTTTCATTGAAATCAGGACGGATCGTGAAGCCGTACGTATTGTCAACCCCATCTCCATCAGGATCACTTTTGGCCATTGCGTATAAGAATTCATACAATTCATCCGGGGTGGTCGGCAGTTTCAGATTCAGCTTCTCCGCCCAATCGACGCGATAATAAATCGTTTCGGGCAAGCTCCTGAATTGCGGCAGCCCGTACACCTTACCGTCCACGCTTGATGTTTTGAAGAAGCTTTCGGGCATTTGGTTCCACGGTTCGCGTTGAATGATATCGTCCACCGGAATCAACGCCCCGTTCTGAATCGCTTCCGCCACGAGACTTTGATTGCCGATTTCAACGATGTCAGCCTGATTTCCGGCGGCGAAGGCGACATTCAGCTTTTCCTCATAGATGTTTTTATCCACCATTTCAATCTCCAGATTGACATTCCATCTTTCTTTCACCTTTTTTTCCATAAGATCCAACAATGACCGCGCCTTATCCGTGCCTCTCAGCATATACCGCATATCCATTTCCGGGTACTCGTTTTCCGTTACCGGTTTTTCTCCGGTGCCGCTTTGATTATGGGCGGCAGGGGGGACCGATTCGCCGCTTTGGCCTACATTCGTTTCGGACGATCCGCATCCGGCCGCAATGATGGGTATCACGAGCAGCGGAATGATCGCTCCGAATAATGTTCTCTTCTTCTTCATGTTCCTTTAGCTCCCCTTTACAGTTTTTTATATAGACCGTTTTTCCATGACGCCGATCGCATCCGGAAAAACCGTTTATATCTTTAGCCTTTGACAGCCCCCAACAGAATTCCCTTGGTAAAGTGTTTTTGCAAAAACGGATACACGAATAATATCGGGACGATGGCATAGACGGCCGTGGCCATTTTCATATTTTTTCCGAGATTCAGCGAATCCGCTCCGGACCCTTCATTTACGGATTCGATCAAAATTTCCCTCAATAACACTTGCAGCGGCTTCTTATCTACGCTGGTCAAGAACATCACGGCCGTAAAATATTCATTCCAGTATTCTACGGCATAAAATAGACTGATCGTGGCGATGATCGGGGCCGATATCGGGATAATGATCCGGAAAAACGTCCCCATCTCTGTACAGCCATCCATCCTGGCCGATTCGGAAAGCTCTTTCGGCAGCTGTTCAAAAAACACTTTCATCAAGATTAAATTAAAGGCGGTGAGCATCTGAGGAATAATGACGGCCCACAGACTGTCGATCAGACCCAAATGTTTGACCAGCATATACGTCGGCATAATTCCTGTTTTGAATACCATGGTCAACAGAGCCAAATATGTGATCAACCGCATGCCTGTAATTTCCCGATGCGACAATCCATAAGCCAGCATCCCTGTTGCAAGAACAGCCAGCAGCGTCCCCGTAACGGTAATGAACGCGGAATTCATAAATGCGCTTTGGATGCTCCCGTACTGCCAAATCGAGATGTACGCCTCAAACGTGATTTCTCTCGGAAATAAATGCAGCACTCCGGTTTCCGCAGCAATATGCGCAGGCTCCAACGATAAGGTAATGACATTCAGAAACGGGAGTAACATGATGATGGCCAACCATACGAACCCGGCCATGTTGATCCAATCAAACAGTTTGCTGTTTCCCTTACCCATTCTCTCGTTCCTCCAACTGATGATTAGGTTTATATGATGGGCGTACCGCGGATCATTTTGACGATGTGGTTCGCAGCCAGCACCAGCACTAAGGAGAAGATACTGTTGAAGATTCCTGCCGCCGTAGCAAAAGCGATGTCCCCGCGCATGATCCCGATTTGGTATACATAGGTGCCCAGCGTTTCCGATACTTCGGCGACGACCGGGTTATACATGACGAAGACCTGTTCAAACAGTTTTAACAGCTTGCTGATCTGTAAGAGCAAAACCACCAGCATAGTCGGAACAAGCGAAGGAAATGTGATGTACAGCATGCGCTGAAACCGGTTTGCCCCGTCTACGATCGCCGATTCATATTGCTCCGTACCGATTCCCACGATCGCCGCGAGAAAAATAATGCTGCCCCAACCGGCTTCCTTCCAGATTTGCGAGAAGACCAGAACCGATCGGAACCAACGGGTATCCGCCATAAAAAAGATCGGGTCGACGCCAAACCAGCCCAATATTACGTTCACTAATCCGCTGCTGGGAGAAAGCATCGTGGCGAATATGCCGCCTATGATGACCCAGGAAAGAAAGTGCGGAAGATAAAGGACGGATTGCACGGTCCTGACGAAATGAACCATACGAATTTCGTTGATCAAGATGGCGATGATCACCGGGACAAAAAAACCGAATCCCAGCATGTACAGATTGATCATCAAGGTGTTCCCCAATGATTGCAAGAAATACTTGCTTTCAAACAAATCGACGAAGTTTTGAAACCCGATCCAAGGGCTGTCGGAGATGCCGCGAAAGACGCTGTAGTCTTTGAAGGCAATTTGCAGATAATAGAACGGGTAATAGTCGAACAGCAGGATATGCAAGAAGCCGGGAAGAACTAACAAGTAAATAAATTTGTGTTTCTTCAGATCCCTCAGGAATTTATTGCGCACTGGTTTTCTTCTCGTCTTTTCCTCGATCTTCTGAATGACTTCCATATACCGTGTTTATTCACTCCTGTCATCGGCATGAGATCCGGATTGCCGGGATCACGTTTTTTGTTATCGCTTACATCCCAATCTACAGCGTTTTGTTCGCAGGCATCAATATCCCTTTTTTGATATTCCCGCATCTTACTTGATATGAAAAGCCTCTGGACCTTGAAACTGAAGCGTCTTTAGAGGTGTTTATCATTTTTTGATCACGCTTGATCTTATTTGATTTCCGATCGCGCGAAAAAAGCCCCGGAGTGAACACCCGGGGCAAACACGTTGTATTCATTGATTGAGCCGGTCGTTCGCAGCTGCCGCCGCGGCCGGTGCCATTCGCCGTATTTCAACTCGCGCCCGCTTACTCCATGTAATGATGCGCGCGCAAGCTCCGGAGATACTCAAGAGTTAATACACCTTGCCACTCCGCCTTCGCGGTCTTCCACGTATCCTCATATTGCCCCCATGCCCAAGCAGGATCCCAGCAGCCTTCCTCCGATTGCTTGGACACAAGGTAGTCCAGATTCGCAGGCAGCACATGTTCGACCCGCTCCGGTTTACCCTCAGCGGAACAGACGCCTCCGTGCTACTGCGTATCATCCTTCGCCACGGCGCCGAGCCATGACTGTAAATCATGAGCCAGCCTGCCGGCCCGATCCGGTTCCTGTCGGTGCAGATCGACGGCTTCTTCCTCATCCTGCCGCAAATTGTACAGTTCCTGGGTTTCATCATCGAAGAAGCGAATCAGCTTCCAATCCCCCGCGCGATGGGCCGCCGAAGAACGTCCCCCGAGAAAATGCGGTCGTTCCAACGGATAATGCCAAAACATCCGGCGATCCACGAGCGGCGGCGGTAGTTCCTTCCCTTGCAGCAGCGGCATGATGGATAACCCGTCGATCACGTGCTCCTCTGGAATATCGCAGCCGATCATTTCCGCGAAGGTGGGGTAAAAATCAAGATTGATCGTCGGCTCATGGCATTCCGCGCCTTGCGCCACCTCTTGCGGCCAGCTGATCACCAGCGGGATGCGCAATCCGCCCTCGTAATTCGTTGATTTGCCGCCGCGCAAATGACCGTTGACCGTGACCCTCTGTTCGCCGCCGTTGTCGCTGGTAAATACAATCAACGTATTCTCTTCCAGCCCAAGCTCCGCAAGCGTCTTGCGGATCATGCCGACCCCGTCGTCGATGCTTCTCAGCATCGCGGCCAGCACCGGATTATTCCGCTTCCTCCAGGCCAAATCATCGGTGTCGGCTGGATCGGCACCTGCTTTCTCGGCAAAATAACGGACATCCTCCGGCTTCCCTGCCAATGCCGTATGCACCGCATAATGGCTAAGGTACATGAAGAAAGGCTGCTCCGCATGCCGGCGAATGAATTCGACCGCTTCCTCGTTCATACGATCCACGAGATATTCCTCGGTTCCGCGCAGCGGCTGAATGGCCGGGTCGACTCGAGTGTAAGGCGAAAAATAGCTTCCACTCCCGATGCCGGTCTGCTCGGATAGGATCGATTCGTCAAATCCGTATAGGGTCGGACCGAATTTCACCCCGTTCTCATCGTAG
>JAWLCZ010000218.1:0-5945 GCA_041686835.1 Paenibacillaceae bacterium | reverse complement strand
CGATTACAGCGAAACGCTCCACGACGCGATCCGCACCGCCCACCGAAAAGGGATCGTCATCGTCGCGTCAGCAGGCAACAACGGATCGCAGGCCGGACAGCTCGATTACCCCGCCCGGTTTCCGGAAACGATTGCCGTGGCCGCTTCCACTAAACAAAACGGCATCGCCGATTTCAGCAGCAGAGGCGCGGGCATCAGTGTGGCCGCGCCGGGAGCGGACGTCCGCTCGACGTACCTGCGCAAAAGATACAAGGTGTTGAGCGGCACGTCGATGGCCGCCCCGCATGTAACCGGCGCCGCAGCGCTTTTGCTCGGCGCCAAAAAGTCGCTGAAGCCGCACCAAGTGAAAAGCGCGCTTGAAAGAAGCGCCGTTCGCCTTCACGGCTACAGCAGCGCCGCTCAAGGGGCGGGGGTCGTCAATATTGAAAGAGCGGTTCATCACGTGACGGCCAAATCGCATGGGGCCGCCGGGACCGGAAGCGGATGATGCCGTCCGGATAAAAAAACACTTTCCTTAAGCCCGGCACAGCGGGCGGAAAGTGTCTCCTGATGATCCGATGATTGATATTATCGTTACGGCCGATTTACGCTTTGCCGCCCGCTTTGCAGCGATGGCAAATGCCTTGAAAATCGAGCCGGTGATCGAGAACCTTAAAATTGAATTCCTTCTCCAACCGTTCTTCCAGAGGAGTAAGCCAGTCTTCCATAATTTCATCGACCGCTCCGCACTGCACGCAGATCAAATGATGATGGTGGTGGTGCGCGCTGTCGTTCCGCAAATCGTAACGGGCTACACCGTCGCCGAAATTCATTTTTTCCAAAACGTGCAATTCGCTTAACAGTTCGAGGGTTCTGTAGACGGTTGCGAGACCGATTTCCGGTGCTTTATCCTTAACAAGCATAAACACTTCTTCAGCGCTCAAGTGGTCTTCCTCGTTTTCCAGCAATACCCGGACGGTTGCTTCGCGCTGGGGCGTCAGCTTGTAGCCTTGCGATTGCAGATGTTGTTTAATCTTTTCAATCCGCGCTTCCATACTCCTCCCCCTCCAAGCCACTTGTTTACATTATAGGGGGATTGCAACCGTAAAGTCAAACGTTTTGGCATTCCGCTCATTACAGGGCAACGAGCATCGGCGTCACCCACTTCATCAGCACGGGGGAAACGAACGATTCGAAGAGCGAAACGCCGAGCAGCACTACCGCCATCGACACCGTGACCGCCGTATACGACAACAAACGCCGGGAAACGGTGTCTTTGCGCTGCAAAAAACGGTTTTTTATCAAATAAAGCGAAAACGTTATCGCCGTCACGCTGCAAATCAGAATCACCGGTATGATGATCATATTTTGCGGCACGACGGACACGAGCGCAAACAGCATGCCTTTCCAAGATAACTGCCCTACCATATACCCGACGGTAAATCCGATCAAGACGCCCTTCAAAAAATCGAGAATGAGGATGAGCGGAAAACCGATGACGGACAATCCCAAAATCCAGATGAGCACGAGCCATTTGATGTGCATGCCGAACGTATCGAGCACCGATTGTTTGCCGTCAAAGTCGGTTTGCTGATCAATCATGTAAAAAAAGCCGCTCAAATAACCGGATATCTCCTGCTTTTGTTGAAGAGACAGCGCGTTGACCATCAAAGCGCCGAAAATGACCCCCATCACAAAAATGACGGCTACGAAAATATATAAGGCCATATGCTCCTGCACGTAACGGCGCACATCCGAATTGTAGTTCGCCATGCCGCTTCCTCCTTCGCGTTTGACATCCTGCATGTCCAACCACTACAGCATATGAACGCGGCAGGGAAACTATGTCTTTTTGTGCAACGCTTTTGCAAAAAACAGTTGTCAGCCTTTGACGACTTTTCCGTACTGTCCGCCGCCGCCGGCCTGCAGCGCAAGCGTCCCTTCCCTCGCCTTGGCGATGAACGCGGCGGTTTCCCCGCACGCCGCTTCCGCAAGCTCCTCCAGGGAAGCGCGGTGCAGAATGTCCATCTCCGTGCCGAAGCGAGCAAGCAATTGTTCCCGCTTTTTCCGGCCCAATCCGGGAATGAATTCGAGCGGCACCTGTACATGATAGGGCGGACGGTGAGGCAGGATGACGGGTTTGTCGCGATCCGCAATGTACCTGATGCGATCCATGACGCCGCGGACAATTTTGCCGCTGCCGCAATACAGGCACCGTTCGGCGCATGCTTCCTGTTCGTCCAGCACCGACTCGCACTGCGCGCAATATGTGCGGTGATATTTGCCGAGACGCGGGTTCAGCCCGTAATTCGCCAGAACGGAACGCCCTTCCTTTCCTTGAAGAGCCATGGCCAGTTCCGTGAAGTTCGGAGCGGCCATAGCGATTTTGTTATATTCCCGGCCGATTTTCGCCAGGGAATGGGCGTCCGAATTCGTGACGAAAGTAAACCCGTCCAATTCCGAGATGTAACCCGCCATCTCGGTATCCGCGCTCAATCCGAGCTCCACTGCGGCGATGCCTTGCAATTCGAGCAGATCGGCCATCCGGTTCGTGCTGCTCCCGTAGACGCTTTTGTACGGGGTGAAAATATGGGCGGGCACGAGCAGCCCGCCTCTGCCGATCACTTCCTGCTGGACGGTCCGCGCAGGGGCATAGATGCGCTGCGAGCTGAGTCCGACGTTTTTCATATGACGGCTCATCCACTTCGTAAAATCGCGCATCGCGTCGAGCGTCGGCAAATAGGCAAGCAAATGGGCCGCACCCATTCCCGGATCCTTCACTTCGATTTCGCTGCCCAGTATGATGGCCGTCTGACGGTATCGAATGCCGCCTCCTTCCTGCTCCGTCATTTCCCCTTTGTCCAAATAAGCCATAATTTCTTCCTGAACGGACGGCGAATGGCAGTCGATGATCCCGATCAGCTCAATGCCTTTTCGTTCCGACGCTTCCCGGGCGATGTTGAAAAACGTCAAGTCCCGGCTGCCGCTTATTTTGACCGGACTGCCTTTCTCCGTGCGGCCGATATGAATGTGCAGATCCGCATAGTACGCATTCATGTCAAATCTTTCCCGTTAACGCGTAAAGCTGCCAAGCGTAGACGGCCAGTATTGTTTTCGCGTCGCTGATGCGGCCTTCGGCCATGTATTGGCGGGCCTCCTCCAACGTGATCGCGCCGCACTCCAGAAATTCGTCTTCGTCCAAATTCGCTTCGCCCCGGGTCAGATCTTCCGCCAAATACAGGTGCATCACTTCATCGGCAAATCCGGGGGAAGTATAAAACGAAGAGACGTGGCGGATAGAACCGCACCGGTAGCCCGTTTCCTCCTCCAGTTCCCTTTTTGCCGCTTCGAGCGGGTCTTCCCCGCGCTCCAGCTTGCCGGCCGGAATTTCCACCTGGCTTTTCTCCAGCGCCTTCCGGTACTGTTCCACAACCAGCAATTTGCCGTCCGCGAACGCCATAACGGCGACCGCTCCCGGATGCCTGACGATTTCTCTCGTCGCGGTTTCCCCGTTCGGCAATCGGACGTGGTCCACCTGCAGCGATATGATTTTCCCCTGAAAAATCGGTTCCGATTTGATCGTCATTTCTTCGAACTTCTTGTTCATCGGTCTCTCCTCCCCTGATCGATCAACGTTTAACGGTCAAAAAAGCGGGCCATACTTCATCATAACTTGTCCGTAACCAACATACGGTTATTATATCAAAAGCTTGTATCGAAGTCCTTCGTAGAGGAGTCTTTCGAAGATGAATTTTCGAAGATGCGGGTACATCATTCAAGCGAGGTGTTCCAAATGAAATGTTATTTGTCCGCTACTCAGTTGTGTCTCGTCGGAAAAGCGTGGGAAATCCGCCATCATTTGAAGATGCTGGCGAAGCGTCCGCCGTCGGGGCAGTCGACCCTGCACGATTATCTTGCCGCCGCCGCGGGGAACCGCACCACCGTTCCCACACATATTGAGCGGCAGCGCATACGCCGAGGAAAAAGCCCGGGTTCTCTTTCAGTCCTGTTCCCATCGTCGTGACCGGAAGCGGGTAACGTGCAAACCCGGTCTGCAAATCTTCCGCTTCACCGGTATGTATCCACTGAATGTCGTGCAGCAGGCCGCAGCCGCTCACTTCGATTTGCCGGCGGATTACCGATTTTTCCGCTTCGGGAATATTGTCCGGCAACGGCAGCACCGCTTGACGCAGCGCAATCGAAGACAGGACGGTCAACGTATGATGGCTCAGTCCCCTATGTCTGTCCCGCCGGTCGATGAAGCTGATGCGCGGAATGACGACCGGAATCCCGCCCAACACCGCCACCGCGTTCACAAGTTCCCCGACTTCGACGCCGGAGTGCCCGAACCGCGTGCCGGTGCCGGCGATTCCCGGACCCATCGTCACCATGATCACGTCTGCCTGCAAAATATGTTTGGCGGCGAGCAGCGCGGTAAATTTGTTGATCGTTTCCAGATCGCCTCCGTAGGCGTGGCCGTACGTCACCGTACCGGCGATCCAGCCGAGATCCCGCAGCAGCGCGGCATGGCGGCTGAACGCGAGCGGCAGGGCGCCCCCGTCGCTCATGATGTAGCCGATGGTCGGCGGTGCCGCCGTTTCCGCCGCCTCCTTCCTCCGTTCCGATAAATGCCGGAGCCAGCATACTGCGGAAGGAAGCATGCTGTGCAGCTCGCCGATTAATACCGGACACCCGTGAAGATGCCGGTTCTCCCGAAATAACCCGTGATACGGGCTTTCCTGCTCCTCGGCGGCCAATACTTTTCTCTGCAGCGGCGTGTAGCGAAGTTTCATCATATGTCCGGCTCCGGTTTGTACGGCTCTGCCGCCGCTTGGGAGTATCGCGTCTCTGCTGCCTTCGCTCCGCGCCACAGAACCGGCGCCATGCTGCCAAGGATCAGCCGCCTGCTCCGGACGGCGATTCAGTACAGCGTACACAAAATGGTATCCGCCCGTGCCGAGCCGCAAATCGGCAGCCGTCGTGTTGACCAGCACGGTATCGCCGGCTTGAACCGGCGGAAGCGCGTCCGTATAATGGATGGCTCTCGCAATTTCTCCCGAATCCATCATTACGCTGATTTCTTGCACCCCTGCTCTCGTTTGCATGCAGTCCGTGACGACTGCCGTTCCCCAATGAATCATCGGCGAACCCCTTTTCATCTGGCTTCTTGCGTATTATCGTTCCTCCGCCTTTTTCCATTTATCCCAAAAAAATAAACAGCCATGCTGTTCGCACTGAGGCTGTTGAGAAAGTCCCAAGTAAAGTTTTCTGCATTTGAGAAAGTGTGGGGTATCTGCCTACACCACTGTTAAAATCGCGTTATCTTGAATGGATACTTCGGTAATAACAGCGATTTTAAAGGTGGCCGTAAACTTTCCGGCAGATACCCCACACCCCTATTTAAAGAAAACTTGTCGTAGGGACTTTCTCGTCAATCTGAGCCATGCTGTTGCATGGCTGTCCGGCCGCCGCAATGGTCATACGGCACGCATAGCTTGCGCCTTCTCCGCGGCCGTCGCGATACAAATGCGGTGAAGCGTGATTTCCGGCCTGCTGCCGATACGGATGTTGAATAACGTCTGTCCCAACCCTTCGCTGATGTAAAACGGCTTGCCGTCATATTCATGCAGACCGCGCACCATGTTCATTTTTACCAGCCTGCCCATCCTGTTCAGATGGTACGGCTTCGGCCAATAAATCTGCCCTCCGTGAAAATGTCCGGAAAGCAAGTAGTCGAAATGGTAACTTTTCATTTTCAGAACGATGTTCGGATCATGAGTCAAAACTAAATTGTATCCTTTCGGAAGCCCTCTGTAGGATGCTTTAATGTCGCTGCGTTTTTTGCAGTAATCGTCGATGCCGATAATGTTGACGCACATTCCGTCAATGAACAGGGTGTCGCTTTCGTTTTTCAGCGTTTTGCACCCATAAACGGCAAGCGTCCGCTTTAAAAGCGAAAAATCTTC
>JAWLCZ010000217.1:0-5950 GCA_041686835.1 Paenibacillaceae bacterium | reverse complement strand
CGTATCGATAACGGACCATCCGCTATGCGGATGGATTTTTTTTCAAGCCGGCAATTTTGCCTTTCGACGAGCACCTGAATTTCCAAATCATGCGCAATCTTTTTAATCGGACGCAAATTCGTTATAATCTTCTTCGGATGACATCATTTACGGTGATTGAGATTGTGGGGGGAGTATTTACATTGAACTGGGAATTGTTCAGTCTTATCGGAACGATTGCTTTTGCGGTAAGCGGTTCAATTGTTGCGATGGAAGAAGATTACGACATCCTTGGCGTATTTGTCCTCGGATTGGTCACGGCGTTTGGCGGCGGGGTGATCCGCAATCTGCTTATCGGCATTCCGGTCACAACGCTGTGGGAGCAAGGGTTGTACCTGAAAACGGCGCTGATTGCCATGACGCTCGTGTTTTTCCTCCCGGGCCGGTGGATACAACGCTGGAAAACGTGGGGAATATTCTTTGACGCGATCGGACTGTCCGCCTTTTCCATTCAAGGCGCGCTGTATGCGGCGGATATGCGCCATCCGATTAGCGCCATCATTGTCGCCGCCGTGATGACGGGTATCGGCGGGGGGATCATCCGCGACGTTCTGGCGGCGCGAAAACCGCTTGTGCTGCGTGAAGAGATTTATGCGGTGTGGAGCATGCTGGCCGGTCTCGTCGTCGGTTTAGGATGGGCGAAAGGTCCTGTTCCCCTGCTGATATTATTTGTCGCCGTAATCGCGCTGAGGATGCTGTCCGTTTATTTCAAATGGCGTTTGCCCCGCCGGTCGCTCAAACAGAGCCAGGCGGGAACGGTTGAAGCGTGACCAAGGCATGGGTTGACCGCCACTATGTGGCGAACCGCGCGCTGCGGGATGAATTCTGAGTTTTGCGTCAATACTATTTGTAAAACGGCAAAAGGAGCATTAACCCGATGGAACGCGGAAAATTCGCAATCGCCAATCTTAACGGCCATCAGCATCTCGTTAAGGAAATCCAGGCACTGGAATCCAGGATGAAGGAGCATTTGGGGCATAACGTCGCGCTCGTGGCCTACTCGGAATCTGAAGAACGTCGCGAGCCGTATCGATCGGCAGCGGCGCGCCCTGCTTCAGATTGCCGGGCGGGCTTGGACGACTGAATCCGCTAGCGCTGTTTTACGGTGAGCGGTCCCGTTGTGACAATCGTCAGCGACAGCGGCGCGGCCTTGTCCGATTTTTGCTCGATCAGTTCGAAAGCGGGGATGATTTCGTTGCGGTCCGTAATCGGGGCGACAATAAAGAAGCCTTTATACGTATCAAGGATGACGTAGCGCAATCCGGAGCTTTCAAACATCAAATATTCGCTTTTATTGGCCGCGTGGTTTACGCCGATATAATAGCCGGAAATGAACAGCCAGACGGCAAAGCCGAGAATGACCAGGATTCTCGGAAATCGCGCGCCTACGAAAGCGAGCAGGATGATGACGGCGATATACTGCACCGTCAAAACTAGCAGAGTCGACACGCTCGAGGATGACCTGAACAGCAGAATAAAGATGAGAACGGACACACAGATAAAGGCGGTTGTGAGCGCCGCTTTCATATAATATTTCGTTTTTTTGACGTACTCAAAGAAACAAAAGATGACGAGCCACAAGATGATATAGACCCAGCTCTCCCCAAACGATTTGAACACGGTCGATATTTCGATTTCAATGAACATATTCGGTATATGGTAGAAGCTCTTATATCCGAACTCGCGGAAGTACGACCAGATGTAACCCAGCGCGGTAATGACGCCGACATAGAACGCGTCGGTAAGATTCACGTTCGTAATGTTTTTCTCCACACCTAAACCTCCGTTTGTTCCTGTTTGTAACAACATTATGCTCGTTCCCCGGCAATCATCACACCGAAAAGATATGCTTGCTTCGGGCTTCTCAACAGACTCATGCCGCCGGACGGCAGTTTTTTTCTTTTGCAACCGTAATATCGTAAGCGTAAAATAGAAAGATAGACAGAAACAATCGGGGGGTAACGCAATGTACACATTGCTGATTGTTGATGATGAAAAATGGGTGCGGCAAGGGCTGCTTCTGACCATAGATTGGAAATCGGAGCGAATTGAGGTGATCGGGGAAGCGAAAGACGGCGATGAAGCGCTGAAACAAATAGAAGCTCAAGTTCCCGACATCATCATAACCGATATCAAGATGCCGGGAATGGACGGCCTGACGCTTCTCGAGACGATAAGAGAGCGAAAGCTGAAGACGAAAGTGATTTTCATCAGCGGATACAGCGATTTCGATTATGCCCGCAAAGCTCTGAAATGCGGCGCTTTCGACTATATTCTGAAGCCGATACAAGAAACGGAACTTCTGGATGTCATTCGCAATTGCGTAAGAGAATTGGATGAAGAAAACAAAGATTATGTGCATATCGAGCAAATGTCGGGGCGAATTCGCGAAAGCTTGCCGCTTGCCCGCCATCGGTTCCTGGAAAAGCTGCTGACCGCCGGACCCGATTATTCGCTTGGGGATACGGATTCCAAATGGGAAGCGCTCGGTATTCAGCTCGATCCGGAACGGCTGCGGGTGTTGGCGGTAAAAATATTCGATTGGGGTTCCAAAGGAGACACGGCAAAAGATCGTTCCCTCGTCCGCTATGCGCTCGGAAATATAGCGGAAGAAGTCGGAACGGCATTGGGGCAAACGGTGGCCTGTCCATTGGACAACAACGACGACGCGGACTTGGCGATATTGCACTCGCCATCCTTGCCGTCCCGATCGGCATCCCCTCTTTCGCCGCCTTCCCGGCCGCTGGATTCCGAATTTGCCGGGCAAGCCGATGAAGAACGGTTTACCGATGAATGGACGAGGCTGATTGATTTTGCCGACCGGTATTTGGACATTCGCATCAGCGTCGGTACTAGCAGACCAACCGACCGCTCGAACCTTCCCCGCTCTTTCGAAGAAGCGTTGCATGCTTGCGCCAACGCGTTTTACGACGGTTACGGAAAAGTATATCCCGCCAAGGAATCGAAGCCTGCGTCGGAACCGTCGGGAGTATATACCGGCCCGAACCCTTTTTGGGAAACCCGGCTCCTCCACGCGATGAAGCTCGGGGACGAGAAGCTGGCTGAACAACAGGTTGACGAACTGATCGAACATCTTCATGATTCGCGCGGCAAATATAGTCCGTTAACCATACGGCGGGGCTTGACCGCCTTGCTTAGGAGTTTGGCGCTGAAGTGGGAAACCGCTAACCCAAACTGCCAGACATTTATCGTTCCTTGCTGTACATTGCCGCAGCTGAAGCGTGAACTGTTGACATCGATCCTGCGATGCGTCCAGTCGGGGAAATCGCCGGGGGGACGGAAACGGATTATCGAACTGGCCTTAAACTACGTTCAAGAGCATTATACGGAAGGAATTACAATGAATGACGTGGCGGAGCGGTTCTATTTCAACCCGTCTTATTTCAGCAAAATGTTCCATGAAGAGATGGGAGAGACGTTCAGCAAATATGTCGTTCGGTTGAGAATGGCCAAATCCAAGGAACTGTTGAAGAACACAACCATGAGAATTTATGAAATCGCCGAACAGGTCGGTTACAACGATTTCCGCCATTTCGTAAAAACGTTTAAAGAATACGAAGGAATGACCCCCGCTCAATACCGCGATTTGGGAATGTAGCCTGAACAAAACGGAAGGAGTGGACAATTGAAACATAACTCTTACTCCAAATGGTTGTCCGTCGGCTTTAAAATGTTCGTTCTTTATTTTGTCAGCATGACGATTGCCGTCATGGTCATGGGCTATCTAGCCTACAATAAAGCTACGGAAATCATACAATCCAAAGTCGGGAACGTAGCCCTGCAAACCGTGCAGCAAGCCAGCGAGCGGCTTAACACCATTTTGGAAGAATATGAAAACCGCTCGATGCTGATCTTCGGTTACAGAGAACTGCAGCAGGCCATTTTGGGACAATCCGGCGACAACTATGCCCGGACGGAAAGCACGAAGCAAATCACCAACTTTATATCCAATCTCGTCAATACGCGCAACGACACGGTGAACATCTACATTCTCGGGGAGCGGGAAGCTTCGTTCCGCTACGAGAGCAACCAGTCTCCTACCGTTTCGGAACTGCCGCCCGTATTGCCGGTGGTGCGGCATACGGATTGGTACAGGCAAGTCGTTGCCGCCAACGGGCGCGTTGTCTGGTTCGGCATTCGCGAGTCGTTTTTGGACAACTCTACTGCCGAGCATAAACCGGTCTTTATTTTCGGCAGAGCGCTGAAGGACGTTTGGGGCAGCGGTGAAATTATCGGCGTCATGCTATATGAGCTCGATCCGGAAGTCATTCAGAATTTGCTGTCTGAAATTGATTTCAATGCTCACGGCAGCACGATCATCGTCGATCAAAACAAGCGTGTGGTCGCCGATAACGGCGCAGGCGCGTTAAAGCACGTGCACGGCATGAACCTGCCCGAAGGCCGCAGCGGTATTTCCAACGCTGTCCTGAATGGGGAGGAGATGCTTGTCGTCAGCGAAGAACTGGCCATTAACGGCTGGAAGCTGGTGGGGATGGCCCCGGCCAAATATTTGGTCAAAGATTCCCGTGAAATCGGTTTGTATACCTTTTGCCTGGCTGTCGTGTTTATGTTTGTCGCCGTTATTCTGGCAATTGTCGTCGCAAGACACGTGCACAACCCGGTCCATACTTTGCTTCATTCGATGCGCAGGGCGAGAGAAGGAGAGTTCGACACGCGGATTAGCGCGCGCAGAAAAGATGAGTTCGGCATTCTGTTCGAAAACTTTAATATCATGGTGTCGAGAATTAAAAGCTTGATCGACGAGCTTTATTTTCAACGGCTGTTGAAAAAAGAAATGCAGCTCAAAATGCTCGCTTCGCAAATCAACGCGCACTTCATCTATAATACGTTGGATTCGATTCATTGGCTTTCCCGCATACACAAAGTCGATGAAATCAGCACGATGATTTTCGGATTGTCGAAATATTTGCGGATTAGCCTTAGTTCCGGAAAGGACAAGGTAACCGTCCGCGAAGCCGTCGAGCTGGTGGAAAGCTATTTGTCGATTCAAAAAACGCGTTACCAAGACAAGTTTAAAGTGGAAATGCAGGTAGATCCCGAATTGTTGAACTACAGGGTGCTGAAATTTGTATTTCAGCCGCTTGTCGAAAATGCAATCTATCACGGCCTGGAAAATAAAAAGGGCGTCGGACTGTTGCAGATCAAATGGCAGAAGTCGGAGAACATGCTTTATTTTGAGGTAAAAGACAACGGAGTGGGCATTCCGGCGGAAAAAATGCGCGAAATTCGCGAGTCGCTGAATCGCAACGATATGCAGGAGGAAAACTTCTTTGCTCTGAAAAACATTAATTCGCAAATTAAACTGACATACGGACAACAATACGGCCTGCAGATCGACAGCGCTGAAGGTATAGGAACGACAGTCAGGATGGTATTGCCGTTAACTGAGGCAAAACCGAAACTGCCGGCTAAAGCCCGCAGGCCGGCGGGAGTGAAAGACACGACAAAAAAACACACCATACACAAAAATATTACACTGTAGACAAAAAAAACACACCAAAGACAAAAATAACACACAATTTACTAATTTACAGTCGAATTGAAAGCGATTACAATAAAGGTGTGCTCTTACATCGGCGAAGAGTACAAAAAACATATTTTACAAAAATAAGGAGGGTACATCAATGAAGAGAAGCGCTAAGCTTCTGGCGCTGCTGCTGACCTTCGTCCTCGTCTTTTCGTTGGCGGCTTGCGGCGGCGGAAACAATGCCGCGAACACGTCGGGCGGAGACACTGGCGGAGACACCGGCGGAGGGGAACAAACCAGCGGCGACACAGGTAAAGACTCAGGGGGCGGAGAGCAGGTCACCATCGATTTCTGGTTCCCCTGGGGTGGAGATTTCCAGAAAGAATTCAAACAGCAAGTGGT
>JAWLCZ010000216.1:0-5952 GCA_041686835.1 Paenibacillaceae bacterium | reverse complement strand
GCTTACAGCTTTGCCAAAGCCAGTTCAAATTTGGATCCCATGCTCCTCACCGCCTTGTCATTGCATTCGTGTTGACTTGATATCTCTATCATTGTACGTGGGATTGAAATCATTTGTCAACGAGATCATTGTTCAATGGCTAGTTGTCCGCTTTGACGGGTGGTTTTAATGGTCAGGTTTCCGTTCGTTTCCGCTTCGATAACATACTTTCCGGAGCCGACGGTGCCTTCCACTTCTTTCTTGGAAACGTTCAGCGGCAGCTCGGTCGATATTTTGCCGAATTCAACGCTTCCCTTGACGCGGTAATCCCCATTTTCCGGCACTGTGATATCGATGGCTCCCACGGTCGTGGTTAACTTCCAGTCCCCTCCGACCGTACGGCTTTCGGCTGTAATCCCCCCGTTCGTCGTTTCCGCTTTAATCGAACCGCCGACTTCGTGCAGGGTGATTTTTCCGTTTGTCGTTTCGGCTGTGACGCTGCCGGAAACGCGATTGACCTCCACGCTGCCGTTCGTCGTCTCGATATCCGCTTTCCCGCTCACATCGTTTACCGAAACCGACCCGTTCGTCGTTTCCAGTTTTGCGTCGCCACCGACTGTAGAAACGCGAATGGAGCCGTTCATCGTTTCGATCTTTACTTTTCCGCCGATATCCGACACTTTGACGCTTCCGTTCATTGTCAGCACGTTCAGTTCGTCTTTGATGGGCACGCTCTCGGCTTCCGCTTTTCCGTTCGTCAGTTTCAGCTCCATGTCCACTTCATGGCCGGCCGGAACGGTCATGACCAGATTCATCTTCGGTTTCAGCTTGATGCCGAACCGCCGGTATTCTTCCCCTTTGGCGGTAATTTTCAACGTACTGCCTTCGGAAAATTCAATGGTTGACCGCTCGGCGATTTTGCCCGCTTCCTCTTCATCGGCCACATTCACCCAGATCGTTGCATCGATTTCAATCCGGCTCACATCGCCTGATTTCACAATGACGTCGCCATACGGATTTTCCACGACGACCTTATTCGTATTTTCATCCAGCGGAATCTCCGTTATTCCTTTTTCGAATTTATGGCCCGCATCGGCACTGAACGAAAAGGGAATTCCATCGATGTGAAAATTTTCAAATATCCGGCCGGACAGCGCGGACGCCTGTGTCGTGCAAACGACGGCAATCGAAACGATCATCGCCAGGAACAGGCTGCGAAAATCAAGCTTCATCTGCCGCTCGCCGCTGCGGTTCCAGAAATTGTGCAGCAAATACTCGATCCCGAGAACGATGAAAATCACCGGCCACCATTGCAGCATCGCGGCGGTAAAGCTTGTCCCCGCACTCAGATCCAGCAGCAGCAGCCCGCCGACACAGATGAGAATGAAAGCCGCGGTAAACCGGCCTACTTTAATCATGATGTCTACCCCGTTTCTTTAGCATCAAGTATATTATAAAAATAAATGACCGGCGGCAACAGAGCCAATCATGTAAAAAATACCCCGCTCCCGCCGGGAAAGCCGGTTAAGGGCATTTCATTCGATAGATACGCCTTTGACTCCTTTAAGCCGGCGAATATCATCCACCAACGAAACGAGGACATCGGCACGGGGAATTTTGACCGAAAAACGGATGTAAATCAACTTATGCTCTTCGTCGCCTTCATCTTCTTCCAGCTCCACTTTGCGGATGTCGATGTTTTTCGCGCCCAGCACCGAGGAAATTTCGCCAAGAGTGCCCGGCCGGTCAAAGGCATGAATGTTGACGAGATGAGTTCTTTTCGCCTGAAACAGCTTTTTCTCCAATTTGTTTAAAATGAACAGGCTGATGATGACCAGCACCGTAGACAGAATGGCCGGAAAATAGAACCCCGCTCCGACGGCAAGGCCGATGCCGGCGACAACCCATAGCGACGCGGCTGTCGTCAATCCGGTGATGGACAGGCCGGTCCGGAGTATCGTCCCCGCTCCCAAAAAACCGATGCCGCTGATGACCTGCGCGGCGAGACGCGCCGGATCGATGCGCACGCTCGGTTCATTGACAAAATCGTTGAAACCGTAAATCGAAAGCAGCATAATGAGCGCGGAACCCAAACATACGAGAATATGGGTGCGAAATCCGGCGGCATGGTTGCTCTGCTCCCGTTCAAGACCGATCAGGCCGCCCAGCAGCAGTGCCAGCGCCAGCCGGATGACAATATGCAGCGGGTCGATGTACCAAGGATCCATCCGTCATTCCTCTCTTTCGCGAAAAATCGAATCACTCTCTGCCCTGAGCGATTGGCTCTGCGTTTTCTCCCGGTAGGTCGTCGGATTCACCCCGAAGCGGGCCGTAAACTGCCGCGTAAAATAAAACGGGGATTTGAACCCGACGTCGCTGGCGATTTCGGACACTTGCCGCGACGTAAACTGCAGCAGCCGCGCCGCTTGGCGCAGGCGCATTTTTAACAGCGTTTCCATAATCGAATCCCCGACCTGCTGTTTGAAAAGATGGGCCAACCGGGAGGGCGAAAGATTGACCTCCTTGGCCAACGCATCGACGCTGATCGGTTCGGAAATCCGGTCGGCAAGCAGACGCAGCACCTGCTCTACCCTGTAGTCGAGGACGCGTGCGCTCTCTTTGGCGTTGGACTGGGCGGCAAGCAAAAGCACTTCTTCCAGCGCGTTCATCGCCAGTTCTTCATGATAGGCGTTTAAACCGATCCGGGCGTCGCTGAGCGCCCGTTCGAAGGCAAGCCGAATGCGGCGCCGAACCAGGCTGTCGCCCACATGCATGTATACAAATCCTTTGGCCGCTTCCGGCAGCCTCATCCACCCGAGCCAGTACGGACGGGGGACAAAATGCGCCCACATAAAGTCCCATATCTGGTTTTCCGCCGTCGCGTAATGGTGGGGCGTGCCCGGCAGCAAAATGGCGATGTCACCGGAAACGCACGGCTGAATCTTATCGCCGATGCGGTAATTGCCCTGTCCCGACAATGTGTATGTGATGAGCCAGTCTCTCGTACCCGCGGAGCGGTGCGTTTCATAACCGTATGGCTGGACGAAATGATCCGCGACAAGAATGCCTGGCGGCGGGGCAGGCGTCTCGACAGCAGGATCGTGCAGGTAATCAGCCATTCAGATCATTCCTTTCGGATTAACCCTATTATACAATGATAGCAAAACATTCATGCATGGAACAGGAGGATTTCGATGACTCATCAATTGCTTGACGGACCGCTTTCCGATGCGCAAGTGGAACATTTCGATCAGCAGGGCTATCTGATTATGCGCGGACTGCTTGCTCCGGAGGAAATAGCGGAAATCAAAGACTTGTTTATGGATCTGCACGCCAAAGGACCGATCCCCGGTTATTTCGAACCGAAATCGGCCGAAGAATCGGGCGGCGACATCCTGAAGCAGTACCCCCGCATGATGCATCCGCACCGGTACAATGAAACGGCATGCCGGTATATGCTCCATCCGAAAATTATGGATGTGCTGGCCGGGTTGTTCCGGGAAGAACCGTTGGCGGCGCAGAGCATGTTCTACTTTAAACCTCCCGGAGCCCGCGGACAGGCGCTGCATCAGGACAATTATTATTTAAAGGTGGAGCCGGGAACGTGCATCGCCGCATGGGTGGCGGTCGACCCCGCCGATCAGGAAAACGGCGGAATGGTTATTGTTCCGAAGTCGAACAACCTGGAAGTGCTGTGCCCGCATTTGGCCGATCCGGAACAATCGTTCACGAAAGATGAGGTCGACGTGCCCGAAGGGCTGGAAATCGTGCCGACGAATCTGGAGGCGGGCGACGTCCTGTTCTTTAACGGCAGCGTCATCCACGGATCGTATCCGAACCGTTCCAAAGATCGGTTCCGCCGGGCGTTCATCTGTCACTATGTCGGCGAATCGACACGCCGCCTGGCGCATTTTTACAACCCGCTGTATACACGGAACGGGGAAGTGCTCGTGAAGGAAAACAACACCGATTCCGGCCCTTGCGGCGGCGAAGAATTCACGGCTCCGCATTAATCCGCAGTTTTTAAGACAGCCACAACACCTGCATGATCGGAGGGCCATAGTCCGCTTGGAGTCCGATCTGCAGGTGCTCCCCCCACAAGACTAACCTTCTCGACAGTGAAACCGTGGCGGAACAGAATGAAATCGATTCTTCTTTTTAAATTCGGTACGGGATTTCGCAAATCAACATCGTGATAGCTTGTAAAACCGGGACCTGAGCCGGCTATCTTCCAAACGTCTTTAAATCCGGCAGCGATCAAACGACCATACGTTGGCGAGCCGGAACCGTCGGCATTTGAATTGAAATCGCCAATGAAAAGAAGCGGAAGCTCCGTGTTTCCCGGCCCTTGCAGCAGCTCATCCGCTTGAGCCGCTTGCACGGGTGACGAACTTGCTTCAAGGTGTGTATTGATTAGCCGGAACTTGTACCCGCCCGCGTTAACGTCAACGCTGGCCCATCCCCTTAACAGTGCAAAAGGCCGCCCGGCAACCGGCAGAACAAGCGTCGTATTAAAATTGCGTTCCTGAATATTGGAAATTTCGAGATTGGATTTCTTTCTGGCGAGGATGACATCCCTGTCCGTTAACCGGATCTCGTCACCCGTGCTGCTTGGGAATTCGCCGTCAAAGTTCGTCGTAACGGCCACAGCTTCATAATCGAGTCCTCTTTGATTTAATTTATCGAGAAGAATCTCGAGATAATCAAACACAACCGTCGTGGCCGGCGCATTGCCGCTAAAAGAATCTCCCGGCGATTGAATGCGGACGAGCGCAACCTCCTGCAATCCAATCAGATCCGGTTGTGTCCCCGCAATTTCATCGGCAAGCGCCTCCGCTCTTTCAGGAAAACGGGTCGCCGGAATTTGTTCAAACACTTCATGGACCGTTTGCGGAAGCTGCTGTGGAGTCGCGGTAAACAGCGGAATCAGGGACGCCCCGATATAAATATTTCGGGTCATCAACGTGATTTGTCTGTTGATGCTTACAGATCCTATTTCGGCAATGGCGATAGTAATCGGACCGGTAATAAAAGCGCCGCCGGAACTTCCAAACGCTAACCGGGCCGTCACTATGTAACTTGCTTGTTGATTCTCCGGAGAAGTTGTCGGCGACCAATCGACATGCGAGAAACTGGTCGTCCTTAAGCTTGGGAGCGAGAAAAAGACGCCGCTGCATTCGATACTGTCAAAAGCGCGAAAAACAACGTTTCCTATCGTATTGCGGTGAATTTCAAATATTAAATCCGTTTTGCGCAAGGAAGGTGAATTCCAGCCGACCGTTACGTTCATCCATATATGATTGTGCGGATGATGCATCGTAATCGATAAAGGCGGTGCCAGGGGCTGAGGAGTAAAAGTGCCCATCCATTGCGCTGTACTGCCGGTGGCATTGGCGGGCAATACGTACTGGTTGAATTGAACAATACCCATCCGATTCATTCAGCTCATCCCTTTTTGCCCAATATTTTTCATCTATGGTTTACTATATTGGCGTACACCCTGAAATATTAAAAACGGACTTTCCCCCATCGGGGCATTTGAGCCGTTTGTGATGAAGAACTGCACGGCATAACCGCCGAAATGCTGCTCGGCGCGGCGAAATTCATACGTTCCTCTGCCGGCCGGCGATGCGACATGGGGGACCGACACCATATGGCGAACCGCGCGCTGGGTGTCTCGCACGGCGAAAAAAAAACACGGTGAAAGTGTTCATCGGCAACGTCATGACGCAGCCGGGGGAGACGTACGGCTACTCGCTTCCTTGTTAAGAGAGAGATATCGTGCATAAATGCTCTGTACTTGCTGTTCGTCCGTTTATGTTGCACGAAATGCAACATATTGGGGTCAAAACGGGCGAAGATGACGATTTGACAGGTTTATGTTGCACAAACAATCCCGTAATGTACCATTCCGGCCACCATACATGAAAATAATTGGCGTACTCGCATCATTTTGTTAAAAGCTAAAAACCT